>CAJULO010000003.1:97539-182433 GCA_910586945.1 uncultured Christensenellaceae bacterium
CTATATAGAATATTGCTCAAATGTAACGATTTTTTTAAAATAATATAATTTTCTATTTTTGTCCACAGAGTTTCTTACATCTTCTACATAATATTTAATAATTGTTTTAAAATTTGCTTTATTATATCTATCTAAATTAACAATATCTTTCACGTCTGCTTATTTTAATATCTCATGCTTAAGCTTGTTGGACAACTACTAACATATTATAAAATTTTCTACACTAATTCTCAAATGGATTTAAATATGCTTACAGTTGTACTAATAATAAATATTTTCTCTTCATTTTATATTATAAATAGACGAGCCTTTCACTAAAGCTCTTCTTCTCTTTCTTTAACTATGTTATTCTATTTTTATCAATTCATCCTCTAATTTTGATAAAAAATCTGGCAAGTTTTCCTCAAAATATTCTTCAATCTTTTCTTCAACACTCGCAATCGTTTTTTCTAATAGTTGTTCAGAATTCTCTGTGTTACTTTCATTATATACATGATTTGCATATAAATAATTTTCTTCAGTCTCAGGAGCACGAAGTTTTGCAATTGTCTGCATCAGTGTATTATAATCAGGTAAATCTTGTATACTGCTCAGTTGAAATCTTTTTAAAAAAGTATCCGTCGTAGCATATAAAATTGGACGACCGATAGTATCTTTTTTGCCTACAGCTTCTATCATATTGAGTTCCAGTAAAGTTGCAATTGGATAATCAGAATTGACTCCCCTAAGCTCTTCTAACTCTCCTTTTGTTATGGGTTGTTTATAGGCAATAATTGCTGCACATTCTAGTATAGTTTTCGTAAACTCACGCTCTTTTATTGGATTTAATACTGCTGTTATGTATTCTTTATATTCTGGATTAGTTGTCAATTGCAATTTTTTATTAAATATTAAAAGTTGTATTCCACTATGTTCTTTGTTTCGATATTCCTCTTGCAAAAGCTTTGCTGCTTCTTTGATTTCTTGCTCAGTAAGTTGTAGTTTTTCAGCAAGCATTGTAATATTTACAGCATTTCCTGAAACAAATAAAATAGATTCTAAAACACTAGTTAATTTCTTCAAGTTCTTCAAACTCTCCAACTTCTAAGCCCTCTCTTTTATTTTGATTTTCTTGAATGGTAATTTTACCATATAATTCCGTCTGATGGATGACAATATATTGATATTTTAGCATTTCTAAAAGTGCTTGAAAGGTCGTTATAATTTCTCTTTTCGATGCTTCTTCATGAAACAAATTTTCAAATTCAAGCTTTTTACAAGTTTGCAATGCTTGATAAATATGATTTATTTTATCTTGAACGGTATATACTTCTTTTGGAATTTCTCTTTTCTTATTTTTTTCATAACTAGCTGCTTCTTTTCGCAACATAAGCTCTGTAAAAGCTTTTAATAATCCATCTAAATGTAAATCTTTATAAACAACTCTTGTTTCATTTACACTTTTATCTGGTTCCTTAAAATAATGCCCTAGTTGTTCAAGTTCCTTTAATTTTACTGTCTGCTCTTTAATAATTTGATATTCTTCAAGAGCTTGAATAAATATATCTTCTCGACTTTCTTCCTCTTCCTCTTGTTGTAGCAAATTGGGCAAAAGACTTATTGATTTTATCTCTAAAATAGCAGATGCAATTGCCAAATATTCACTTGCTTTATCAATCTCAATATATGGTAATGCATACATGTATTGTAAAAATTGTTCTGTTACTTTGGATATAAATATATCTTTAATTTCCACTTTTTCTTGTTTTATGAGATATAAAAGTAAATCAAGAGGTCCTTCAAAATTTTCTAAAAAAGTAGTATATTCCACTATCCATTCTTTTTTTTCTACCGCCATAATGAAAAGACAAGCCCCCATAATTTTTGTATTGGATACAGTATGCCATTTACCAACATATTGCGAATATAACCTAAAACATCAAAATAAGATAAATATAATCCAATTTTTAAATTATATTGTAGTAGAGTGCTTATAATAAAATGGTATCCAATTAAACAATATAAAATAGTAGTTCCATTATATTTTATAAATTGAAAAATTTTACCTCGTTTTTTTGCTAAAATATCAATCAATCTCCAACCAGCTAGCGGTGGTAATGGTATTAAATTAAATACTGCAAAAGCAACAGAATAGACAATTAAAAACCATAGCAAACCACTTAATTGCACAGAAAAAAAGTTTATTGGCAGTAAATTCGTTGTTAAAAAATAGAGTGGAAAAAGCATAAATGCCGTCAAAATATGAAATACAATTCCTGCAATTGAAGTTAAAATAAGTCCAGTTTTTAACTTTTTGAAATTGTTAGGATTGATTGGAAGATGTCTTGACCAACCAAAACCAGTAAAGGCGAACAGAATAAGTCCAATCATATCAAAATGTCTTAATGGGTTTATTGTCAATCGACCATTTATTTTTGGCGTTAAATCTCCGCAACGGACAGCAATATAGGCAGTTGCAAATTGATGCAATGTGAGTACAATGATTGCTGCTATAACACTTATAGGAAGAAGTGCAACTCCTACTAAGTTTGCTCGATATACATATAAATCAAAAGGAATAAATTGCATAATTTACCTCATATTGCACAATTATACTTGTATCATTTTTTCTTCTGCTTCTATTATTCTTGTATTGATTGTTGTATATTGACTATTTTTTGTCCACGCCAATAAAATAATAGCATAAAAGAATGTAAAATATAAATTAAAGAAAAAGATATCTCCTAAGCTACAGAGTAAAATCATTAAAAGTATACAAAAAAAAGTTGTATTCTGTACATTTTTTGTCTTTACAAGTTGTCTTGCTAGTTCATAAAAATGTATGCCAAAAGCTACAATACCTATTAGACCAAATCTTGCTATAATTTCAATGAAAATATTATGATAAAAATATGGAGTTAATCCTGTTGTTGCCTTATCATATATAATGGAAGAATCGGTAATGTCAAGTGGTGCGTAAAAACCAGAACCAAATATAGGATAATGCCAAAAATTTTTAAGTCCACCTATCCAAATTCCCAATCTACCAGATAGGCTAGTACCTCGATGAAATATTTCTTCTAAAATAACTTTTATTTTGTCAAATAAGAAAATAATAATTAAGCCAGCAAATACAATCAAAATAGCATGGAATATCCAATAAAACTTTCTGTATGGCGTCTTTTTAATAGAAAAAAATACCATTGCTGTTAGTGCAAATAAACTAGAAATGAGTATTGATGCTCTACCTTGTGACAATACAATTGCTAATATGACAATGAAAGAGGCCATATAAAACCAATATCCATATTTTTTTGTATATGCAAAATAATAAAATGCAGGTAATAACATTGTTAAAACTCCAGCAAATGAATTTGCTGAACCCCAACCAAAATAACAATCATATTTTTTGATACCCCAGTTTACAATCCCCGGCTTCATTGCAAAACCAATAAATTGACCAAATCTTTCTTTTAAAAATAAGGTGAAAATAAATTGTAAAATGAGTACACCTACCAATACAATAAATATATGCATTAGATAATTTACATATTCTTTTTTCCAATCTATTGTTTGATAAAAAAGAATAAAGATAGCAATAAGAGCAATAATTAATTCAAATGCATAAAGTAGATTTTTCACTGTATATTCTCGAGAGAATAGTCCATTACATAAAAAAGCAACGGCAATCAAAAGTAGTCCTGATTTGAAGGGAAATTTATCTTTCCATACATTTGCTCTAGTAGGATAAACAAATAAGCGAAAAACAATGCCAGCTCCCCCAATACAACCTGCTATAATTGTACTTATAATAAAAGGTAATGTTAAATAGTAATTGACAACAGGTTTTGCTTCAGGCGCATGATGAAATGCCGCACAAAAAATTATAAAAAAGGCTGGAACAAATAATATTTTTGTATCTTCCGCAAATAAACAGACAAAGAGTATAAGGAATGCTGTAAACAAATATAGATATATCTCTAGTCCAAATATAGAACTCAGTAAGGTAAATAATGCATAAAACAATATAAAATAAATACTGTTACATATCTTTAAAGTTTCTGCAATGATTTTATTTTTTGCTAATAATGTCAACTTTTGTCTAATGTGCTCTTTTTGCATAATAAAAATCCTTTTGAAAGATATCAATTTCTTTAGCTTTCATTCTCTTTCATATCTGCTTGAAAAAGTTTAAAAAATTCCTTAGCAACTAGTGGAATCGGCTTATTTTTTGGAAACGCTATACCTATTGACCTTGTTGGTAATTTTGGATAAGTTTCTATTTCAAATAATTCTTTATTTTCAAGCTCTTTCGCAACATATTCACGAGGTAAACAGGCAATACCCATTCCTTCTTTTGCAAGCCGTACCATGAGTGGAATACTTCCACCACAATCTATGTGTGGCATTAAATATACTCCAATAGATTGCATAAATTCTGTTATACTACGACGCGTAATAGTATTGGTATCTAACATTAAAATAGGATAATTTTGCATTGCTGCAATTGGTTGTATTTCCTTAGTTAAAAATTGAAAATTTTTACCAGCAACAAAAGTATCTTGAAGTGGCATTACTGTGCTAGAAAGTGAAAAATCTTTATCATCCACTGGCAAATTGATAAAGGCAATATCACATTTATTTTCCCGCAAAAGTTCAATTGCATTTGTTGTAATGCAATTGATTAAATTCAATTTAACTGTTGGATTTTTTTCATGAAATTGAATCAATTTATCTAATAATAAATAGGAAAAAATTGTATCTGATGCCGATATGATAAGGGTGCCAGTAACTATATTGTTGAGTTCTTTTATTTTTATCTCAGCACTATCTAGTTCTAATAGAGCTTTTTCAACAATATCAAATATTTGTTTACCGCCTTGTTCTGTAAGACACATTCCGCGATGTGTGCGATAAAACAGAGGTGTTCCAATCTGTTCTTCTAAATGTTTAATTGCAAGTGAAATTGCCGGTTGACTAATATACAATTGTTGCGATGCTTTTGTTAAACTCCCACATTTTGCAACAGCATAAAAGACTCGATATAAATCCAAACTAATCATATTGCCCCACTATTATTTAAAATTTAATTTCTTTTTCAATTGATATACTTTCTCTATTTACCAACACAAAACTTTTCGAATATTTCACTGATAATACTTTCATTTGCCGTTTCACCAGTAATTTCACCAAGAGCTTGCCAACATTCTTTTAAATGTATACTTAAAAGGTCTGGCGGAACAAGTCCACAAATATTGATACCTTCAAGTAATGCTCTACTTGCTTTTGTCAATGCACTATAATGTCTCTCTTCTATGATAAATGTATCTGCAATTTGATATCCATCACTTGCATACTTATAGAGCATTTTTCTAAGTTTATCTATATTCTGTCCAGTTTGTGCAGATATCTCTAAATAATCATCAAAATTATTTACATCACATTTGTTAGCTTTTTTATCATTTATAATATCTACTTTGTTATAGATAAGTATTTTTTTTGTATTTGGCATTTCTACTAAAAGTTCTCTATCTTCCTGTTGATAGCCAACGCTAGCATCAATTAAATATAATACGATATTTGCAGCTTTTAATGCTTGTTTTGCACGATTTATTCCTATTCGTTCTATCTCATCAGTACTCTCTCTAAGCCCTGCAGTATCTGTTAGAATAAATTTTATACCTTCTATCTCAATATCTGCTTCAATGATATCTCGTGTAGTGCCTTGCATACTAGAGACAATTGCTCTCTCTTGTTGCAAAAGTCTATTCAATAGAGAACTTTTACCTGCATTTGGCCGACCAACAAGCAAAACACGAACTCCATTTTTGATTTTTTGTCCTATATAATAACTGGCAATTTTTTCTTGTAGATTTTTATAGATATCTTCTAAATCTGCTTTTGCATCACACAATGCAGTAGCTTCAATATCCTCTTCCGGAAAGTCAATATCCGCCTCAATACTCGCTAAAATTTCCGTAAGCTTATCTTGTATTTTCCGTACAAATTTTGTCAACTGCTCAGCATAAAGTGAAGCTCCTGCACGCACTTCCGCTTCACTTTCACTATTTATCATATAAATTAAACCTTCAACAGAGGACAAGGAAAGTTTTCCATTTAAAAAGGCACGCTTTGTATATTCCCCTCTCTCTGCAAGTCTTGCTCCAAGTTGCGTGGCTTGTTTCAAAATTGCCTGTGCTATTGCCGTGCCACCATGACAATGTAACTCTACAGTATCTTCACCAGTAAAGCTTTTTGGTGCTTTAAAATAGACAGCATATCCAAAATCATAAAACTTTTGACAATCAATATGCCCTGTATACATTTTATATGGAACAAACTCCGTAACTGGTATACCTTGTGTTGCTTGAAAGAGTTGATTTGCTATATCCACACTACCTTCGCCACTAAAGCGTACAATAGCAACACTACCTTTTCCAGAAGCTGTCGCTAATGCTACAATACAATCTTGCATGCTTTCCCTCGTATTTCTTTTTATTTTTTATCATTATCATCAAATGGATTCCTTTCCTGTTGAAAAGATGTGTTCTCTGCAAATGGGTCAATATCTTTTGGGGAATTCCCCTTATATTCTGCAAAAGGGTCGTCCATATTTGGCGTGCTTGGTGGCGCATTATAGCTATTTGTATTTTGCCTTGTATACTGATTTTGTACATATATGTTTTGAGAATATGCATTTGCTGTTCTTGGGTCAACATTTCTACAAGTAAATATAAAAATCCAAAGAATTGGAATGAAGATATTGAGCAACACAATAAGCAATGCATTTCTTGGAGAGTATAAACGCATAAATACAGTATACAATGCAACAGTAGAAAAAGAATACAGAAAAGATAGTATCCAGTTATTGAGTATGTTGGTTGTAAAAATCATTCTATCTAAAGTATAGTTATTTATTACTAATTGATTTCCACTTACAACCATTGCTCCATTAGAAATTGCTAAGTTGATTGCTGTGGTATTTATAAGCATTGAAATGGCATATAAAAGTTCGATAGACATAGCTATTATAGCAATCCATTTAATGTCAATATTCATCAATTTACTTTTACCACAGAGTCTACCAATCATAAGTGTATTTAAAAAAGGAATAAAGGAAAATATAGCTATCTTGCTATACCCAGCTTTTTTTGCCATGGTATATAATCCTATCCCCTTAAGAATATAGACAACTATATATAAACTTGTTGCAATAATATATCCTGCATACACTGGCATTAAACGCAATCCAGTCATGCCAATCAGTTGCCCATTTACTAACTTTTGTGCAGGTATGATAAACATTTGCATTGCTGCTATAAGAAAAATAAAAAATTCCATTTTACTCCATTTACTCTCTTTAAAATATTTTATTGGCATACTCAACATTTATCAATGTCAATCCATTCGCTGGCATTGTTTTTCCTGTCAAGCTTCTATCTCCATTTTCAATCGCTTGTAAAAGTTGACTCTCTTTCAATCTCCCTTGTCCTACAGCAATCAAGCTTCCAGCAAGGATACGCACCATATTATATAAAAATCCATCACCACAGATGTCTAGTGTATATATTCCTTTTTCTTTCTTTAAAACAATGGAATATATAGTGCGCACCGTTGTATTGACATTTGAGCCTGCATTACTAAAAGCTTTAAAATCTTTAGTCCCTTGTAATAGTATAGCACATTTTTGCATTTTTTTCAAATCAATTGTAGGATAAACGCGTACAGCATATCGTTGTAAAAGTGGTTTATCAATTTTATTACAATAAAAAGAATAGCGATATCTCTTTTTGACGGCAGATATGCATGCATGAAATGTATCATGCTGTACAATTGTACTTTTTAGTATACGAATGTCATTTGGTAAAAATTGATTGATAGCAAAAGCAAGTTGTTCTGGAGGTATTTTAAAATCCATAGGCAATGGAAAACTACATACATATCCTAGAGCATGCACTCCAGCATCTGTTCTACTACATCCAACAATTTTTGTCTGTATTTTTAAACTCTCTTCTACCGCCTTCTGCACTAGAGATTGTATTGTAACCACATTTTTTTGGACTTGCCAACCACAATAATTTGTGCCATCAAAGGATATTAAAAGCACTGCTACCATGAAACTTGTACCTTAAATAAATGTAAAATTTGCCGTAAAATTTCCATATTGGCAAACTGTGGTTTATTTAACAAGACTATTCCCGTTATGAGTCCTGCCACAAAGACTACTGCCAAAATATCACGATACGTAAAGACTAGTTTTTTATATTTTGTCCGTTTTTTAGAACCACTATAACAACGGGCATCCATTGCATTTGCAAGCTCTTCGCTACGATGAAAGGCATTGACAAGCAAGGGCACAAGTACAGGTATCATTGCTTTTGCCTTTTGTATCAATCCACCTTTTTCAAAATTTGCACCGCGTGCCTTTTGTGCCGCTATAATTTTATTTGTTTCTTCTATCAGTGTAGGAATCATTCTCAGTGCAATACTCATTATCATAGCAAAGGCATGTACTGGGAACTTTATCCATTTTAAAGGCGTTAGCAAACTTTCAATAGCATCAGTGAGAGCTACTGGTGTTGTTGTAAGCGTCAATACCGATGTTGCAACAACTAAAAGAATCAACCGCAACACAAGAAACAGAGCATTTACTATACCTTGATAGGTAATCACAAAAATCCACCATTTTGCTATCACAGCATCATTTTTAGAACCAAATAACACAGTGAAAATTGTCATAAAGATAGTTATAAATAAAATCATTTTTAAAGAGCGTAACACACGAAACAATGGCAATTTTGCAACTAATATCATAAAGAGAGTAAAGCCCGTAACAAGCAATAATCCATAGAAATTATCTGCTAAGAATATAGCAACAATCATTGCAATAGATAGTAAAATTTTGGCACGAGCATCCATATTATGCACAAATGAGGTGATTGGATAATATTGTCCAAATGTTATATCATTTAACATAATGCACCTCTTTTGTTTTGCTGTAGCTTTTCTTGTATCTTGCCTACAAAATCTTTCATTGTCAAATCACAATCAACATCAATATTTTGTTTTTTTAGCTGTAATACAAGTTTTGCAGTCGTCGGTATATCTAGACCTAATGATTGTAACAATTCTGTTTCTTGAAAGACTTCTTTCGGACTACCACTGCGTAACACTTGACCATGATGAAATACAGCAACAGTATTACAATTTTCAGCAATTTCATCCATATCGTGTGAGATAATGATAATTGTTTTACACCAACTTTTATGCAACTTATGTAGTAGCTCCATAATTGCTAGTTTGCCATTTGGATCCAGTCCTGCAGCTGGTTCATCTAAAATTAAAATTTCTGGTTTACTTATCAGTACTCCAGCAATTGCAACTCTTCTTTTTTGTCCACCAGACAATTCAAACGGTGATTTATCCTTTATACTTTCGTAGTCCAATCCTACAATCTCAATCGCCTCTCGTACTGCTCTTTCTTTTTCTTCTTTTGACATCTCTTGCTGAAAATTTTTTAAAGCAAAGACTACATCATTTGCAACACTATCTGCAAATAGTTGGTATTCAGGATATTGAAAAACAAGACCAATCTTACTGCGTAGAGCAGTATAGTTAATTTTTTTTACAGCAGCAGATAGGTTCATTTCACCAATTTGCAAGTTACCAGAAGTTGCACGCAGAAGTGCATTTAAATGTTGTACAAATGTTGATTTACCACTACCAGTATGGCCTATTATGCCTAAAAAATCTCCTTCCTTTATTTGTAAAGAAACTTTATTTAATGCAGTTGTTGCAAATTTGGATTTTTTATTATAGATATAACTTAATTCTGTTGCAATAATTTGCATATTTCCTCCACAAATGCCTCTTCTTGAAAAACTTGTTCAAAAGGTATACCATTTTGTTGCAAACATTGTACAATGTGTGCAACTGGTGGCAAAGCCAAATTGTATTCTTGCAATCGTGCAGAATTTTTAAAAATTTCCTTTGGAGAGCCATCTAAAACAATTTCACCATCATGCAATACAATTGCTCTATCTGCCAGTAAAAGTTCATCCATAAAATGTGTAATGGCAATAATTGTCATGCCTTGTTCTTTGTTTAATTTTTGGGCAATTTGCATAATTTCTTTTCTGCCTTTTGGGTCAAGCATAGCAGTTGCTTCATCTAAAATTAAAATTTTAGGTAAGATAGCAAGCATACCTGCAATTGCAATTTTTTGCTTTTGTCCACCAGAAAGTTTGGCAACACTTCTATTTTTAAAGTCTTGCATACCGACAGCATTTAAGGCAAAATTGACACGCTCAATCATCTCCGGCCGTGCAATTGCTAAATTTTCTACTCCAAAAGCAACATCATCCTCAACAATTGTGGCAACTGTTTGATTGTCTGGATTTTGAAAGACCATACCTGCTTGTCTTCTTATTGCAAACAAATTTTTACTCTCTTTGGTATCTAATCCAAAAATAGATACTGTTCCCTCCGTTGGTAAAAGTAACGCATTGAGCATCTTTGCAAAAGTTGATTTACCACTACCATTTGCACCAGCAATACCAATAAATTCCCCTTCTTGAATGGTCAAATTGATATTTTTTAAAAGAAATTTATTTGTATTTGTATTGTATGAAAAGTTTAAATTTTTAACTTCAACTGCATAATTCATATATTTATTATAACAAAAAAATAAAATTATTACAACATTTTTTAATATTAAAGCAAAAATTACTTATATTAATTATAGTATGATATACAAAATATAAAATTTAGTTATTGTTATTATGAATTTTTAATATAGTTTAACAATAATAAACTATTGACTTTATAAATAGAATATATTATAATAATTTAAACAATAAATTTGAGGAGGCTTCTTAACCTATGAAAAAAATGACAATTGATGGGGGTACTGCCGCAGCCCATGTAGCATATGCTTTTTCAGAAGTTGCAGCAATCTATCCAATTACACCTTCTACCACAATGGCAGAATTATCTGACGAATGGTCTAGTACAGGTAAACTGAACTTATTTGGACAACCGCTAAAAATTACTGAAATGCAGTCAGAAGCTGGTGCAGCTGGTGCTGTACATGGTTCCCTATCAGCAGGTGCTCTCACTACTACATTTACTGCAAGTCAAGGTTTACTTTTAATGGTACCGAATATGTATAAAATAGCTGGTGAACTTTTACCAACTGTATTCCATGTAAGTGCACGTTCTATTGCTACGCATGCTTTAAGCATATTTGGTGACCATCAAGATGTTATGGCATGTAGACAAATTGGTTTTGCTTTGTTAGCAAGTGGTTCTGTACAAGAAGTTATGGACTTAGCTCTTGTTGCACATCTATCAACTTTAAAGGCGCGTGTTCCATTTTTACACTTTTTTGATGGTTTTAGAACTTCTCATGAAATTGCAAAAATTGATGCTATTGAATATGATGAGATGAAATCTCTTATGGATATGCAAGATATTAAAGATTTTAAAGATAGAGCTTTAAATCCTGAACATCCAATCCAAAAAGGTACAGCACAAAACCCCGATACTTATTTCCAAAATAGAGAAACTGCAAATAAATTCTATCAAAAGACACCTGAAATCGTACAAAATATGATGAATAAGGTGGCAAAAGTAACTGGTAGAAAATATCATTTGTTTGACTATGTTGGTGCAAAAGATGCAACAGAAGTATTTGTTGTAATAGGTAGTGCTGGACAAACTATTGAAGAAACAATTACAAAATTGAATAAAAATGGACATAAACTTGGCCTTATTAAAGTTAGACTTTATAGACCTTTTGCCGTTGATGCATTTGTACAAGTAATACCAAAGAGTTGTAAAAAAATGGTTGTACTTGATAGAACCAAAGAAGCTGGCTCTATTGGTGAACCACTTTATCTTGATGTATGTACTGCACTTTATGAAAAAGGCATACAAACCATTCAAGTTATCGGAGGACGCTATGGATTGGGTTCAAAAGAATTTAATTCATCAATGTGTCTTGCTGTTATTGAAAATGTACAAAGTACAAATCCTAAAAATCACTTTACAATAGGTATCAATGATGATATTACAAATACCTCGCTTGATTTTTCTAAAAAGTTTGATGCTGTACCTAAAGGGACAGTTTCATGCAAATTCTACGGACTTGGTAGCGATGGTACAGTTGGTGCAAATAAAGATTCTATTAAAATCATTGGTGACAACACGGATATGTATGCACAAGCTTATTTCCACTACGACTCAAAAAAATCAGGTGGTTTAACAATTTCACACTTGCGTTTTGGTAAAACCCCTATTCAATCTGCATACTTGATTGATAGTGCTGATTTTATAGCTTGTCATAATCCTAGCTATATAGGTAAATATGATATGCTCAGTGATTTAAAAGATGGTGGTAAATTTTTATTAAACTGTCAATGGACCACTCTTGAAGAACTTGATAGACATTTACCAGCAACAATGAAAAATCAAATTGCAAAAAAGAAAATTAAATTGTATGTAATCAATGCTATCAAAACTGCTACAGAACTTGGCTTAAAAGGTAAAATTAGTACCGTAATGCAATCTGCTTTCTTCTATATCAATCAAAATATTATCGAATACAATAAGGCAAACGAACTTATGAAAAAAGCAGTAACGAAAAAGTTCTTCAAAAAAGGTGATGCCGTTATCAATATGAATCATAAAGCTATTGATAGTGCCATATCAAATCTAGTTGAAATAAAAGTTCCTGCAAGTTGGGCAACCACTACCGAAGGCCTTGATGTAGTAGTAAAAAATGGTAATGAATACTTTAAAAAATTCTCACAACCTATCTTAAATCTAGATGGGGATAAACTACCAACATCTGCATTCAATGCCGATGGTACAGTGCCATTAGGTACAACACAATATGAAAAAAATGGTACAGCAGTATTTATTCCAAAATGGATGCCAGAGCACTGTATTCAATGTAACCAATGTGCATTTGTTTGTCCACATGCTTGTATTCGTCCATTTGTATTTGATGACGCAACTGAAAAACCGGAAGAATTTATTACTTTAGGTACAGTTGGTATTAAAGGAACACAATATAGAATTCAAGTAAGTCCACTTGATTGTATGGGTTGTGGTATCTGTGCAGAAGTTTGTCCAGGAAAAGCTGGTAACAAAGCTCTTGAAATGGTACCAATGCAAGAAGTTGAAGAAGATATTCAAAACTGGGAATTTGCAATCAAGACAAAAGAAGCAGATACATCTTCAATTAAAAGAACTACTGTAAAAGGTAGCCAATTTAATAAACCTTATTTTGAATTTTCTGGTGCATGTGCAGGATGTGGTGAAACTCCTTATATTAAAGTGGTAACACAAATGTTCGGCGATAGAATGATTATTTCAAACGCAACTGGTTGTTCTTCTATCTATGGTGCATCATCCCCTACTTGTCCATATACCACGGACGAAAAAGGACATGGTCCAGCATGGGCAAACTCATTATTTGAAGATAATGCAGAACATGGTCTAGGTATTAAGTTAGCATATAAAGCTCGTCGTGAAAAACTTGCAAATACCATTAAAGAATTTGCAAATAGCTTATCTGGAGAAGATAAAACAATTTGTGAAAACTGGCTCAATAATATGGAAAATGGTGAAGAAAGTAAAGTTGCAAGCGAAGCTATTATTGCTCTATGTGAAAAGAACACATCCCCTCTTGCTAAAGAAATTTTAGCTGAAAAAGATTGCTTAGTTAAAAAATCTATTTGGATTATTGGTGGTGATGGTTGGGCTTATGATATTGGTTACGGTGGTCTTGACCATGTTTTAGCTTCTAATGAAGATGTTAACATTCTAGTACTTGACACTGAAGTATATTCAAATACTGGTGGGCAAGCATCAAAATCAAGTCCAGCAGCTTCAATTGCTAAATTTGCTGCATCAGGTAAGCGCATTAAAAAGAAAGATTTAGGTATGATGGCAATCAACTATGGATATGTTTATGTTGCACAAGTTTCAATGGGAGCAAATAAACAACAATTCTTAAATGCAATTATGGAAGCTGAAAGTTATAAAGGTCCATCAATTATTATTGCATATGCTCCATGTATTGCCCATGGTATGAATATGAGTAAAACTATGGATGAAGAAAAGAAAGCTGTTGAATGCGGATATTGGCAACTATACCGTTATAATCCAACTTTAAAAGAAAAAGGTCAAAATCCATTTATCTTAGATAGCAAAGACCCAATAGGAAATTATAGAGACTTCCTCTTAGGTGAAACAAGATATTCAGCATTATTAAAAGCACAACCTGAATTAGCTGATAAATTATTTGCTGAAAGTGAAGCAGATAGTAAAGAAAGATATGAACTTTATAAACATCTAGCAAATATTCCTAATGATAAATAAACAATAAAAAAATACAGAGCAAATTTTGCTCTGTATTTTTTTATAACTTAAATAAGATTTGTATCAATAATTAAAATATAAATTTATTATTTATATAAAATTCTACCACAACTTTCACATTCCACACCTTGTTCGAGTTTATTGAGTGTATCTAATGAAAGTTGCATTCTACAGCAAGAACATCTATTATCAATTACAGTACATATTACAGGAAAAATTTTTTCCTCTCTCTTACTTTTATACTTTTCAAGTTCTGCTTTAGATAAGTTGTTCTCTAAGTTTTGCAATTCTCCTTCAAGAGAAAGTATTTTTTTACTATTTTCTTGCTTGATTGTATTGTATTTTTCACCATATTGCTCCATTTGTAAACGCATTTCTGCATGATTTTTTCTTAAAGTTTGATAACTTTTTTCTGTTTCAGTTACATATGCCATAAATTTTTTATATTCTTCCTTTAAAGTTTTTAAAGTATCAAAATTTTTATTGATATTTTTTTCATAATATTTTTGTTCATTATTAGAGACTTCATTTTCTAAAATATTTGTTGCATCATCTAATTCGTTAATATTTGCAATCAATTTTTCTATCTTAGTTTGGATTGCCTTATATTCATCATGATAACTAATTGCTTTTTTATTTAAAGCATCTAATGATTCTGGTGCTTGTTTTAAAAACTTGCGTGCTTGCACATATTTTTTATATTCATCACTATTGGCAATATTTTGTTTAATTTTACGAAGTTCTTCTTCCTTACTTTGATATTCTAATAGTTTAACTAAATTATTCATAATTCAACTCCTTTCATAATAAATTCTTTTCCAAAAAATAATGGCATGTACATGCAAGTTTTTTCATAATATCTTCATATATCTTATAAAATCCATAATTCTCATTGGCATAATGTGTCATTTGTAATACTGCAATATTTCGTCCCACTAAATCTACTAAAAAGTTATGTTTAATATCACTTGATACAACAAGCTCAACATTATTTTCCCTTATTAACTGTATTGCAGACTGGTCAATACCTGCTCCACAAAAAGATGCAACTGTTGTAATTTCTTTATTTTTATCTCCAAAAAGCCATATTTTTTCAGTTTTGAATTCTAAAATACATTCTTTTAAAATACAATCCAGATTCTTTTTGCTTATTTCAAAAATGTGTCCATATTGACATCTATCCAAAATAGTATGTTGTACTGTTTTTAATTTTTTTAAACCTAAAGCATTTGCTAGGTAATAATCAATCCCTTTAGGAGCGGCATCAGCATTTAAATGCATAGAAATGATGTTGATTCTATTTACTATCGCTTTTAAAAGAGTGGAATTTTCTCCTATAGCAGATAAACTTTTTATTGGCTTAAAAATTACTGGATGATGTGTTATAATACAATTTATATTATTTTTTATAGCGTTTTCCACTACTGCATCCGTCAAATCTAAAGCAAATAAGATTTGTTTAATTTCATCATCAAAATTGATTAACATACCGCTGTTGTCATGTATACCTAATTGATTTGCAAACTCTATACTAATTGCAAGTGGATACTCTTTTTCAAGTATCTGAAAAATATTTTTTAATTTCATTTTTTACCTGAACAAGTTCAATTATTTTTTTTTGTATATTAGAACATAAAGTTCTATTTTTATATTTTTCGAATTCAATGTCAATCATAGCTATAAAATCCTTTGATGGTGTATGTATGTTATCAAAACCATACTCGATTTCTAAATGTGTATACTTTCTTTCCTTTATAACGCCCTTTTGCGCAACAAGTAAATCATAAAATTTTTTATCTGAAAAAGTAAAGTCTTTGGTCAAAGTATATCCCTTATTTAATAAAAATTTACGCACTTTATTGCTATTTTTCATGGGTTGCAAAATTAAAGTTTCAGGTAAAAATCCATTTTCTAAAATCAATATAATTTCTTCACCACCCATACCAGCAATTAAAATTTGTTGATATTTTTCATCAACAAATTGCAACCCGTTAGTACAAATGCTTTTTAATTTACCCGATAACAAAAAGTTAGCAAGTAATTTTTCTGCTTTTTTTAAAGATTTTTCGCTAATATCGGTAATAATGGCTTCTTTACACAAATTATTTTCTAACATAAATGCTGTACAATAACCATGGTCACAACCGATATCAGCAAAATAGGTACAAACAGGCAAATTCTTACATATCATTTCAATTCTTTTACTATACTTCATAGTTGTATTTAATCTTCAATAAAGTCTTTTAAACGCTTACTTCGCGTTGGATGACGCAATTTTCTTAGTGCTTTGGATTCTATTTGTCTTATGCGTTCTCTTGTTACATTAAAAGCTTTACCCACTTCTTCAAGCGTTCTTGCTCTACCGTCATCAATACCATAACGTAAACGCAAAACTTTTTCTTCACGCGGCGTTAAAGTTGCTAGTGTGCTTTTAAGTTCTTTTGTTAACCCATTTAATGTTGCAGTTTCAAGTGGTGTTAGTGTTTTACTATCTTCAATAAAATCTCCTAATCTACTATCCCTTTCGGCATCTTCGCCTATAGGTGTTTCAATAGACACAGGTGCTTGTGCTATTTTTTCAATTTCTGTTATTTTCTCTAAACTCATTTGCATTTCAACAGCAATTTCTTCAAGTGTTGGTTCTCTACCTAATTTTTGCAAAAGTAATCGTTTGGTCCGTGTTAATTTGTTTATCGTTTCAACCATATGTACTGGTAAACGAATTGTTCTTCCTTGATCCGCCATTGCTCTTGTGATTGCTTGTCGAATCCACCATGTTGCATAAGTTGAAAATTTAAAACCTTTTTCATAGTCAAATTTTTCAACTGCTTTCATTAGTCCTAAATTACCTTCTTGAATCAAATCTAAAAAGAGCATACCACGACCAACATATCTTTTCGCAATTGCTACAACTAGACGCAAATTGGCTTCACTTAACTTCCTTTTTGCTGCTTCATCCCCTTCTTGCATTTTTTTTGCAAGTTCAATTTCCTCTTCACTGCTTAGTAGTGGAACTTTGCCAATGTCCTTTAAATACATTTTTACAGGGTCGTCAAATGATATATCTTTCCCTAAATTTTCAAGCGTTTCTTGAATATCATCATCACTGCTAACTTTTATTCCAGCTTCTAAAAGCTTATCTTCTATATTTTTTAAATCATCTTTTGTAATATCATATCTTTCAAAATATTCAAATAAAAGTTCTGCAGAGATATATCCTTTTTTCTTATTTTTTTCAATGATATACTCTATGGTATTTAGAATTTGTTCATTTAATTGACTATTAGTTATGACAAACTGTTTATTTTTTTCTTTTTGCTGGGTATGCATAGTTGGAATAATTTCCCAACCTTGCATAAGAATTTTACGACAAAAATACATAAAATCCTCTTGCGATATATTGTAACTCTTTTGTAAATCTTCTAACTTTTGAAACTCAATTTTTTTGTTTTGTTTTACTTCTTTTAAAAGCTCTTTCATTGCTTCATTTTTTGTTAGAATATGCTCATTTTCTTTTTTGACTCGAATTGTTGATTCAATCTTGTCTTTTTTACTTTCTTTTTCTGCTTTTTCTAATGTAGAAGCCTTCTTTTCTTTCACAACCTTTTCTTTTGCTTTAGCTTTCTCTGTCACTTGTAATATTTTTTCTTCTTTATTCTCAGCACTTTCTGTTGTATTTTTTGATAATGCATTTGTTGTTTCATAATCTTTCATATTTTCATGTTGCACTTTCAAAACAGGATTTTTTTCTGTCTGCTCTTCATTTAAAACTTCTTCCAAGCGTTTACGCGTATTTAAAACAGAAATACCGCTTTTTTGTAAAGAAGAAATGATAATATTATATTGTCGCTCATCAAGATGAAACTCATCCACTACAGCACGAATTTTATATTCAGGTACATACCCTAATTTTTTACCTTCTAATAAAATTTTTGCAAGACTCTCTTTACTATTTTTTAAATTATTTTTTTGTTCTTTATCTGTCATAGTTCTCCTTTCTCCGCTATGTTAAAAGTTTTTATACTCTTCTGTAAGTTGTTGTATTTCTTTCAAAATTGCCATCTTTCGTGCACTCTCTACACATGTCATACTCTCATTTACAAGAGCAATACGTTTTTTTTCATTATTCGCCTTTAAAATACTTGTTACACAATCTTGAAAATATTTTACACTATCTTCATCAAATACCTGCATATTCTTTTCTTCAAATAATAGATTGATTTCAACAGTATTTTCTGGGAAAATATCAAATAAACTACTAGGATATATTTCTTGTCCATTTTTTTGCTTCTCATAAATATATGCAGCAATTTTTTTATGTATATCATTCTCGAAAGTAAGCTTTGATATATCATAATTTTGCGTATATTTGTGATGGAATAAATAGGCAACTAATATAAATTGTTCCGCAAGCATAATTTTATTTTTTTCAGTGGATTGTATTGTTTTCGTTGTATTTATTTCAATTTTCTCTCTTTCATCCACTACAGTATTTTCTAAATCAGATTGCAAGGACTCTAAACTTGCTCCGGTCTGCTTTTGTAAATTTTTTAATAATTCTTCTCGTACAGTTGCACTTTTTTCAAGCTTAATAATTGCTAAAGCCTTTTCAATAAATTTTCGCCTGTCATCCACTTTTGTTAAATTATAGCGTTTTGCTAGCATCATAATTTTAAAATCAATATATGGCAAGACATTTTGCAGCGCCTCATCAAAATATGACTTTCCTAACGTTTTAATCATATCATCTGGGTCTTGTCCATTTGGTAGTGGAACAATCAGTACATTTAAATATTCATCCTTTAAAATTTGAATACTGCGTTCGGCAGCTACTTGTCCAGCAAAATCACCATCATAGGCAACATAAATTGTCTCTGTATATCTTTTTAAAAGCTTTGCTTGCTCTTTTGTAAGTGATGTTCCCATACTCGCTACACAGTTAGAATAACCAACTTTTGCAAGAGCAATAACATCCATATATCCTTCAACTAAAATAATATAAGGTATAGCTTGCTCTTTTTTCAATTTACGCACTTGATTGATATTGTATAAACTTTTACTTTTATTAAAAATAACTGTATCACGCGTATTTTTATATTTTGCAAAATTTGGTTTTTTTTCTAAAAGTCTACCTGAAAATGCTATGACATCCCCTAAAGAATTGATGATTGGATAGATAAGTCGTTCTGCTAAAAAATCATACAATATACCTCTATCATTTTTGCCAACAACACCACTATCTAACATTTCAAATGCAGTAAATCCTTTTTCCATTAAATACTTAGGCAATGCATCAAAATTTAAAGAAGCTCCTAAACCGAATTTACGCACTATACTTGATGGTATCTCTCGTTCAAGAATATAATTTGTAAATGTCGTTGCTCTATCAGAATTTAAATTTTGCCAATAAAATCTTGCCGTTTCACGCAAAACTTGTAAAAGTCTATCATGATGTTGTTTTTTTGCAGCAATTGCTTTATCATCATAGGAAATATCTGGTAGAACAACACCTGCTCTCTCTGCCAAAATGCGAACAGCTTCCATAAATTGTACGGATTCATACTCTTTAACAAAAGTAATTACATTGCCACTTGCTCCACATCCAAAACAGTGATAATATTGGTCAAGAACATTGATGGCAAAAGATGGTGTTTTTTCATGATGAAAAGGACAACAAGCCCATAAAGTATTACCGCGTCTTATTACATGCAAATAACTAGATATAACATCTTCAATCGGATTTTTTGCTTTGAGTTCATTTAAAAAATCTTGCTCAATTCCTTTTGCCATATACTCTCCTTATTTTTCTCTGTTTAATCTAACGTCCAATCTTTAGGAATGAAAACTTTTTTAAATATATGTACAGCATATTTATCGGTCATAGATGCAATAAAATCACAGACAGCAATATACTGATTTGATTCTTTAGCAATATTTTGATATAAAATAGGCATTTCGTGGATATGTTCAAGATAATATTCAAAAAGAGCGGTCAACATTTTAGCAATTTTCATTTCTTGCAATTTTGTGTATTCTGTTTGGTAAACTGAATCAAACATAAAAGTCCGCAGATTGTTAAAGGATGCGTCTATCTCTTTTGGAAAACGAACATAAGACTTGTCCTTACTCTCTTGATAGATGTATAAAATAGAGTTATTTACTCTCTCACTTGTTTTATGTCCAAAATTTTGAAGAACATCTCTTGGTAAATCATCTTCCTTTAATATCTTTGCTCGAATCGCATCCTCAATATCATGGGTTAGATAAGCAATTCTATCTGCCAATGAAACGGCCTGTCCTTCTAAAGTCATGGGTGTACCTGTTTTTTTATGATGTAAAATCCCATCACAAACTTCATAAGTCAAATTTAATCCTCTGCCATCATTTTCTAAAAATTCAACATTGCGTAGAGATTGGTAGTTATGTTTGAATCCACCATACTCTTTCATCAGTTGATTTAAAACTCTTTCTCCAGCATGACCAAAAGGTGTATGACCTAAATCATGACCTAAAGCAATAGCCTCAGCTAAATCTTCATTTAATGCAAGTGCGCGTGCAATAGACCTAGCAACTTGCGCGACAATTAAAGTGTGAGTCAATCTTGTTCTATAATGGTCACTCTCTGGTTGAAAGAAAACTTGTGTCTTATTTTTTAAGCGTAAAAAGGATTTACAATATAAAATTCTATCTCTATCTCTTTGAAAATCAGTCCTAAAATGACAAGGTTCTTCTGGAATTTTTCGACCTTTTGTATGTTTTGATTTGCAAGCATATTTTGCTAAAAATTTATCTTCAAATTCAAGTTGTCTTTGTAATACTAAACTATCTATGTGCATATTTTTCTCCGATTTTTCTTCATAATATATATTACGCAAAATAATATTAAAAACCTTTTTTTATTTAAATTTATTATTCATTTTTTTAGATTTTTTTCAAATAACAAATTATTTTTCTAATTCTATCAATCTATGACAGATATAGTACTAAATATAAGAAAAATTTATTACTTATGAAAGAGTTACACCACCATCAACAGTCAGTATCTCTCCAGTAATATATTTGTTTTGTGCTAGAAAAAAGACAGCAGTAGCAATATCTTCTGGCTGTCCTATTTTTTGTATGGGTGCATTTTTAAAAAAGTTTTGGATATCTCGAGTAGTAAATTGTTGATTCATTTTACTTTTTATCATTCCACAGGCAACTGCATTTACTCGAATATTTGCCGGCGCAAGCTCTTTGGCGATTGATTTTGTAAAGCTGTTAATTGCCCCTTTTGTTGCAGCATATAAACTTTCACAACTTGCTCCAACATTGCCCCAAATAGAACTCAAATGAATGATAGAACCTTTTAAAGACCTAGCTAACATTTTTTGTGCAGATAATTTTGTAATTAAAAAAGTAGAACGCAAGTTGACTGTTACAATATTTTCAAAATCTTCTATACTACTTTCCAACAACTCTTTATAAAGTGCATTCCCTATACAGTTGACAACAATATCAAAATAAATAGGTAAATTCATAACCTGCTGTATTGAACTTTCACTACACACATCGCAAAAAATTGCAATTGACGGAGTTTTGCAATAAGCATTCAATTTTGCAACCAATTTCTCTGCCTCTTTTCGATTGTTAAAATACGTAAAAGCAATATTGTATCCATATTCTGCAAATTTCTGACAAATTGCAGAACCAATACTTCCAGAACCTCCAAATATCAATACTGTTGACATATAATTTCCTCAATTATTTTCTTTATTTCCTTTGCAACATCAGTTATATTTTTATCATCTGTAGGCACAATAAAATTTGCAGTTTCATAATACAAATTTTCTCTTTCATAATATAATTTTTCTAATTTTTGTAACAATGGTCGTTGTTGTATATCAGCACTATGCTGTATTAAATTATCTATGGTAGATCGCTTTTGTAATTCTTGTAAACTTGTTTGTAAAAAAATAACAATCTTATTTTTTAGTGCATTGCGTGTTTTTTCTCTTATAATACATCCACCACCTGTAGATAAAACACAGTTAGGATGCATCTTTAAAATATACTCTATGGCATTTTCTTCTAAGTCACGAAAATATGATTCGCCATAATTCTTAAAAATTGTAGAAATTGCACCATGATGCTTTTCAATAATTTTATCGCTATCAAAATGTGTCATATTTAAACATTTAGCAAGACTTTCTCCAACTGTCGTTTTACCGCTAAACATCATACCAATTAAAATAATTTGCATACATTATCTCTCTAATAAATCAAAAAAATTTTTAAAGGAAATTGAAACACACGCAGCATCCTTTATACCGCCTCCATTTTGACTACAAGCTAATGCTATAGCTGCACTCATAGCAATTCTATGGTCATGCAAACTTTGTGTAATTCCTCCAGATAAATATCCTTTTCCCATCACTTCAAAACCATCATCTATTACCCTTGCTTGTCCTCCCATATCACAAATAGTATTGACTATCGTCTGCAAACGATTTGATTCCTTTACTTTTAATTCTCCAGCACCAAATACTTCACTTTTTCCTTTAGCATATGCCATTAAAATCGCCAAAATCGGCAATTCATCAATTATTTTAGGTACTTCGTCTGACATAATTTGTATATTTTTTAAATTAGATTGTATGGCGGTAACATCAGCCACTTCTTCATTGCCATACATTTGTTTATTTTCTACTTGTAAAGCAACACCCATTCTCTGCATAATATCCAAATAATAACTTCTTGTGGCATTAATAGAAATATTTTTACAAGTTACCTTGCCCTTTAATGCACCTAAAGCTAAAAAAAATGCAGCACTAGAGCAATCCGATGGGATTTGCAAGTTTTGTGCCCTCAATTTTGAAGGTTGTAATTCTATAGACATATCTCTAGTTTGAATATCCGCCCCAAAAGCGAGCAACATGCGTTCAGTATGGTCACGCGTTTGCACATTTTGTACAATTATAGTTTTTTCAATTGCATTTAACCCAGCAAGTAATACTGCAGATTTGAGTTGTGCACTCGCAATTTTTATATCAATATTCCCACCAATAACTTTGCCATTGGCATTCTTAGTCGGTTGAATTGTAATAGGAGCAAAGCCATTTACAACCTGAATATTTGCTCCCATTTTGACTAATAAATCACTTACACGATTCATTGGTCTTTGCATTAAAGAAGCGTCTCCAACTAAGGTCGCATACACATTTCTAGCAGACAATAAACCACTAAGCATACGCATAGTGGTTCCGCTATTTTGACAATTGAGTAGTAAATTATTATTGAATTTTTTACATCCTTTTATATATATTTTCTTATTTTCAACAATTATATTTACACCTAACTTTTGCATGGCATACAAGGTTGCTAAATTATCTTCACCACCAATCTCTGCATAGATTTTTGTTGTACCATTATCAACAATACTTCCAAGTAAAATTGCCCTATGTAATATTGATTTATCAGCTGGTATAGTTATCGTCTTTTCAACATGTTCTATCCTTTTAATATACTTCGTTGACAATTGTATCATCCTTTTTTTCTTATATTAAAATGTTTTATACTTTTAAGGTAATTTTTCATATCTCTCTTGTACTTCTTCCAATCTATCTCCGCCAAGACGCCGCAATATTACTTTTGCCAAATGTGTACAAATTACACTTTCTAATATAATTTGACAACTCTCAATAGCACAACAATCTGCACGCTCTACAGCAGACTTTTCTTCTTGTTTGGTTACAATATCAATTGTTGTTAGTGGTTGACGCAAGGTTGGTAATGGCTTCTGCACAGCGCGCAAAATAATATCTTCACCATTTGTCATACCTCCCTCTATTCCTCCTGCATGATTGCTTTTTCTATAAAATTGATTGTCCTTATATCCTATAACATCATGTACAGTAGAACCATTTTTATATGCAAGTGCAAAGCCTTCTCCAAATTCCACACCCTTAATTGATTGCACACTCATTACTTCTCTTGCTAAATTTGCGTCTAATTTTTCAGCATAAGTCATACAACTACCAAATCCAACTTTTATGTTATGCACATGTATTTCTATTACTCCCCCAACTGTATCTCCTGATGATTTTACATTATCAATCAAATTTTTTGCTTGATTACATAGTACTGTGTCTAACATAAATAATGTATTTTCTCTACTTTTTTGTATTTGCCGAAAAATATAATGCTTATTATCAATAATATTACCAACCTGACGAACATACCCACAAACTTGGATATTGAGTGCCTCTAAAAATTTTCTTGCAATACTACCTGCCGCTACACGAATTGCACTCTCACGAGCAGATGCACGTTCTAAAATATTACGGGCATCTTGTAAATTATATTTCATTACTCCAGCAAAATCAGCATGTCCAGCACGCAATTTTGTAATTTTTTTACTATCCATATCTGCTTTTGCAACATCCATTATCTCTTTCCAGTTAATATAATCATTATTTTCAATAAGTAGTCCAATCGGAGCTCCTGTTGTATATCCATTACGTATTCCAGACAAAATACTAATTTCATTTGACTCAATTTTTTGTCTACCACCTCGTCCATATCCAGATGCACGCAAATTTAAATAATATTTGATATAATCTGCAGTGATAGCAATATTAGCTGGCAAATTTTCAATAATTGCAACTAAGGCCTTTCCATGAGATTCCCCTGCAGTTACTAGATTCATAATTTTTCCTTTTAGTGATATTCTACAGTGTAATTACCATTTTTATATATGGTTAAAACAATATTTCTAGAGATATCAGTTCTATGTATTTTCTTTGTAAATTGATTCAAACGCTCTAGCGTTTTTACACTTGGATGTCCATAACTATTGCCTACTCCACAACTAATAAAAGATTCTTGCGGTCTTATCACTTGTAATAGAGCATCTGATGAAGAACTACTACTGCCATGATGTCCAACTTTATAAAAAGTTATATTCTCCAATCTAGGAGTAAGTGTTATACTGCCATTTTCTGTTGGATATTCAATGATATTATTATAGATTCCTTTTTTATACAAATCAATAAAATATTTTTCAACTTTACTTGAGGCATCTCCTGTCAATAAAATATTACGGTTTGCATATTCCAAGTAAAATACAGCTGATGTATTATTGCTCTCTCCAGCATAATAAAAACTATTTTTATCATCAGGCCCCGTTGGAGAAAGGCATAACATATAATAAAAATTATCGTTTGATGACACAAAACTTTGTGTCATTTGCGTAGTATACACTTCTGCTTTACTTTTTTGTGCCATTGTATAAAAACTTTGGAATGCTGCATTTTGATGTGCTGTTTCTATATATGGCATATAAATTGCTTTACTTCCATATGTTTCTAGCACAGCATCTAAAGCGCCTACATGGTCTGTATCACTATGCGTTGCAATAAGATAGTCAAATTTTTCTATACCTAAACTTGCCGTATATTTTAAAACAGTATTTTGCACTTGTAATGTATCATTTCCACCATCTATTATCATATTTTTATTATCCGGAAATTCTATAATTGTGCTATCACCTTGTCCTACATCAATAAAATGAATACGTAAAGCATCTTCCGGTTTCACCAAATAGAGTGGTGTTGAAAATTTAAGCCATATTTTATTGATTGGATAGATATATAAATCAAAAAGAATAACAAAAAGAATAATACATATTAAAAATAATATCAACAATGATTGTAATAAAGCTCTTTGTTTTCTTTTTGCTTTTATTTTAGCATTTGTATTTTTTATCTTTTGGTTTTTATTCATTTTTTATCTGGGATATCTGTATTTTTATGCAGAAAATATGCAATAATTTCTTCATTCGAATATGTTTTTAATCGATTTGCAATATCTTGCTCTTGTTTAGATAAGAGCTCTTTAAAATGTAATGTATATGATTTTTTAAAGTCTGGAATATAATTATTCTCTAATTCTTGAAAAAATATATAGGCATTACATTTGGGCATCAATTCATGAATCAATGCTAAGTTGCTAGCATTTTCTTCAAACAACACACCAATTGTCAATGAACCAATATTATTATAAATTTTTGCATTACTTAAAAATTTTTTCAACTGTTCTTTTGCAAACTGGCTTTTTTCTTTCAATTCCGTTTGATTTTCTAAACACTCTACCTTTTCAAAAAATTGAAGCATAGAGAGTATATCATCAATTAAAAAAACAACATCACCACCAAACTCTATAGCTCTTTTTCTTTGCTCTAAAAGCAAAAAGAGGGCATCTAACATTGATGCGGTTGTTAAATTTCTACAACTCAAAATAGTAACAAACGGAAAATTATTTTTTATCAAAATTTCTTCTTCAAAATTTTCCTCTTGAAAAATCAATAATGCAAAACTCAGTATAGTCCCTTGTAATGCTTTTGTAATTTCTAAAAGAATGTTACTATGCCCACCATTCTTTTTAGATATTGCGATTTGACTCCCTTTAGAAAAGGGTAATAACATATATACTGCTTTCATCAATGGATTAGTTATTGGAGTAATTTCAAAACGCATAGGTGGCAGATTGGAAAAATCTGCATCAAAATCAATCGTTTGTCGGGAATGTAAAAATGGCAAGCGACCATTGATTGTACGTAAATTTGATAAAATACATTGTTGCTTGCGTCTTTCTCCCGCACACTCTAAAATATCTCCCTTTTTTAAAGAAAATTTTGCAATCCATTCTTTCGGAACAATGCAATCATTTTCTCTACGCGTATAATCCATTTCACGCAAATAGTAATTATCATTGACACAATCTAAAACACCAAGTTTTGTTATAAACTCAACTGCTTCTTCCAATTGTAATTCACTTTTCTCCATCACACCACTATCGTTAAATTGTAATATTTGCGGTGCTACTTTTTGTATATTGTCGTATGAAAATAGCATGATACCTTCTCGTATCAATGCTTTAAACTCCAGTAGCATTGCCTCTGGCACTTTTGCTGCCTTTGATTTTGCTCCTTTAGTACTTCTTTCTTTGGGAGAAGTAATCCCTGCTGCAATTGAAATTAGTTCTACAGCAATTTCGTCTTTTTTACTAGATGTTGGCGACTTTACTCCAAATTCTCTTGCTAAGTTGCGAACATCGTGGATGCTATGTCTCTTTATAAATTCATATGCCTTACTAAAAACTTTAAAAAGTTCTTCTTGCCCCATCTTGAATCCTCATTCTTCTTTTAAATGTAAAAATAAATATTGCCGATATCCAGAAAAATTTAATATATATTCTAAAGTTAAATTACATTTTGACATCTGTTGATATTCTAATTTTGTTAGCTTGACATCTGTAAAAAAATGACCATAAGCAGTCTGTATACTATTTTGTATCTCTTTATTTTTTTCTAATTTTAATCTATATCGAAAAGTATTCTTTGAATATATATAAACTTTATCTTGCAAAACAGCAATTGTAAATGTAGCAGCATGTATTGTAAATTGATAAAAATTTACCTTGCCTCTTGTATAATATAAAACTTTTTGCTCTTTATATTCCTTTTGTTCTCCTCCATTGTTTAGTATGATTGTTGTCATAATTTCTTTCATATGCCATTAGTATAGCATAAATCAAAAATTTTGTAAATTGTTTTATTTATGGCATATATTTTAGACAATTTCTTCCATTTATGCATTGCTTAATAGTGGTTTTAAAAATTTTCCAGTATAACTTTCTTTACAATTCGCTACCTCTTCTGGAGTTCCACTCACTACAATTTCTCCACCACCACTACCTCCTTCTTTCCCTAAGTCAAGAATATAGTCTGCAATTTTAATGACATCTAAATTATGCTCAATGACAACAACAGTATTTCCCGTTTGCCGCAATTTCTGTAGTATTGTTATCAATTTATGCACATCGTATGTGTGCAGTCCTGTTGTTGGTTCATCTAGAATATAAATTGTCTTTCCCGTCGAGCGTTTAGAAAGTTCGGTTGCAAGTTTAACGCGTTGTGCTTCACCGCCAGATAAAGTAGTGGCACTCTGTCCCAATTTTATATATCCTAAACCAACCTCCTCAATTGTCTTCAACTTATTATATATAGATGGAATATTTTCAAAAAATTGACATGCTTCTTCTATTGTCATATCTAAAACTTGTGCAATATTTTTACCTTTATATTGTACCTCAAGCGTTTCTCTATTGTATCTATTTCCATGACAAATCTCACAAGGCACAAATACATCTGGTAAAAAATGCATTTCTATCTTAATAATTCCATCCCCTTGACAATGTTCACAGCGTCCCCCAGCGACATTAAAGGAAAATCTGCCAGCTTTATAGCCGCGCTCTCTTGCTTCTTGTGTTGCTGCAAATAATTCACGAATCATAGTAAATACGCCTGTATAAGTAGCAGGGTTAGAGCGCGGAGTTCTACCAATTGGTGATTGGTCAATAGCAATAACTTTATCAAAATATTCCAAGCCACTATACTCACCAAATTTGCCTAAGGTCTGTTTTGCACCATTGAGATGATTTGCTAAGATTGGATAAATTACTTCATTCACAAGTGAACTTTTCCCGCTACCAGATACACCTGTAACAGCAGTTATTAAACCTACGGGTATTTTTGCAGTGATATGTTTTAAATTATTTTGATGACAATCAGTAACAACAAAATATCGACCATCTGAAAGAACGCGGGCGGTTGGTACTTCAATTTTTCTTCTACCAGATAGATAATCTCCTGTTAGAGAATTTTTCGCTTGCATAATGTCTTGCACGCTACCATAAGCGACAATATTTCCACCATGCACTCCAGCTTTTGGACCTATATCCACAATCATATCCGCCGAACGAATGGTATCTTCATCATGCTCAACGACAATTAAAGTGTTTCCTAAATCACGCAAGCTGTGCAATGTTTGTAAAAGTTTTTCATTATCTCTCTGATGTAGTCCAATACTTGGTTCATCTAAGATATAGAGTACTCCAGTAAGTCCGCTACCAATTTGTGTTGCTAATCGAATCCGTTGACTTTCTCCCCCAGAAAGCGTACCTGCCATTCTTGATAAATTGAGATAGCCCAGTCCTACATTGTGCAAAAATTGCAATCTTTCTACGATTTCCTTTAAAATGACATCTGCTATTAAATGTTCTGTCTTTGTCAGCTGTAATGTATGAAAAAAAGTAATTAAATCCGTTATGGAAAGTTCACACAGATAGGCAATATTTTTATCAGCAATTTTAATGCTAAGTGCCTCTTTTTTTAATCTCTGTCCTTTACATGTTTGGCAAGGCATTGTTGTAATATATCTCTCGATATCTGCTTTTACGCCATTACTTTCAGTATTTTGATATCGTCTTGTTAGAGCGTTGACAAAACCTTCCCATGCAACTTTATATGTTCCTTTAAAAGCTTGTGATTGATATTCTAAGTCTATTTTTTCGCCATTATTGCCGTACATCAATATATCCAAATCTTCTTTTGGTAAATCTTTTACAGGAATATTTTGGTCAATGTTATAATACTTGCAGACAGCATTGATATACATATCATTCGTCTTTTGACTTTCAATATTCCAACCACCAACTTTTATTGCTCCTTCAGCAAGTGTTTTCGTTTTATCTGGACAAAGTAAATTTTCATCGACAATCTGTCTATAGCCTATACCACTACATGTTGGACAAGCCCCATAAGGCGTATTGAAGGAAAACAATCTTGGCTCAATTTCTTCAATGGCAATATTACAGTCGGGACAAGCATATTTTGTTGAAAAAAGCACTTCCTTTTCATCATAACTTACAACAACAAGTCCACCTGCAAGTGCTAGTGCTTGTTCTAAACTATCGACAAGTCTTTTGCGTATATCATTGCGTAAAATTAAACGGTCAATAATGATATGAATTGTATGTTTATTGTTCTTTTCTAGTTTAATTTGCTCTTGCAAATCAAATATTTGACCATCAATTTTAACTCTTGCATATCCTGCCTTTTTATAACTATCAAGTTGTTTGAGATACTCTCCCTTTCTACCCCGCACCACTGGAGCTTCAATCATTAATTTTGTCCCTTCAGTCCATTCTAAAATATGGTCTGCAATTTGGTCAATCGTCTGCCTTTCAATCTTTTTACCACATTTAGGACAATATGCCACCCCTATACGTGCAAATAGCAGACGCAGATAATCGTAAATTTCCGTTACCGTTCCGACAGTAGAACGAGGATTATGTGATGTCGTTTTTTGATCAATAGATATTGCAGGAGAAAGTCCTTCAATGCTTTCAACATTTGGTTTTTCCATTTGGCCTAAAAATTGACGCGCATAGGCAGATAAACTTTCAACATAACGGCGTTGCCCTTCAGCAAAAATCGTTTGAAAGGCCAGTGTGGATTTACCGCTACCAGAAACTCCAGTAAAAACAACCAGTTGATTGCGTGGAATGTGTACATCAATGTTTTTTAAATTGTTTTCTTTAGCACCTTTAACAAAAATTTCTTCTTTCATTTTAAACCTTTCTATTTTGATTTTTGTAATTTTTTCTTTAATAACGCTATTGCCTCTCGCATTTCTATTGCCTTTTCAAAATCAAGTTGATTAGATGCAATTTTCATAAGTGCTTTTAGCTTTTCAATTTCCTGCGGAATATTTTCTTTCGTTATATCTTCAATAGCTTGCATGGATTTTTGACGAATATGCAATGAACTATTTATCTCTTTTACAATTGTCTTCGGTATAATATGATGTTCTTTATTATAAAATTCTTGCAATGTACGCCGCCGAGATGTCTCATCCATTGCGCGTTGCATACTGCCTGTTATTGTATCTGCATACATAATAACGCGTCCATTTGCATTCCGTGCAGCCCGTCCAATTGTTTGTATTAAAGCGGTATCACTACGCAAAAACCCTTCTTTATCAGCATCAAGAATGGCAACAAGCTCCACCTCTGGCATATCAAGTCCTTCACGCAATAGATTGATTCCACATAACACATCAAAATCTCCTGCACGCAAGGCTGTTACAATTTCAATACGCTCTAAAGTATCAATATCGCTATGCATATATTTTACTTTTATCCCTTTTGTCTTAAGATAATCTGTCAAACTCTCCGCCATTTTTTTTGTAAGCGTTGTAATTAGAACTCTTGCATTTTTTGCAATCGTCTTTTGTATTTCTACAAGCAAATCATCAATCTGTCCTTCAATTTTGCGAACTTCAATTTTAGGGTCCAATAACCCTGTGGGACGAATGATTTGTTCAACATAATTTTCTCCACAACATTCTCTTTCATATGCTGCAGGCGTAGCGGATATATATACAAATTGATTGATTCTTTCTTCAAATTCCGGAAAAGTAAGTGGTCTATTGTCAAATGCAGAAGAAAGTCTAAAGCCATACTCCACCAAATTTTTCTTGCGGGATAAGTCGCCATGATACATTGCTCTAATTTGTGGCAATGTCATATGACTTTCATCAATAAATACAATAAAGTCATCTGGAAAGTAGTCTAATAATGTAAATGGTGGGTCACCAATTTGTCTTCCATCAAAGTAGCGACTATAGTTTTCTATTCCGTTACAATAGCCAACTTCACGCATCATTTCAATATCATAGTTTGTTCTGCTTTCCAATCTCTGTGCTTCTAATAGTTTATTTTCATTTTTAAATTTTGCCACTTCATTTTGTAAATCTTCTTCAATTGTCCCTATTGCAGCATTTAATTTGACACCGCCTACTACATAATGGCTAGATGGAAAAATACAAATATGTTTTAAAGTCGTTATCACTTTACCTGTAACCACTTCAATTTCACTTATCTTTTCAATCTCATCACCAAAAAACTCCACACGAATTGCAGTTTCACTCTGTCCAGCTGGAAAAATTTCAACAATATCTCCACGCACACGAAAACTTGAACGCGTAAAATCAATATCTTTTCTCTCGTATTGCAACTCTACCAGACGAGAAACTAATTTGTCTCTATCTAATATATCATTTGGACGCATAGAGATAGCAAGTTTAAAGTATTCTTCAGGAGCTCCTAAACCATATATACAAGAGACACTTGCAACGACAATAACATCTCTTCTCTCGCCTAAAGATGCCGTTGCAGAGTTTCGTAATTTATCAATTTCATCATTGATAGACATATCTTTTTCAATATATATATCTTTTGTTGGAATATAACTTTCTGGTTGATAGTAGTCATAATAGGAAACAAAATATTCCACTCTATTATTTGGAAAAAATGTCCTTAACTCATTACAAAGTTGGGCAGCAAGCGTCTTATTATGTGCTATGACTAAAGTTGGTCTATTGATATTTTTGATAACATTTGCCATGGTAAATGTTTTACCACTGCCTGTAACACCTAATAAGAGTTGACATCTATTTCCATCTAAAATACTTTCTGTAAGTTTTTCAATGGCCTGTGGTTGATCCCCTGTAGGTTGGTATGCAGCATTTAATTCAAATTGCATTTCTAGCTCTCCATTTTCATCAAATTCATAGTATTTACAATATTATGCGCATCAAAAGGCCAATAACTCCTGTTATTACCGCACTGCCTACAGCAATTGCTATTTTGAAAAGTAATTCGCGGCGTCTGCGTTGTACCATTCGCTCATAGGCATTCCCTTTAAAATGCATAGTTATTACATAGACAGGTTCACCCTTTCTCTCTAAATGGATAATATCAAAATAATCATCTTTTTCCAATAAGGATAATACTTTTTCTACTTGTGCAATGGTATACTTTCTTTTATAAGGTAAAACACATAACAATTCATATGGACTCACTAAACAATTTTCTCTATCCTTGCAAATTTCATAGACAGCATGCATAACTTCATTTTCTATTTTACTTAACATAATGCATTACCTACGCGTTAGCACCACTATTAAAGTGATGATTCCGGCTAAAAATCCACCACTAAAACTTGCAATAAATTGAAATGCTAAATTTTTTAAATTTATTTTGTTTTGTCTTGTTTGTACTGCATTCGCTTGCTTGTCCATTGTACAATTTATATTGCTATTTTTTTCTGTGCTTTCCTTTTCTAACATTTTTGTTGCTTGTACTCTACCCATTTGCAATAAATTTAAACAACAAGTTTCGTTATCTAGATACTTAATTGAAACATACCCGCAATCTTGCAATTGATGCAAAATATTCTTTAATTCAGATTGTTGTATCATCACATTTTTTGGTAATAATTCATAAATTTCTTGTAATTCTAAAATAGTATAGCCATTTCCTACTTTTTCTTTTAGTATTTGCAAAATTTGAATTTGAATTGAACCTTCCACAGTATGCTCCCTTATTTACATTCTATTTATACAAGCAAATTATAGCAAAATATTGCCAATTTTGCAACTATTCATACTTGTTTTATTTTACAAAATAGAGAGATAGTTCTTCTCTATCTCTCTAAAATACATGTTGTTCTTTTAAATAATTTAAAAAGGCATAACATCCCTCTTCAATATCATCATACGTGATAGAAAAATTACGCGTATACCAAGGGTCTGCAATATTGCGTGGTTTATTAGAAAAATCTAATAGTCTAGCAACTTTATGCTCGCTATCTACACCACATATGCTTTCTATATCTTGTACATTTTTCTCTTCCATAGCTAGAATATAATCATACTGAATATAATCTTTTCTTTCTAATTGTCTACCAACCTTACCATGACATACAATATAATGTTTATCTAATTCTTGCTGTGCTAATTCATAGACACAACGACCAATTTCAGCATCGGTCCCAGCAGATTCTATCATAAATTTATCCTCTAAATGTGCATTATGTACAATTTCTTTAAAGATGAACTCCGCCATTGGTGAACGACAAATATTGCCTAAGCAGACAAATAAAATTTTAATCATAAAGTTTCTCCTAAAATATATATTAAACTTCTCTAAATTGTTGCAAATAAAGTTCTCCTACATTTTCCTTTTTCCATTTTTTGCAGATATAAAATCCCCATGGAGAAAAGATGATTTGACAAATCAACTCAAAGAGCATACCAAGTACAGCACTTGTAATACACTGTACAATTGACCATTGGAATAAGACATAACTGACAACAAATGCAAAAATAATATTATCAACAAACTGTCCAATAGCACTAGATATATAACTCCTACTGATATATGCAACAAAGCTATCGGGTTTTGCTTTAAATATTTTTCCAATTCCCCAATTGCTGAAGTTGTTGACAATGGATGAAATGGCAATTGCAATACTACTACCAAATAATACATACCAATTGCCTGCAAATACTCTATTAATAGCAGTATTTATTACTGAATTTGTCTCTCCATTTGTTTCAATTGCAGCTCCCCAACTTCCTGCAATATTGCTAATTGCAAAAAATAAAAGTGCAATAAATAGATTTATAAAAAGAGCTAAAATTGTCATTCTCGTTGCAGCTTTCGGACCAAAATGTTTTGTAACAATATCCATAGCTAAAAAGCCAATCCAAGAGATGATAAAACCACAATCAAAGCCCATCCACCAAGGCAATGCAATACTTTTATTTGCCAACAAATTCATTATAACAATAGAAAGCACATAAAAACTAAAGACAGTTGCAGGTAAGCTTTTTAACAATATTTTATACGCATATAGTTCTTTTTTTAGTTTTTGAATCATAATAACTCCTTGTTTTTTATTAGATGGTTTGGCAAGGAACATCTTGTAATAATTTTATCTTATTTTACAAAATTTTGTCAAGGGATTCATAAAAAATTATATAAATTAGCGGAAAATAATTGACAAAGATTTCTGAATGTGTTATGATAAAATAGTGAATTGCGGAGATGGCAGAGTGGTCGAATGCGGCGGTCTTGAAAACCGTTGAGGTGAAAGTCTCCGGGGGTTCGAATCCCTCTCTCCGCGCCAAATCTTTAAAATTTGAACATTTATAGTAATAGACTTTATATTTTTATTGTCTGCTTATAAAAAAAGAGAGTAATAGATACTCTCTTTTTTTATGCCTTTTAATATTAAATTTAAATATTATAAAAATTGATCAATATATAATTTTAATATTAATTTTTGATATTCATTTAATCGATAATTTAAATCAACGAATAATTTTATAATATCTTTATTTGAATATTGTAAATTATTATTTTTCACTATTTTTTACCTCCTTTTTGTAATTTATTTTATTTTGAAATATAAATTGAATATTGTCAAGAATTAAAGTATCAAAATTTGATATGTTTATAAAAAATGATATATTACATATCATTGAATAAGTTTATTTCAATAATAAAAATTAAAATTGAATAATAATAAAATATTTATAATTTTATTTAAATGACCCAAAATATTTTAAACATTGTTTTGCATCTTCTATGCTTATTCAATATTTCTTATTGATCTGTAGAAATATAGTTAAAATTAATCTTATCTGCATTTAATATCTCAAATAGATTACCAATTTTGGAAAAATAAAAGCATACTGGACATGTAATATCTGTATCTAGAGGATGATATTCTTCATTTTGATTTGTTAAAGTATAAAAATTACCTCCTTTACCATCCTTTTGGTATATACTTATTTCACTGAATTTAATTTTTTCCTAGTGATAAAAATTGAAAAAATTTTTCTACTTTATTTACCCAATCTTTAAGCGTCAAAATATCTTGTGCTGATTTAAATTCCATTGCAAAACATGAATAAAATTCCCCTAAAGATTTATCATCGTCTTCTAGAACTCTTTTTAGCTTTAAAATATCAAATACACATTTTATTTTAATATTACTATATTTACTGTAAAAGAAAAATTACATTTAGGATCCCTTTGCTGGTGAGTTGCTGGTGAATATAATAAATTAATAATAGCCCCCTTTAAATACAATCTTAGTAAATTTATCAGTAGGTAAATTCAAATATCTTGACTTAAAAAAATATCGAGACGAACATATATTTCATATATTATTGGAAAAGCACAACAAGCCAAATCCCATAAACAATCAAAGACTACAACATTACCGCTAGTCCCATAATTTGTATGTATACAAGGAGTAAAACTTGGTATATTAGTAATACATCTTGGTTGATTAATTTTGTTTAAAGAATGATTATTAATTGTTCTCCATCAAAATAATAACTAGCTTTTTCTTTCAATATATTTTTTCAGTATTATCTTCTATATATTTATACAATCTATATAACCACAAAACTTATCCATTTTAACTCTCCTAGCTTTTATATTATTTAACTATGCCACTTTATAAAATAGTTAATTGCTGCATATACCCAAGCAAATAAAAATTATACTATACTTTACAAACAGGTATACACAAATTTATACTATATTTTCAATTTTGTTTAAATTGAATAATAAATTTTAAAAAATAACTCAATTTTCTAGTGAATCAGTTTATGATAGCATATAAGAGATAAAAAACAAGTTTCCAAATTTATAGCAATTATCTAATAAAACAAATAGTAAAAAGATAGCCTATATTATAAGCTATCTTTTTTATATAGGGCTCTTTTCATAAATAATAGTATGCTTTATCCTTATTCTACTACATATCTTATATCTTTTTTAATATTTGCTAACTCATGTCTCTTATCTTCATATCCAAATTTACCCATTAACGCAAAAGTTGCAACTTTCCCTTCTTCAACTCCAGGCTGATTATAAGTATCTATCTCTAACAATGCTCCCATATATGCCGTTTGTAATTCAAAAAAGTATATAAGTTCGCCTAAAGTAAATTCATTCACTTGTGGTAATGTAATTGTCATATTTTGCCGTCCTACTTTAAATAGAGCATATTCTGTTGCATGTTGTTCCGCCTGTATCAATTCATTCAAAGATTGTCCTTCTAAAAAATTGATTTCTGCTATATTTAAATTACAGCGTGGAATTAGACAAAAACTTCTAAAATCTTGTACGGTTAAAAAAGTTATCACTTTATCATTAGGACCGTCAACATATAATTGGACTTGTGAATGTTGGTCTGTTACACCAAGTGCCTTAACCGGTGTTTGTCCAACTGGACTACAACTACTTCCATCTAATTTTTTATTTTTTCCTAAACTTTCCGCCCAAAGCTGTGCATACCAATCACTAAAATATTTTAATCCATCAGCATAAGGCATTAAAACATTGATATTTTTCCCTTTTTTTTCTGCCATATATTGTAAAGTTGCAGCTAGCAATGCCGGATTTTTATAAAGGTGTGGTTTTCTGTATGTATTATCTAAATATTCTGCACCTTGTAAAAATCCCTTAATATCTAGGCCTAGTACTGCAGCAGGGAATAATCCTACGGGAGACAATAAGGAAAATCTACCACCTACTCCGCTATCAATATAAAATGTCTTATATTGATATTTTTGTGCTAGCTTTAACAATGCACCTTTACTACTATCTGTAGTTGCAATAATATTTTCGCTTGCTTTATCTCCTAAAAGTTTACTTAAAACATCATAAATAATTAAAAATTGTGCCATTGTCTCACTTGTCGTTCCAGATTTTGTGATAATATTAAAACATGTTTTTTCTGGTTCAATGATATCAAGTAGAGCATTCATTCTCTCTGGATCAATGTTATCTTCTACATAAAATTTAGGAGCTTTTCGTTTTGATGCAGGTAATTCGTTATGATGTAAATGACAGAGTGCCTTAAAAAGAGCATATGGACCTAAAGCACTTCCTCCTATACCTAAAATTACAAAATATTTAAACTTTTTACGCACCTCTTTTGCTGTAGAAAGTATATCCTTAACCACTGCATCTTGATTATTTGGTAAATTTGTCCACTCCATCATTCCTTTACCACGATTGTCTTCTACAAATTGAAAAGCTTCTGTTGCTTGCATTTTCATATTGACAAGTTCAGTATCTGTAAATCCATTTTTGCCGATGATTTTTTCCATCATATTATTTATATCTAACTTTAGCCGCATACTATTTCGCCACTCTTTATTGCGTTGAATCATCTCTTTTCTTCCTCCTATTTGCACATCATTTAATGTGATTTCAACTTGTAAATTAGCTCTTGTAAATACATATAAGATTGATAAAGTTCTTCATACTCTTTATAGTCACCGGTATACACTTCAATGATTAAACTACCATCAAAACCATAATCCATCATTCTTTTGATACACTCTCTAAATGGAAAGATACCTTTTCCAGGTAAACACATTTTCCCATCTGGCGTATAGTCGCTGACATGTGCAAAGGCAATAGAATCTTGCATATCATGAATATAATCAATATAAGAATGTCCTGCAAGTCGTGCATGTTTTACATCTAACACACCCTTTAAATTTGGACATCTTACCTTAATTTGTCTAAATATGTGTGGTTCATTATATAATGCCCAATGTACATTTTCTAAACAAAGCTCCACATTATACTCTGCACAAGTTTGCATAATTTCATCAAAATAATGGGCAAGTTCACCATGGTCTTTCGGCGTGGAATTTTTTTTCAGTCTAGCAATACCATGTAAACAATAATATTTTGCTTGCAGTATTTGTGCGGATTCTAATGCCTGTCTTAACCAATAAAAAGCATCTTCTTTAGCACGCGGATGTGTAGTAAACAATTGCGGTTCAAATTGCGTATTTAATGTATGCACAGAATTTATTTTTACTTGTCCTTTATTTTTTAAAAGCGTTCTTGCAAACTCTGGTAGATACTCTGAAAAAGTCCCTAAAAATACTTCGGCTAGTTTGATATCCAATTTATCTATAATTTTTACTGCATCTTCATTTAGTTCTCGCATAAAAAAACATGCACTTGAAAGTCCAACCTTCATAAATTATCCTCCGAATATTGATATATCCACTATTTACATAATACTATGTTTAACATATATTGCTAAATTCTTGCAACTCCACTTACAATTGCTGCTTTTTTCACTGCTTCCGCTACTTTATCTTTCACTTCTTTATGGAATGGGTCTGGAATTATATATTCTGCAGATAATTCCTTATCTTGTACAAGACTTGCAATGGCTTCTGCTGCAGCAATCTTCATTGCATTGTTGATGTCACTTGCTCGTACATCTAATGCCCCTCTAAAAATTGCTGGAAATGCTAAAACATTGTTGATTTGATTTGGAAAATCACTTCTACCAGTTCCAACAATTTTTGCTCCAGCAGCAAGTGCATCATTTGGCATAATTTCAGGAATAGGATTTGCCATAGCAAAAATAATGGCATCTTTTCGCATACTTTTTACCATCTCTTTTGTTAAGCAGTTCGATGCAGAAACACCTATAAAAACATCCGCTTTTTCAATCACATCTTTTAGTGTTCCAACTTTTTTATCTATATTACTAATTTTAGCTATTTCGGCTTTTATGCCATTTAAATCTGTTCTGCCATCATAAATTGCCCCTTGTCTATCACACAATATAATTTTTTTAGCACCATATTGATATAACAGTTCGGTAATTGCAATACCGGCAGCACCTGAACCATTGATAACAATTTCAATATTTTCTATCTTTTTATTTACAAGTTTTAACCCATTGATGAGTGCAGCTAAAGTTACGACAGCTGTGCCATGTTGGTCATCATGAAAAACTGGAATATCACATTTTTTCTTTAACTTTTTTTCAATTTCAAAACAACGCGGTGCTGCAATATCTTCTAAATTGATTCCACCAAAACTACCTGCAAGTAACGCTATAGTATTTACAATTTCATCGACATCTTTTGAACGGATACATAATGGAAAAGCATCGACATCTGCAAATTTTTTAAATAGAGCACATTTTCCTTCCATGACTGGCATAGCTGCTTCTGGTCCAATATCACCAAGTCCTAAAACTGCCGTTCCGTCTGTGACTACAGCAACTAAATTGCTACGCCTAGTATATGTGTAAGATAAATGCACATCTTTTGAGATTGCAAGACAAGGTGCAGCAACACCAGGAGTATATGCTACTGCTAACTGTTCTTTATTTTCTACTTCTGCTCTTGTAAGAATTTCAATTTTTCCTTTCCATTCTTTATGTTTCTTTAAAGCGACTTGATTTATATCCATAATTCTCTCCGTAAAAATAAATTTATTTATCTATAGATTTTTAAAAAATCCTTCATTCTATCTGCAGAAGAGCGTAATTTCATCAATTCTTCTGTTGTAAAATCAAGTTCAATATGTTTTTCTACACCATTTAATCCAATAACTGTAGGCACACTTATACAAACATCACTAATACCACAGTATTGATCAAGCATACTAGATACATTATAAATACTGTACTTATTTTTTAAAATTGTATTGCATAACTCGGCAACTAATAAAGATATAGCATAATTTGTAACCCCTTTTTTTTGTATAACAGTTGCTCCAGATTGCATAACCTCTTGTTCAATTTTTGCTTTATCAAGAAGAATATTATACCGTATACAGTAATCCAATAGTGGCATACCTGCAATTCTTGTTGAACTCCAAACTGCAAATTGACTATCTCCATGCTCCCCCATAATAAATCCATGCACATTTTTAATATCAGCATGAATCAGTCGACTTAATAAATATCTGAAACGAGCAGAATCTAAAATTGTACCTGTACCAATCACCATATTGGTCGGCAAACCACTACGCTTAGCAACAATATAAGTCAAAATATCAACCGGATTTGCAACCATCATCAAGATGCCACCATTATAATATTGCATTATACTATCAGTGATTTTTTCGATAATACTAATATTTTTTGTCGCTAAATCTAGTCTACTTTCTCCTGGTTTGCGTCCAACTCCAGCTGTGATGATAATAATATCACTATCCTTTACATCAGTATAATCACCATGCCGAATCTGCATATTTTCAATAAATAACATACCATGACTAATATCTAATGCTTCACCTTCTGCTTTATTTTTATCAAGGTCGATAAGGACTAGCTCGCTAACAATTTTTTGAGAGGCAATAGCAAAAGCAGTTGTTGCTCCCACATATCCTGCCCCTATTACACAAATTTTTGAATGTTTTTTTTGCACAGTATTTCTCCATTTGTTCATTTTTTAGGAATTTTATTTCTCTATTTTTGCGTAATTGTTTAGACCTTTAAAGATAATATTTTTAAAGAAATATTATCTCTTTTGCAGTAATTTCAGGTCAATACCTTTTGGAGTAATTTTTATAATTTCTACCTCTACAATATCTCCTATATTGACAACATCTTCTACATTTTCTACACGCTTGTTACTCAATTTGGAGATATGCAAAAGTCCATCTTTATTTTGTGATAATTCTACGAAAGCTCCCACTTTTGGTAAAATGCGTACAACTTTTCCAGTATATTTTTCTCCGACTTCTGGAATTTTTACAATATCTAAAATCATTTGTTTTGCTCTATTCACATCGCCAACACCATTTACACTGGCAATTGCAACCGCTCCATCATCATCAATATCTATTTTAACTGCCGTCTCCTCAATGATTTTATTGATAGTTTTACCTCCAGAACCAATTACTTCACGAATTTTATCTGGATGAATATTAAACAATTGAATTTGTGGAGCAAATTTAGATAAATTTGTTCTAGGCTGTGGTAGAACTTCAAGCATTTTATTAAGAATATGGCGTCTACCAGCATTGGCTTGTGTAATTGCTTCTCTTAAAATTTGTTCATCTATACCCTTTATTTTTATATCCATCTGAATTGCCGTAATACCTTTTTCGGTACCAGCTACTTTAAAATCCATATCTCCTAAAAAATCTTCAAGGCCTTGTATGTCTGTTAAAATGGCAACTTTCCCAGAAGCAGAATCTTTAATCAGCCCCATAGCACATCCAGCAACAGGGGCTTTAATTGGTACACCAGCATCCATAAGAGCAAGTGTAGAACCACATATACTTGCTTGAGATGTTGAACCATTTGAACTTAAAATATCTGATACCATTCGAATCGCATAAGGAAATTCTTTTTCAGAGGGAATAACAGGTTCTAATGCTCTTTCTGCAAGAGCTCCATGTCCAATTTCGCGGCGACTTGCTGCCTTTAATGCCTTTGCTTCCCCTGTGGAATAGCCTGGGAAGTTATATTGGTGCATATATCTATTGGCAGTTTCTTCATCAAGTCCTTCTAACTTCTGGACTTCACTCAACATACCGAGTGTACAAGTTGTTAAAACTTGCGTCTGTCCTCTAGTAAATACAGCAGAACCATGTACTCTTGGCAATAGTGCAACTTCACTCCAAATAGGCCGCACCTCTGTCAATTTTCTACCATCAGGTCTCTGTCCTTTATGAATAATTTTATAACGCACTATATCTTTTACTAAATTGGATAAACTATCCTTTACTTCACGCATATTCTCTGGATAAATTGTTGCAAAATGCTCTAAACAATCTGCTTCTACTGCAGATTGTAAAACTTTTCTTTTTTCACGGTCTGTCTCTTGTAGTGCCTCTTCCATTTTAGACTTTGCATACGCAAAAACAGCTTGCTGGATATCTTCTGGCACTGTATAGAAGGTAACTTCTTTTTTTGCCTTTCCTATCTTTTGCTGTAAATCATCAATAAAAGCACATTGCTTTTTAATTTCTTCATGACCAAACAATATTGCTTGAATCATCTCATCATCACTCACTTCATTTGCTCCAGCTTCAACCATCATAATTGCGTCTTTCGTCCCTGATAAATTAAGTGATAATGTAGAGTTTGTTTTCTCTTCCACTGTTGGATTTATAATATATTTTCCATTGATACAAGCTACATGTACTGCACCTGTTGGCCCTAAAAAAGGTATATCAGAAATGGATAATGCAACTGAAGTTGCAAACATTGCAAGTGGTTCTGGTGAAATCTCTGGGTCAACAGAAAGAACTGTAGCAATAACTACAACATCATGAAAAAAGCCTTTTGGAAAGAGTGGACGAATTGGTCTATCAATCAAGCGAGATACTAAAATTGCCTTATCACTTGCCCGTCCCTCTCTTTTTTTAAAACCACCCGGTATTTTACCTACAGCGAACATTTTTTCTTCATAATCTACTTGCAATGGAAAAAAGTCAATACCATCTCTTGGCTGTTCGGACATCGTTACATTCACCATCACAACTGTGTCATCACAACGCACTAGACATGAACCATTTGCTTGTTCACAGTATCTGCCTACTTCAACGGAAACTTTTTTTCCTCCAATAGATGTTTCAAATATTTGAACCATACTATATACTCCTTAAATTATTTTTATACAATCATATGCTTTTCAAGGCAAATATGCCAAAATTTTATCAACAGTGAAACAAAAGATAGTATGATAAGACCTTTTTTTAAAGTTCTTGATTTGTGTTTAAACAAACTATATTTACATAAAAAAAGGAGTCAAAACAAAAGTTCTGCCCCTAGTTTTTTGTTATTTTCTAAGTTCTAAACGAGCAATAATATCACGATAACGCATAATATCTTTAGCCTTAATATAATCAAGTAAACCACGACGTTGTCCGACCATTTTTAAAAGTCCCCGACGAGAATGATTGTCATGTGGATGTTGTTGTAAATGTGCATTTAAGTGATTTATGCGTTCAGTTAAAAGTGCAATTTGTACTTCACAAGAACCAGTATCTCCTTCATGACGCTTGAAATTGTTAATAATTTCATTTTTCTTTGTTTTTTCCATTATTTTACTCCTTGGAATTGTTTTACGCAAACAATGTAAAAGGTGGAGTTATCCTAAAACTTTGATTGCGTATTTTTATATCTATATTTTACCACTTATCTGCATAAATGTAAACTATTTTTTAAATAAATAGAAAAATTTTATAATAATTTTATCTAATGCACTTTTCGCCACATTACATAACTAAAAATGGCATTTGTTATCTAAAGTCTTAAGCTTGTAGTAATTTTTTTTCAAGTTCATTAAAGGTGGTAACAAAATTTTTAGCACCTAATGCTTCTAACTCTTCTTTTGTTTTATATCCCCAAAGCACACTATAGGTCAATATGTTTGCATTTTTACCTGTTAAATAATCTGTATCACCATCACCAACAAATACAGCTTCGTCTGCTGTTACTCCTAATTCTTTCAGCACTTGAAATACTCCTGCTGGATTTGGTTTCGCTTCAATACCATCACGCAGTCCTAAAATAGAATCAAACTGAATTTCTGATAATAATTTTGCAACAACAATTTCTGCTGCCTCTTGTGATTTATTTGTGATAATAGCTATTTTTTTACCGACATTTTTTAAACTTTTTAAACATGCAATAGCATGGGGAAAGACTTGTACCTCTGTATTTTTATAATTCATTTGTACTTCTCTATATATTTGTAAAAAAGTATCTACAAGATGTTTTTTATCTTCAGGTAGACATCCTAAACAAAAATCTCTTGGCCCTGTACCAATATATAATCGTGCTATATCTGGAGTTACTGGACAAGCTCCAAATTTTTCAAGAGCTGCATTCATAATATTGGTAAGGGATTGTAAAGTATCTAATAATGTTCCATCAAGGTCAAATAAAATTGCTTTTTTCATACATTCTCCTAATATTTTCACTTGTATTTATACTTGTTCTATCATAAATTTATTTAATGTGCAACTACTTTATATAGCATTTATCTTATTCATTTTTATTAAAACCATATATCTTTACTATTTTTTATATTCTTTATAACATTTTTATAAAGAACTATAGTACTATGATACACATAGATAAAAGATAAAACTATTTGATAATAAAAACAGGGTAATTTTACCCTGTTTTTAATTCTTAAATTTTTGTATCAATAAGACCACAATACGCATCAACAGGACTAACACCTTTAAATTGAGATTTACCCATCATTTTTTCAACTAAGCATTCAAGTGTATCTTTTTTAGCATCATAGCAGTTGATATAGGTGCGTACTTGTGGAACATCTGCCAAATGGAAAGGACATTGTACTGAAACAAAAATTGTTGGCACTTCATAAATGTAGAATGGAATATCAGGAGTACCTTTACTTGCTGGCCAAACAAGACGTTGTACTACAGCTCCACTATTTGAGTTTGCTATATTGATAATTAAATCATAATTGTCTGTAAGGTCAGTAATTGGTCTTTTTTGTGCATAAACATTCATAATAGCAGCAAGTCTTTCATTTTCTGGCAACTTCATAATTTTTTCTTCTGCAGATTCCCAAATAGAAACTGCAAAACCTTGTGCTTCAAGTAAAGCTTTCATTGTTTGTACTGGGTTTTCTTTACTGCCTATAAGTGCCCCAAATCCGCCTTTAATACCACTAACATCTACAAGTAACACTCTTTTATATTTTGTTGGAGTAATTGGCCAAATATTTTGTTTATCTTTTACAAGAGTAATTGCATTATCAGCAACTTTTCTAAAAATTGCTTTATTTTCAGGTAACCCGATTCTCTTCATTGCTTCTTCTTTTGGCAACATAATTGCATTTTTTGCTTTTTTATGCAAGCCAAGCTTTGCTTTTAAGCCTAAAATTCTTCTCAATGCATCATGCAATCTTTCATTCGTAATTACGCCTTTTTTATAACCTTCCATCATATATCCAAAATCTTCATCTGGGTCATTGAAGAATAAGAATAAGTCGCAACCAGCGGCAATTGATGTTGGAAGTGCATCACTTCTCTTCATGGATGCTGTCATAGGTATCATATGACTAGCATCTGTTACAACAAGACCATTAAAACCAAGTTGACCACGTAATAAATCAGTAATCAATTCTTTTGAAAGTGTTGCTGGTAATAAGTCTTCATCTCTTAAAGCTGGATTAAATTTTTTGCTGTATGCTGGCATATGAATATGACCTGCCATAAGTGAAGGAAGTCCAGCATCAATAAGTCCTTTATATACTTTACCAAAAGTTTTATCCCATTCTTCACATGAGAAAGAGTTTACGCTATAAGAAAGATGTTGGTCTCTTTCATCTACACCGTCCCCTGGAAAGTGTTTTGCTCCTGGTAAAATACCATTTTCCATAGCACCTTTCATATATTCTAAAGCAAATTCAAGTACCATATCTGGATTTTCACTATAAGCACGCGTAGAAATGATTGGATTTCTCCAATTATAATTGATATCTACTACTGGTGCAAATGACCAGTTACAGCCAATTGCAGAAGCTTCATATCCGCCAACTCTACCCATTTCGTAAGCATATTTTTTATTTTGTGTTGCTGCAAGTTTTACTTGTGCTCCCACTTCAGTACCATCTCTACAAGCACCATTACCACCTGATTCTGTGTTCGCTGCTATAAGCAAAGGAATTTTACTTTTCGTTTGTAATATATAGTTTTGGTCATATACTTCACTAGCACTTGCAGGATTGTAACGCACTCCACCAATATGATATTTTTGTACCATTTCTGTCAAATATGCTTCGTCACGACTTGAACCCATATTTACAAATAATTGCCCAATTTTTTCTTCAAGTGACATATTTGCAATAGTATTTTCTACCCAATCAATTGCTTCTTTCTCTAAATTATAAGGTTTTTTTGTTAAATCAACTAAAGTTCTTTTGCTCATATATAAAGCTCCTAATTTTATTTTTCTAAATTACTATAAAATTCATCAATAAATTGTTGTTGCATAGATGCATATTGTCCAGATAATATTTTTGACAACACATCATTACGCAGTCTATCCCATGAAAATTTTTCCCTTCCAACTAAAATTGGATAAAAATTCACTTGATTGGCTAGTGCAGCATCCAAATCTCCAGGAGAATCACCTAACATAAAGATATAATTTCTATCAACTCCCATTGCAATTTGACTTGCAATAATTTCCTCTTTTTTACCTTTATCTTGACAACAAACTTCATCAACATATTCCATAAGTCCATGTCTAGTCCACTCTTCCTCGACTGCTTCTGCATTTGCTGAGCTAACTATTACAACTTTAGCATATGCATGTAAAGCTTTTAGTCCTTCTAAAGCACCATCAAAAGCTTTATCTTTACCAGTCATGGCTTTAATTGTACTATTTACTTGTAATGACCATTCTAATGCTTTTTTTAAGTCTTCATATCCTGTCTTTTCAATTTCTTTTGCAAGAGAGTTATTGGATAACTCTCTTGCAGTTGTTGCCCATTTATAAAAATTTTCAACATTAGGATAACCAATTTCTCTTAAACAAATTTGTAATGTTGTAAATCGATTTAATCCACGCGTTCTTGAGTATAAATTTACTTTATTCCAAAGTTCCAAAAAAGCTTTTTCATTTTCTATATTAAATATTTTGACTGCAACAGGTCCAAAACATAGTTCATGTTTATAAGTCATTGTATCCATTGCACATCCGTCTGAGTCTACACAAAAAACAAATTTCTTCATAGTATGATTATCCTTTTTATCTAGTTCTTATCGTTATTTCTATTATTTTCATCATAATCTCTAAGTTGTTGTCTTAAGTCATTACTATCTGTATGATTTATGTTATTATTTCTATTATTCTCAATATGATTCTTATTTAAAATTTCTTCATTTTGAATAAGTTCACCAGCTTCAAGACTTACTGCTTCTTCCATACTCATCGGGTCCGCTGAAAAGTTAGCTGCATTATCATTTGCCATTTTTGCTCTTCTTTCATGCAAGATTTGGGCATTTTGTTCTACAACTTTTTTACCAAGTGGATACAAGAATAAGAAAATTAAACCAATTGCAATAAATACAATTGCAGAACCTAGGTTTACTGTATTGTAAATAGCATTTGCTGTGTGGAAGTTATTTTCAATAGGGTTATCAATAAGTTCGCCTGTTGTTGTATCTTTAATTTTACTTACCCAACCAACAGCAGCTAAAGCAACCCCACCAAGTTGTGCTGAAAGACCTTGTGAAAATTTACGAACAAATGAATACATACCATATACAGGAGCATCTTCACGAACATTATTTTTCACTTCCATATCGTCAATAATATCATTGATAAAGGCAAATGTAATAGCTGTCATAGCACCTGCAAAAATATATGGTACTAATGAAACAAAAAGATATGCCCAAATACTTTTTCTTAAAATGAAACCAAATGCAAATACTAAAGCATATGCAATACCTGCACCTAAACAAGACCAAATGGTAACTGTCTTTTTACCAAATTTCTTTACAAGTTGAAGAGTAACTGGTGTTACCAATACAATAATTGCAATGGAACTAATAACTTGATAATAATTTGCAAATACAGCACTTTTTTTCCCGAATAAACCACTTTGATAAAAAGCTACTCTATAGAGATAATTATTGAGTGATTGTACACTCAATTGCGCCACTACTTGAATGACTGTTGCAATTGCAAGAATAATAAATGCTTTTGATGTAAAAATATTTTTTAATGATTTTAAAAGTGATGGACGAGGACCTGTGTGTTGATTTAAATCCACTCTCTCTGTACATAAGAAGTAACATGCAAGATAAATACCAACAGCAACAATAGATAAAATACCAGTAACTAGCATGATAAAACCACCATTTAAGTTACCATTATCTTTATAATAATATTTTTGGAAGAACATAGGAATACATCCCAATATGAGTCCAGCTACAGTTGGTCCAATACCACGCCAAGCTGAAAGTTGTGCTCTATTTTGTGGACTTGTAACCATTGCTGATGCCATTGAACCATAAGGAATATTAATTCCTGTATAAAATACGGAGTTAAATAAGATGTAAGTAATAATTACATATACCCATTTTACCCATTCGACAGCACCTGCCATGTATGATTGATACATTAAAAAACTTGAAAGTGCTGTTGGACCTGCAAGCCATAATACCCACGGTTTAAATTTACCAGCTTTTGTTCCTTTAAAGCGGTCTACTATACGCCCCATACCAATATCAGTAAAAGCATCTAAAAATTTAATAACCATCATCATCGTCCCTACAAGCGCTGGATTCAAGCCCAAAGCATCGTAGTAGAACATGGTTAAAAAGAAGTTCATCCCTAAAAATAGAAAACAGTTTGCCATGTCACCAAACATGTAGCCGAATTTATCTTGTAAACCAAAAGGTTTCACTTTTTTTCCCTCAAGACTGGTTTGAGGAGTTGTAGAATTTGTCATAAAATTCTCCTAACAATTATTTTTTTCGAATTTCCTTCAATTTGTCTATATATTGTTTAGCCATTTTTGTTACTGCATCAAAGTCACCAACTTCTGCTGGTTTTAAAAGATTGCCTCCTACACCTACTGCTACTACTCCCGCATTGAACCATTCTGCCATATTTTCAAGACTAACACCGCCTGTTGGCATAATATTAGCTTGTGGCAATGGTGCTTTAATAGCTTTAATAATGTCACTTCCGTAAGCACTACCAGGAAATAATTTAATAATGTCAACACCGCTTTTCAATGCAGTTTGCATTTCAGTAATCGTCATACAACCTGGAGAATATGGTACTTGATACAAATTGCAAAGTTCTGCAATTTCTCTATCAAAAGCTGGACTAACTATAAAACTAGCCCCTGCCATGATTGCAATTCTAGCAGTAACAATATCTAGTACTGTTCCTGCTCCAACAATGACACTTGCATCATTTTTATAATGATTCGCAATTTCAGCAATAATTTGGTCTGCCTGTGGTACTGTAAAAGTAACTTCTATTCCTTTTATACCACCTTTTATCAATGCATGTGCCGCTTTTATCGCTTCTGTTTTATCTTTTCCGCGAACTACGGCTATTACACCTGCATCAACCAACTTTTCAACTGTCTTTACCTTTTTTAACATATTTTCTCCTTTATTCTTTCTCTACTTACAATGAAAAATATTCTTTCGCGTTATAATAACAAATATTACTTATTATTTTACCAAGATATTCTTCATCTTCTGGCAATCTACCAGCTTCAACCCATTCACCAACAAGTCCACATAGAACGCGTCTAAAATACTCATGGCGTGTATAAGATAACAAACTACGCGAATCTGTAAGCATCCCTACAAAATTACCAAATAAGCTTTGACTTGCTAATATGGTCATCTGTTCACGCATTCCGTGATAACTGTCACTAAACCACCAAGCAGAACCGAGTTGTATGCGTTGCTTTACTTCTCCTTGAAAGCTTTGCATTAGCGTTGCTAGTACCAATAAATCATTTGGATTGAGTGTATACCAGATAGATTTTGGAAAGGCATTTATTTCTTGTGCATAACTATATAATTTTAATAATTCCCGTCCAAGGCTTGCTTGATCACCCACAGAGTCAAATCCCGCATCGACACCTATCTTTTTAAAATTTACTGCACTTGCATTTCTAAATACATTCATATGCATTTGCATGGTCATATTGAAGTGTTTATAGAGCTTCATAAAGAAAATTTGCATAAAAGATAAATATAGTACTGCATCTTCATCAGTAATTACTTTTCCTGCCATTTTATTTGCAAAAATTATTTCAATATCTCTAGGTTTATATTGTGTAAAATGAAAGGTATTTAAACCGTGGTCGGCAATAAAACAACCAACATTTTTAAAATATCCAACACGCTCTTCAAGTGCTCTTTGGAATGCCTTTAATCCATCAATTTTAAATCCTACTACCTTTTCAAGTGTATGCACATACTCTAAAAAATTTTCATTTTGTATTTGCATTGCTCTATCTGGTCTAAAAGTTGGATATACTTTAAATGTATTTTTTCCCTCTTCTGCCTGTAATAGCTTATGATATTTTAAGTCATCCGCTGGGTCATCTGTTGTTGCAACAGCTACAACATTCATTTTTTTCAATAAATTTCTTGCTCTATATTCTTCAGTTGCAAGAAGTGCATTTGCTTTTTCCCAAATTGCCTTTGCATTTTTTTCGGTAATAAGCATATCAATGCCAAAATATCTTTTTAATTCTAGATGACTCCATTCATAAATTGGATTTCCTATTGCTTTCTCTAAAGTTTTTACAAATGCTAAAAATTTTTGATAATCATCTCCATTACCAGAGATTAAATTTTCATCTACACCGTTTGCACGCATCAAACGCCACTTGTAATGGTCTCCAGCCCCATCACTATTTAACCAAATTTTTGTCAAGTTTTCATATTGTCTATTTTCATAAACATCTTTTGCACTTAAATGGCAGTGATAGTCAATTATGGGCTGTTTTTTTGCATAAGTATGATAGAGTTTTTTACTCCATTCATTGTTTAATAAAAAATCATCATTTAAAAACATCTTTACTTCCTCTTATAGTGTTGCTATACACATTTTACAAACTCTCATTCTTATTTTTTATTTTGCTTTTCAAGTGCTTCCCATAAACCATTTAAATATGTCAAGCCTAATGCACGGTCATAAAGTCCATATCCTGGACGCCCTGTTTCTCCCCAAATCATACGACCATGGTCTGGACGAATAAATCCATTAAAACCATTATCATGTAAAGCTTTCATAATTTTATACATATCTAATGAACCTTCGCTAGATAAATGTTGTGCTTCATAAAAATCTTTGTCAGCCTTTTCTTCGTTGATAAATTTGATATTGCGTACATGTGCAAAATGAATTCTACCACGTTTTGTAAACTCTTCCAAAATATCATAGACATTATTTTTTGGATCTTCTGCAATACTACCAGCACATAAAGTAATACCATTACATGGACTATCTACAACTTTACACAACCAATCTAAATCTTCACGATTTTTAATAATTCTTGGCAAACCAAATATTGAGTATGGAGGGTCATCTGGATGCACTGCCATTTTCATACCCACTTCTTCACATGTTGGAATGATTGCTTTTAAAAAGTATTTGTAATTTTCTCTCAACTTTTTATCATCTACATCTTTATATGCCTCAAAAAGCTCTTTTACTTTTGCTAGGCGTTCAGGTTCCCAACCTGGTAGAGTATAACCAGAACTTCTTTCTTCCACTTCTTTAATAATATCTTGAGGGTCTTTATCAATACCTTCCTTTTCAAAGACAAGTGTTGTAGAACCATCTGGCAATTTATATTCTAAATCTGTTTTAATCCAATCAAAAACAGGCATAAAATTATAACAAATAACTTCTACGCCAAACTCTGCTAAGTTGCGGATTGTTTGTTTATAATTTTCAATATATTTATCACGCGTTGGCAAACCAATCTTAATATCATCGTGTACATTTACACTTTCAATTACCTTTAAAGTTAGACCGGCTGCTTCCACTTCATCCACTAAAGCTTTGATTTTATCTTTTGGCCACACTTCGCCTACAGGAATATCAAATAGAGTCCCTACAATTCCCTTACACCCTGGAATTTGTTTGATATCCTTTAATTTGATTTTATCAAACTTACTACCATACCATCTAAAAGTCATTTCCATATTTATATTCTCCTCTATTCTTAAGCATTCAATAGTTTGTGTAAAGTTGTAGCAACCGCTCCTTCCTTTTGTATGAGCATTACAAAAATTTCTTCTACCTTTTCTGCAATACCTGCTTCGTAAAGGTCGACACCAAAAATTTGTTTATTGCTTAAAATTGGTTGTAAATGTTTGTGTACATCAATTTTATCTCCTAGTTTGATATCTTTCACATTAGGATATAAAACATTATATAATGGGTCTGGTGAAGGTGTAAATGCCTTTCCAGCATCATCAATAGCCATAAGATATCTACACCAAGATGCGATAACATATGGAATAAATACCAATGATTTTGTATCTAGTGTACTACTCTTCATATAAGACTTAATTGTTTCACCAAAACGAATTGCAAGTTTTTGTGAAGTATCTGTCGCTATTCTCTGTGGCATATCTGGAATATTTGGATTCATAAATCTCTTATAGATAACTTCATCAATAAACTGTTTTGGATTGATAATTTTAGGGTCTTCCACAACAGGTAAACCTTCTTCATATCCGATTTTTTCAATTAACTTTAAGAGATCTGCATTTTTTGTTTCATCATAGATACTTGTATATCCTAATAGACAACCATTTACAGCAAGTGCGGTATGCAATGGATTTAGACATGTTGTAACTTTCATAAGATCTGTTTTATTTACAGTCTCTCTATCTGCCATGAAAACTCCAAATGCCTTTTCTAGTGGAGGACGACCATTTGGAAAATCATCTTCAATAGCCCAATAATATATCTCTTCGGTATTTACAAATGCAGCAATTGGTGCCCCTCTTTCCAATTTAATAATATTCATTCCCTCAATACCATCTGCCTGCAATTTGTCTGCAATTGCTTGACTTGGTCCTGGGGTTATTCTATCAATCATGGAATAAGGAAAGGATACTTTTTTACTTTCAAAAATATAACTATAGAATGCTTGTGGTACAGATTTATTTTCTACCCAACCACGAATAATGACTTGTAATGATTCTTTAAGTCTATCTCCATTATGTGAAAAGTTATCTGTTGATAATAAAGCAATACCCTTACCACCTTTTTGAAAACGGCAATATAAAAAATACGCAAGTTGTGCAAGTGTGGAATTCAATTTTGCAATGTCTGCTCCTGCTTGAATATCCTCTTGAATATATGGCAATAAATTCCCTGCAATATCTTTTACTACATAACCTTTTTCAGTGATTGTAAGAGTAACAAATTGTAAACTATCATTTTCAAAAACATTTTGAAGAAATTTTAAATCTTGCAAATTACTCTTATTTAAGAATGATGCATGTGTTGTGGATGCAATAAGTTCTCTTGTAAAACTTCCATCTGCCATCATTACAACAGATAGGCTTTTATTATCATTTGGATGGTATACTTGTTCAATAAGTTCCTTTCCAAAACTTTCAACTAAGACAATTCCAGAATCCATTAAATTTTCATTTAATAAGTCTTGTGCAATTTTTGCATGAAAACATCTATAAAGATTTCCGCCACCAAAATGTATCCAACGAGGATGTTTTTCTGTTTCTGTTTTTAATGTGGTAGCATTGTAATTTGGTACAACAATATTCCTTTCCATAAAAGCTTTTTTGTCATCAATATAACATTCTGTAATTTTCATAAAGCATACTCCTATTCGTGCTGTCTATTATCAGTATTGCATAATAGCTAAAAAATATAATTTATATGTACATATATATTATTTCTACTTTTATAATACTACTGTTTACTCTTAATGTCAAGACCTAAAATTAAAAAATAATTTTTATTTATAAAATTATAATTATTAGCTATGTCTTGCATTTTATTGCTAAAAGACATATACTAAGCATATATTTTATTTAAGGAGTTAAAAATTATATGTGTACAGCACTTGCATTTCATGCAAAAGATAATTATTTTGGTCGCAATTTGGATTTTGATTTTGATTTTAGTCAAGAAGTAGTCATTACTCCACGTAAATTTAAATTTATCTTTAAACAGGAAGAAAAGACAATTGCACAACATCCTGCTATAATTGGTATGGGCATTGTTGTAGAAAATTATCCACTTTATTTTGATGCTACCAATGAAAAAGGTTTGAGCATGGCCGGACTTTATTTTTCTGGCAATGCAGTATACCAAAAAGCAATGCCAAATAAAAATAATATTGCCACTTATGAACTCATTCCTTGGGTTTTGACACAATGTACGACGATTGCTGAAGTAAAAAATTTATTAAAGGATATCAATATTACCGACCAAGCTTTTAATGCCGATTACCCACCAAGTCCACTACACTGGTTGATTAGTGATAAAAACAAAAGTATCGTCCTTGAAAGTGTAGAAGATGGTATTAAAATTTATGACAATCCCACTGATGTTTTGACAAACAATCCACCCTTTCCTATGCAACTATTTCACTTGAACCAATATAGACATTGTTCCTCTAAAATATCTAACAATTTTTTTGCAAAAGATATACCTCTCGTGGAATATAGTCGTGGTATGGGCGCTATTGGTATTCCTGGAGATTTAACATCTACTTCTCGTTTTGCTCGTGTTGCCTTCATTCGTGCAAATGCCTTCAATAACCAAAAAACGGAAGAGGAAGCAATAAATCAATTTTTTCATATTTTAAAATCTGTAGAACAGCAAAAAGGCCTATGTGATATTGGTGGCGGAGCATATGAATATACCATTTATTCTTCTTGTTGTAATGCTGATAAAGGCATTTACTACTATACAACTTATCAAAACTCTCAAATTTCAGCAGTAAGTATGCATAATGAAAATTTAGATTCCACTACACTTATAACATACCCACTTGTAATACAAGAAAATATTTACTATATAAATGCAAAAAAGAAGCAGTAAATCTACTTCTTTTTTTTGTATATCCAAGTTAAAATGGATAATTTTATGCTCTAATGCACATAATTTACATTTATTATTTTAAATACTCTGGCAAAACATCATTGCGAATAATATCTTCAAAAGTTTGTGGTTTTACAATATATGCAGCTCTTCCTTTTTTAACTAGCACAATGGGTGGCACTAAATTTCTATTATAGTTACTAGACATTGCATAGTTATAAGCACCAGTGGAAAATACAGCTATAATATCTCCAATATTTGCTTTCGCAAGTGGAATATCTTCACAAATAAAATCACCACTTTCACAGCATTTACCTGCTAAAGATACAATTTCAGTTGCCTTGTCATTTGCTCTATTCGCGATACACGCAGTATACTTTGCTTGATAAAGAGCATATCTAGGATTATCAAACATTCCACCATCTATAGCAATATATTTTTTTAGATTTGCTATTTCTTTTATATTGCCTACAGTATATAATGTTATGCCAGCCTCACCTACAATGGAACGCCCTGGTTCAATCAATAAAAATGGTTCTTTTACATTATATTCTTTTGCTTTCTTTCTGAGTTGTGTAATAATTGTTTTTACATATTCTGCATAGCAATTTATATTCGTTTTGACATCTTCATCTGTATACCAAATACCATATCCGCCTCCTAAATTTAAAACAGATGCTTCAAATTGATATTTTTTTTGCATATCTGCTATAAATTGTAACATGATATCTGTAGCTAGGGCAAATGAATCTCTTTCAAAAATTTGAGAACCAATATGACAATGGTATCCCTGCAAATTTAAGTTCTTTTTTGTCAATGCATATTGTGTAAATTGCTCTGCACTTCCATTGGATATAGCAAAACCAAATTTACTATCTACTTTTGCCGTTTGAATATACTGATGTGTATGTGCCTCTACTCCAGGATTGATACGAAGTAAAATATTTTGTTGGACTCCATATTTTTGACACAACGCATCTAGAATATCAAGTTCAGTAAAGTTATCTACAACAATACAAGCAATTTTATTTTCAATAGCCATTTGTAATTCTGTTACAAGTTTATTATTGCCATGCATATAGATTTTATCAGTTGGAAATCCCGCCTTTAAAGCAGTATAGAGTTCACCTCCAGAAACAACATCAATACCAAGTGATTCTTGCTCTACAATTTTATAAATTGCTAAGCATGACAATGCTTTTGAAGCATATAAAACCAATCCATTTCCATTGTATTCTTTTTCTATAGTTTGACGATAAATGCCACACATTTTACGAATGTGCTCTTCATCCATAACATAGAGAGGGGTACCAAATTCCTTTACTAATTGAACGGTATCTATCCCTCCAATTTCAAGATGTCCTTGTGCATTGATTCTGAGTGTATCTCTACAATTCATAGCACGAATCCTTTTTAATCATCTTCATATCCATTCGGATTTTTTAGCTGAAAATTTAATGCATCTCTACACATTTCTGTCAAAGTTTTTTCTGTTTTAAAATTTAATAATTTTTCAGCAAATTTACAATCTGCATAACATGTTGCAATATCACCGGCTCTTCTTTCCACAATTTTATATGGTATCTCTTTGTCTAAAATTTTTGCAAATTCATGCACTACTTCTAAAACACTATACCCTCTACCAGTACCTAAGTTTACAATAAATAAACCACTTTCAGTAAATAATTTCTGCAATGCCAAACTATGTCCTCTTGCAAGGTCAACTACATGAATATAATCTCGCACACCAGTTCCATCAATTGTTGGATAATCATTACCAAATACATTTAGATGTGAAAGTTTACCAACTGCAACTTTTGTAATATATGGACACAAATTATTTGGTATACCATTTGGGTCTTCACCGAGCAATCCATTTTCTAATGCTCCTATTGGATTAAAATAGCGTAAAATTGCTATATTCATACTAGCATCAGCTTTATAGATATCTTGTAACATTTCCTCAATAATTAGCTTGCTACGTCCGTATGGATTGGTCACGGAGAGTGGAAAATGTTCCTCAATTGGCACAGTATGTGGATTGCCATAAACTGTTGCTGAGGATGAAAATACAATATTTTTACAATTGTGATTTTTCATTACTTCTAATAACCGCAATGTTCCGATGATATTATTATTGTAATATTCTAGAGGTTTTTCAACAGATTCACCAACTGCCTTTAAACCAGCAAAATGTATAACGGCATCAATTTTATTTTCAGTAAATATTTTATCCAGTGCAGCTACATCTCGTACATCATTTTCATAAAATTTAATCTCAGTTTGTGTTATTTGCTCGATTCTTTTTAATACAGATTTTTTACTATTTGATAAATTATCTACAATAATTGCTTCATATCCTGCCTTATATAATTCAACTACAGTATGTGAACCTATATAACCTATACCGCCAGTAACTAGAATTTTTTTCATGCTAATGCTATCTTCCTTTATCTATACTATGTTTCTATTATATATATTTATTAAATTTTTGTCAATCTATTCCATATCAAAGCATAAACAAAAAAGCAGAACAACAATTTTGTTATTCTGCTTTTTTAATAGAATAATTATAAAAGTTTTTCAATTGCACTTGCAATAAGTTCAGGGTCAGCTGTTGGTTCAAATCTTTCAACAATTTTACCATTTTTGTCAACCAAAAACTTTGTAAAATTCCATTTAATTTGATTGTCTTGCATATAACTTTCTGGGAAGTTAGCCTTTAAGTGATTTGTTAGCATTTCTGCCTTTTCACCAGAAAAACCTTTGAATGTTGTTTGTTCTGTCAAATATTTAAAAAGTGGATGGATATCTGCATCTCTAACATTTATTTTTTTCGCCATTATGAAATCAACACCATAATTTGATTTACAAAATTCTGCAATTTCAGAATCTGTACCTGGTTCTTGTTCACCAAATTGGTTACATGGGAAACCAATAATAACTAAACCTTTATCTTTATATGCTTTATGTAATTTTTCTAGTCCTTCATATTGATATGTAAAACCGCATTTACTTGCTGTATTTACTAATAATAGTACTTTTCCTTCAAAGTCTTTTAAGTTTACAGTAGTTCCGTCATTTTTGATAAATTGATAATCATAAATTAACATATATCTTCTCCTAGGATTTTTTCTTTATAATACCATTTTTTACCAACATTGTCAATAAACATTATAAAAAATACCGAACTAAAATTATATAGATTTAGTAAATAAAGAATTTTTATGTATTAACAATTCTTATAAAAATAAAATCTCTAGTTTATGAATACCCTTCTAAAACTAAAGTACTTGCAATTTGAAATACAATATAATAAATTGCATCTAACAATTGTTTGGGCGTTTTATTTCGATAATAACATCCCTTTTCTAAAATAATTGAAAGTGTATATGCCCTACGCAAACATCTGCTAATTTTTACTTTAGAATCTAACGATTGTATAGCAATCAATTCTAAAAAATCATCAATTTTTTCCTGTAAAATTTGTTTTTTTACTGCTATTTTTACTGCTATAACTAAATATCCATATCCAGAATAATAGTTGTAAATATATCTTTCAGCAAAAAGTTCTGCAATGCGCTCTTCCACAATCCTACCTCAAATATTAAACTCAATGAAAAGTTTAATGTTTTCATAAAGTAAAATTTTAAGGTTATTTAGCGGATTTTATAAGTTTTTGCAATAAAAAATAAAGTAAACTTGAATATTTTATTGCAATACACTTAAATTTTAGCTTTTTTTAAAAGTTTTTCTTGCATAAGATTACATTTTTTATAAATTGTATCTATTTCCTCTCCTATATGATAATTGCCATATTCGTAAATAATTTTACCGCCAGCAATTGTAAGCAATATATTAGAGCTATCTCCTGCATATACTAAATTTTTCACGATATGCTGCAATGGTTGCATATTTGGTGTATGACAATCTATTAAAATCATATCTGCCATATTCCCAACAATGAGTTGCCCTGCCTCAAAATCAAATGCCTCAAAGGCATTTTGTGTTCCCGCTTGCAAGGCATTCTCAGCCGGTACTGCAGCAGCATCTTTTAAACTATATTTTTGTAGACAACTAAACAAATACATCTCTTTAAAGATTGAAGTTGCATTATTACTTGCACTACCATCTGTACCAATTGCAAGTTGTAAATCTTGTCGCAACATTGCTTGCACAGGTGCAATTCCAGAAGCAAGCTTTAAATTGCTGGCACTATTTATAACGGGTACTATCCTGCTCTGTTTTAAGAGTGCAATGTCATCTTTATCAACATAAACGCAATGTGCTGCAACTCCTCCATTATCAAAAAATCCAAGTTTATGCAAGTATTGCGTTGGAGTTAGACCATTGTGACGAACTGTACATTCTCCTACTTCCTTCAGCGTCTCTGCTAAATGAATATAACTTTTTGCTCCACTTTCTGCCAAAAAATCAGCAACTTTACATATGAGCGATTCTTCACATGTGTACTCGGCATGTAATCCTGGAAAATAGCGTACTCTATCTGTCTTTTTATGATATAAATTATAATTTTTTTCAATTGTACGAATGACGTCATAATTTGAATAAGAATTTGCCCCACAACATAAGGCAACTGCCATATTTGCTTTTTGCGTTGCCTCATAGACCATTTCAGGATAATAATACATATCGGCAAAAGCAGTTATACCATTTTTAGCAAATTCTGCAATTTGTAACATTGTTCCCCAATAGACATCTTCCGGTGTAAGATGTGCTTCTAGTGGGAAAATTTTTTGAAATAACCATGCATCAAGCGGTAAATCATCAGCAATACCACGAAACAAAGACATAGCTGCATGTGTATGTGCATTACAAAAACTGCTCATTACGAGATTATTTTTACAGTCGATAACTCTATCAAACTCACCTTGATAGTCTTCCTTGCCAACATAAATAATTTTACCATTTTCAATACACACTTCGCCTTTAAAAACAGTTGTATATACATTGACCAATATTTGTGCATTTGTCAATTTAATACGCATATTACCCTCATATTTTATAATTTTGCAACTAAATTTTTAAGATAATTTGTAAATTCCTTTTGTAGATTAAAATCGCGTAAGGCATATTCTACATTAGCTATTAAATATTCTAACTTATCGCCAGCATCATATCTTTTACCTGCAAATTGATATCCTGTCAATCGATTTTCTTTTGCAAGTGCTTGTAATGCTTCCGTAAAAAAAGTTTCTCCAGTTTCTGATGGCTTTAAATTATCAATTAAATTATATATGTCACTTTCAACAATGTATCTACCAATTACTGCATAATTTGAAAATTTATTTTCTGCCTTCGGTTTTTCTACAATCAATGCGATATCACAACTTTTTCCATCTGTTTTACGCGCTTTAATATTCGCATATTTATTGATATCCTTATCATCCACTTCCATAAGTGCAAGTGTTGGTTTTTGATATTTGTAATAGTTTTCAATCAATTGCTGTGTTACAGGTTTTGTATTGCTATCTGTATAAATAATATCATCTCCTAGTAAAATTGCAAAAGGCTCATCACCAGTAAATGCCTTTGCATATTGTAAAGCATTTGCAAATCCACATGGATGTTTTTGACGCACAAAATATAAATTTACCATCTTTTCAATCTCTTTGGATATCTTTAAAAGTTTAATTTTATTATCTTGTTCCAATAGTGCATCAAGTTCTGGAGTATAATCAAAAAAGTCTTCTAGTATTTTTTTATTTCTACCTGTTACAATCAAAATATCTGTTATACCAGATTGAACAGCTTCTTCAATAATATATTGCAATGTTGGTTTATCTACAATCGGCAACATTTCTTTACAAACTGATTTTGTGATTGGTAAAAAACGTGTACCAAATCCTGCTGCAGGGATAACTGCCTTTGTAACTTTTTTCATAAACAACTCCTATTTAAAATATTTTTCTTCTATATTCGCAATTTTTTGTACTCTATTTTGATGTCTTCCACCTTCAAACTCTGTATGCAAAAATGCATTGACTATATCAAACATAATGCCTTCACCAATCAATTTTTGTCCAAATGCAAGCATATTTGCATCATTGTGCAACCGTGTAAATTTAGCACTGTATGCGTCTTGACAATGTGCACAGCGAATTCCCTTCACTTTATTTGCTACAATGGAAACCCCTATACCTGTACTACAAATTAAAATACCATATTTGCATTTACCAGACGCAACTGCTTCACTTGCAGGTAAAGCAAAATCTGGATAGTCACATGATGTAGCACTATCTGTACCAAAATCACAAATTTCATATTCTTGTTTTTTTAAATATTCTACCAAAACTTTTTTTAGAACTAACCCACCATGGTCACAAGCAATTGCAATTTTCATATATTTTTCTCCATTATAATTTATTTTCTTGAATTTTTTGCAATAATTTATCACAAACTTCTTCAATTTGACTATACACAAACTTATATGCTTCTAGTCCTTCTCCCCATGGGTCTTCAATATCTCTACCAATAAAATCGACACTGGAATATATTCCAGTATATACATCTTCTAGCATTCTTTTTTGATTTTCAGTCATACAAAAAATAATATCACTATCACATAACATTTGATGACCAATCTGTTTTGGTATAAAATTTTCTATATCAAAATTAGCTTCTAAAAGACATTGTTCTGTATATCTATTTAAATGACTGTGCATATCGACACAAAAACCTGCAGAGATAATTTTTAAAGAGTGGATATTATACAGTTTTGCCTTTCTTTTACAAATAAATTCTGCCATAGGACTTCGACATGTATTACCTACACATAAAAATAAAATTTGTTTTTCCTTCATATACCGCCTATTGCATAAGCATACTTTTTGTATTTTAAAGTTTTCCACATGCCTTTTTTAACCTATTTTGTACCGTTTGTAAAATTTCACTCTGTCCTATTGGCAAAAGGACTAGCAAATTTTCTACTTCTTTCTCTGCTTCCCTTAAATACATATAAAGATTACTTGCCATCTCTTTAGCAGTATTTCCTAAATTATAAACTTTATAATTTTGAAAGCCTGTGATTGCACTAGACTCCGCTAAAATTGCAAAAGAGATTCCATTTTCCTGCAAATCATGTGCATATTTTTCTAAGTCAGATATTTGGTTGCTTTCAAAAAGTGTAGTTTTACAGTTTGGTGCATAATGTTTATAGCGTGTACCTGGTGATAACCTTTTTAATTCTTCTTGCTTATTGGTATCGGATAACTGCAAACAATCTCCAACAATAGATGCAATTTCATCAGCCGTAATGAAACCTTGTCGCAAAATAATTGGTTTTTCACCAGTTATGTCACACACAGTACTCTCTAAACCATAAAAAGAACGCCCTCCATCTAAAATTAAAGGCAATTTATCACCAAAATCATCTTGTACATGTTGTGCCGTTACTGGACTTGTATGTGTAGATATATTTGCTGAAGGAGCAGCAATTGGTAGGTCAACTTCCTTTAAAAAAGCTTGCGCCATTGGATGATTCGGTATGCGAATTGCTACTGTATCTAAATTTGCAGTTACAAGATTGCTAACAATTTTTTTACTCTTTAGTATAAAAGTAATTGGACCAGGTGCCAATTTATCAATCAATTGTCGTAAATGTGGCATAGGTGGTTCTGTAAGTTTTTCAATATCATATTCTTTATGCAGATGTACAATAAGCGGATTGTCTTGCGGACGCCCTTTTAATGTGAAAATATTTTCTACCGCTTTATCCTCTAAGGCATTTGCACCGAGTCCATATACTGTTTCTGTTGGAAAGGCAACAACTTGATTGTTTAAAATTAACTCTTTTGCATATGCCAAAGTTTTAGAATTCGTTTCTTGTATTCTATTAAACATCGTCATCCTCTCCATAGTAGTTGAATTCTTCATCCTCTTCTTCATCATTCCCGAAAATCATACCCTCTGGAGGATAGGATTTTTTATCTGTATTGATGAGACTTTCTTCTTCAGCCAAATCTGTGGTAATTGTATCATTTCTAACTGCTGCTTCAAATGGAATATCCTCTAAAACAGCATCAATACTATGCAATTTTGTTGGTGGAATAAAATTACCACCATCTACAACATATTGACCATCTTCATGTAGATCTACTGGAGGATTGATATAACGCACTTCATCTGCTTTAAATTGTAATTTTACTCTCCCTAACTCACCATTTCTATGTTTTGCAATAATCAAATCCGCTTCACCTTTTTTAATAACACCTGCCTTGATTTCCTCTGCCGTTGCAGCAACTTCCGGTCTATGTATAAATAAAACCATATCGGCATCCTGTTCAATTGCACCAGATTCTCTAAGGTCGGAGAGTTGCGGTTCTTCTTTTGCAGATATTCTTCTAAGTTGGGATAGACATAAAATAGGTAGATTGAGTTCTTTTGCCATAATTTTTAAATTTCGAGTGATAGATGCAATTTCCTGTTGTCTATTTTCCTCCGCTCGTCTTTCACCACTACGCATAAGTTGCAAGTAGTCAATCATTACAAGGTCAAGCCCTTCCTTTCTCGTCTTTAAGCGTCTACATTTTGATAGTATTTCCGCTGGCGTAATGATAGATGAATCATCTATAAAAAGTTTTGCCTTTTTAATTTTTGTACTAGCTTGCCACAGTTTCGCCCAATCATTTTGGTCAAGTTTACCAGACATTGCTTTACTCATACTCACTTTTGCATAGGAACAAATGAGTCGTTGTGCAAGTTGGATACGTGGCATTTCCAAAGAAAAAACAGCACAAACTTTATCGTGTATAAGACAAGCATTTTCAATTATATTCATACCAATTGTTGTCTTACCAACCCCTGGTCGCGCTGCCAAGACAACAAGGTCTGATTTTTGTAGTCCATTTGTGATTTGGTCTAAACGGTTGAATCCAGTAGGTACACCGCGTAAAGCATCTTTATCTTTTGCAATTAACTCAAATTTTTGCAGAACATCATCAAAAGCACTATCTTCACGCATATCAATTAAATCAGAGGTATCCGACATCTTAGAGATATCAAATATTACTTTTTCAGCATATGCAATACTATCAATAGTATCTAGAGATTCCCTTGCCCGCTCAATAATACTCTGTCCGCCACGCATAAGTTTTCTATGTGTACTATCTCGTTTGACAATATTATAATAACTTTTATAATTTGCAGCAGAAGGTATACTATTTACAAGCTCTGTAATACAAGCAATATCTCCAACCTTTTTTAAATTCCCTTGCTTTTCAAGCGCATCTACTAAAGTTACAAAATCAAGTTCCACTCTTGCATAGACTACAGTTTTCATACAATTTAAAAGAATTCGATTATTTTCTAAATAAAAGTCCTCTTCTTCCAACTTTTCTAGCAGTTCAATCTGAATTTTTTCATCTAATAAAATACAGGCAAGCAAACTTTTTTCCGCTTCAATAGTATGCGGCACCTCTAACTTATCCAGTTGTTTTGCACTATTTGCCTTTTTCATTTTTATCCTCAATATATTTATACTTCTTTTAATTTTTCTAAGGTATTTTTAAACTCATGCATTGCTGTTTCAAAAGCTTGTTTTTGTGTCAAATCAATCCCAACAATCTTTAAAAGCTCAACCGGACTATCACTGCCACCTGCTCTTAAAAAGTTTTTATATGCAACAACAGCACTCTCTCCTTCTTTTAAAATTTTATCCACAATGCTAATTGCACTAATTATTCCTGTAGCATATTTATAGACATAAAATGCATTATAAAAATGTGGTATTCTCGCCCATTCATAAGCAATTTCATCATCATAGACAATAGAGTCCCCATAATAATTTTTATTCAATGTAAGATAATATGCATTCATACTCTCCACTGTGAGTGGTATACCTGCTTGCACTTGCGTATGTGCAAAAACTTCAAATTCAGCAAATAAAGTTTGTCTAAAAAGTGTACCGCGCATCATATCTAAATAGTAGTTATAGTAATACTTTAATTCTTCTTTATCTGTACTTGTCTTTAACATATGTTTCAAGAGTAAAACTTCATTGACAGTACTTGCTACTTCAGCAACAAAAATACGATAGTCCGCCTTAGCATAACACTGCGATTGATTTGCATAATAGGTATGTATTGCATGCCCCATCTCGTGTGCAACTGTAAAGACATCATTTACCGTATTATTATAGTTCAATAGTACATACGGATGTATGTTGTATATACCGGAACTATAGGCGCCGCTCCGTTTCCCTTTCGATTCATAGACATCAATCCATCCATTATGATAGGCTTCATCAAGAATCTGTAAATAGTCTTCCCCTAAAGCTTTCAATCCATTTTTAACAATTTTGTATCCATCTTCATATGGAATATTTTTTTCTAATGTAGCAACAATTGGCGTATAAATATCATAAAAGTGCATCTCTTTTAAATGCAATGCAGATTTACGAAATTTTATATAATCATACATATCAACAAGGGATTCATGCACAGATGCAATTAAATTATCATAGACAATCTCTGCAACATCCTCAGCAATAAGGGCCTTTTGCAAACAATGTTCATAGCCACGAACTTTCGTTATAAATACATTTTTTTGTACATTACCATAATAGGTTGCTGCAATTGTATTCGCACGTTGCATATAGCATGCATAATATTTTTGGAATGCTTTTTTACGCAATTCTCTATCCGTGCCGTGCATAATTTTACTATAACTTGCATGGGATAGAGGTATGTTTTCTACTTCACCAAATTGCATATCTGCATTATCAATCATAGAAAATATATTTTTGAATTGGTTAAATACTTCCCCTGTCATAGCTAAAATTTTCTCTTGTTCCGCTGGTAAAAGATAGGCCTTTTGTGCAATGAGTTGTTTAAAAAAGTAATCATAGTCTTTGCATAGATGAGAATGTTGTAGTTCTTCTAATTTCTCTAAAGGTAAACTTAAAAGTTCTGGCAAGACAAATGCTGTTTCAGTGGAATAACGCACATAAAGAGACATCGCTTTTGACTGCATTGCAATATATTTTGCTACTTTTGTATCTTCATCATGTTTTAAATGTGCATATAAGTATAATCTTTCTAATTGCAACAAAAATTCTTCTTGTTGTTGCAAAAATTTTGCAATATTCTCTTCAGTGTTTAGTTGACCTACAAATTGAGAAAAATTTATCTTTTTCTCAATTTGTATAAAAAGTTTTTCCCATGCAGAATCATTTACAAAGATATCTTTTGTATTCCATTTATATTGTCTTGCAATATCCTCTCTCTCCATAAATATACTCCTTTTTATTCATACTATTTCCTACAAATTGGTTAACATTAAAAAATTTATAAATAACTTTCAGTTGTGCCTTCACTTGAATGGACCACGGTGTAATTACCCCTTCTAATCCATCTAAAGATAATCTTCCAAACCAATCCGTTCGGGAGTCTAAACTATTTGTTCTATTGTCTCCGCAGACGAAAACAGAATTTACTTCAACAGTAACTGCACGAGTCACTGTTGGAAAGTCTCTATGATTTTCTCCTATACTTCCACAATATTGTTTTTCTTTCCCCATCTGTTGCCGTACGAGTTGTCCATTTTCCTGATAAATTTTATCCCCTGCAAGGCCAATAACACGCTTAATTACAAAGAGATTGTTCCCTTTTTCATCTCTTGCTTGAATGACAATGATATCATCACGATTTGGAGAAACACGCCTACGCATATATAAAAAATCGCCATCCTCTAAAGTTGGTTCCATAGAGGCTCCACTCACATACACACCTTGAAATAAAATATTGAGAATAAAAAGTGTTATGACTAAACTTGCTACAATCGCCAAAAGAACATAGAGAATAATAAGGGGAATAAAATACCATTTTTTCTTCTTTTTGCCCTTTTTATTTGTCTTTTTTCTCCTAACTTCTGTAGAAATATCGCTCTTTTGCATAGATTCTGATAGTATTATATTTGTGTGTATAGTATTTTCCATATACCTCTCCTAGACAGATTTCTATAAATTGATAATATTATTGATACAGAACTTTTTATTGGCATTAAAAGCTAGATATAGAGAACTTGCAAAAGTTTGCAAACGCTTTCCCTGTTCGTTATTGAATTCATTTGAAGATACAATGCAACTAGACCAATATTCCCCCTGTTGCAAGCTGATTGTATGTGTGTATTTTTCAATATCATAACCATTTTCAAGAATATGTGCAATTGTCAAAGTCAATTCTCCACCATTTGGAGCATAAACATCAAACTTAATTAAACTTGTTTCATCCAATTTATCTTTTACCGAATATAATCTATAAAACTTAAGTGTAAATTGAGAAGATATACCAATAATTTGTGCTGGTCCTTCTATAAATTCAATTGCTGGATGCTCTGTATGAATTAAAACTCCACCTAAAAGTTGTGTTTTGGGTACTTCTGCTAAAAAGCCATCTTTCCCTTCGCTACTACTATATAAAATTTTAGATGTAGTGATTTGATTTGTATAATGTTTCCCTTCAATAGAGAGATGTGTTATTTTAGAAGAGATTGCAAAACCACAATGGTAATCTATATTTGCAAAGACAAATACATCTTTTGCCCCTTTTAGTGTTTCAACACTGTATAAGCATTCGTCTGATGCTATCTGTTGCTTCAATTTACATTTACGCCAATCTCTAAATGCCGGATTCACAAGCTCTTCAGTAACATATACTTGGCAATTTTTAATTTTTGCATTGTCATCATATTTTATACTTGCAAGTAATTCGCCATCCATCTCTTCTAAACTAATTTGTACCGGTTGTGGAATATAAATTTGTTCACCAAGAAGATATTTTTTTAAAAACAAATCTAAATCTTGCAAACTGGTAAATCCAAGTTGGCCAGTCGAATTTGTCGAAAAATAAATTGCTTTTTCCTGTGCACTGTTGATACGCGCAAAAGTGTCATATGCTCTATCTACATTAAAACCTTTATCATTGCAGGCACAAAGCATCAGCATAGGTGATTTGATAAGTGGTGCATATCCTTGTGCTTCTAAACATGCTAAAAACTTTCTCTGGCCTACACTCATAGACTGTTCTTCAATCAATTCAGCATGTTTTAGTTGGTTACCATGTATACGCCAACCTCCAGCACAGACACTTACTGCACAAGCTAAATCATCGGAGATTGCAGCAAGTTGCCATAATATATCTCCACCAGCGCGAATACCAACTGCTCCGACAACTTCTATATGTCGTAAATTCTTTAATAGAGATAGACTATAGAGTGCAACATTGACCCATTCATACCATGGAGTCTCTTGTTCAGTTTTTTCGACGACATCAATGCATTCTTTTGCTATAGTATAGTTTGCATAAGATATATTTTGTGGATACTTTGTATATTGTTCTGCCCCTTCAAACTCTCCACGATAATCAGGCATAAGAACAGTATATCCTTGCAATGCATATTTTTTTACAAATTCAAACTCAACGGAAGCATGCATATCTGGCAAGAGCAAAAGACCAGCTTTTTCTATACTTTGTTCTTGTGGAATGGCAAGTAAAGCAAATATCTTAATTTGTTCCTCGCCTATTTTTCTACCGTTGAAAATGATTTTTCTAAACAAAATGCCGTCGACAATAGATTCATGGATAACTTCATATTCTGATAATGTTGGAATTTCCAACCCTTCCCATAATGTTATAGGTGTTAAAATTGAATTTTGCAATTTTTCTCCCCCTAAGGCAATATTTATCATATATTTACGCTTTTATTTCTACTTTCGAACCTTTTATACCATCTCTATAGACGATAAGTTGGTATGGAATGCGTGCCTTTAATTCTTCTACATGCGAAATTAAACCGATAATAAAGTTATTCTTTTTTAGTTGTGTCAAAGCATCTAAAACAGTGTCAACAAGTTCACAATCTAGTGTACCAAATCCTTCATCTAAAAAGAAAAACTCTATTGGATTCAATGAATGTTGATAAATTGTATTTGACAATGCTAATGCCAACGATAGAGAGACTAAAAAACTTTCTCCACCAGATAATGTATGTATTTTTCTTTTTTCTCCATCAGCAAAATTGTCTATAATTAAAAATCCTGTTTTTGCATCTTTATACTCTAAATAATAACGGTTATTTGTCAACTGTAAAAGTGTTCCATTTGCCTCTTGACAAATATTTTTTAAATAATTATTTGCAATGAAATGTACAAACTTATACTTTTGTAAACAAGTATGTAAACTCTCTGTTAATTGATATTCTTCTTGTATATTTTTTAATGCATCTGCAATTTTCCTTTTCTCTTGCAGTTGTTTTTGCAAATTCTGCAAATGGGCATAATTTGCACCTAAACTACTATTTAAACTATCTTTTTTCTCTTGTAGGTTCTGTAGCAAACTATTAAGTTCTAAAAATCGTTCTTCTTTCTCCTTTGTAAAATGTGTGATTGGTAAATTTTCAAGCAATGTACGATTTGTATTTACCTTTTCTAATAAAGTATGAATCTCTTTATCATTTGCATATTTATGAGCATAGGTATGCAACTCTTCTATTCTATCATATTTTAAAGAAGATAGCAATGCATTTACACTATTTTTTAAATGCTTAATTTTTTCTACGCTATTTTTTTGTTCTGTCTCGCCAACTTGCACTGCCGCCTGCAGTGTATGCAGTTGCTTGCGTTTTTCTTCAATTTCTTTTTGCAACAATCTCTCTTGTCTTACAATTTCATCCATATGCTTTTGTAAAACTATACTCTGTTCTTCAATTGTTTTACCACATAATTTTGCATTGCGTTGCTTGGTCTTTATGTTGATTTGTTTTCTTTTTTCAGCAATATTGCTTTGTAAATTTTGGATCTCATTTTCAATTTTGCTCTTTTCTTTTTCATCATTTGCAAACTCTATTTTTAACGCTTCTAATTTTTTTTCATATTTTTTAAAGTCCTCTTGCCGCCTTTTATACTCTGCTATAACACTATCAGCAGCAATATTTTCCTGCGTTTGCACTACTTTTTTATTATATTTATCAATCTGTTTGGCAAGTTCATCCCCCACCTTTTGGTAGAGAATAGACCCATCATTATATTGCTCCAATCTCTTTTTTTGCTTAGAAAAATATTGATAGTTCTCTAAAAACTCTTTCTGTAAAAGAGCTCCACCTAAATGTTCTGTCAAGTAATCTCCTGCAGCTGGCATAGCATTTAAATACTTGTTGCCGTTCTCTATCCGTTCCTTTAGCTGCAATATTTTTGTATGGATTGTTTGATATTCTTGCTCTCTAGCACTTTTAAATTGTTCTAATTCTTTTGTATTCCTTTCTAAATCCACAATCTCTATTTGCAATTCTTTTATATTTTCCAAGATTGCTTTCTCTGTATTTAAAACTAGTTTTTGTTCTGTAAAATCCATCTCTTTTTCGTTTTGCAATAGCTCTGTCAATACACTGTTAGTCCGTGCAACATTTACCGTATTCTCTTTTAACTTTAAAGAAATCTCCTTTTCCTTCTCTTCTTCTTGACAGAGCGCATCATATTCCTTTAACACTCTCTTTACATCGCCAATATGTTCTAACCATTCCCGCATATCTGCAAGTTCTTCTGCAGATGGTAGCATCTTGCTCTCTAGCAATAACGCTTCTCTTTTTTTATGATTATTGTATTCTTCTTGCAAACTCTGCAATTCCCTGCCGTAAGATTCTAGCTCTGTTTGTAATTTTTTTTGCTCTTTTTGTTGTGTCTTGATATTTTGCTGCAAATTTTTTTCCTGTTCTATTGTATACTCTGCATAAGCAGACTGTTTTGCTTCTAACGCATTTTTTTGCGCTAAAATTATACGATAACTTTCGCTCACTTCTCTTTCAAGCTTCATATATTTATTTAAATCAAAAAGTTTACAGATAAGCTCCAAGCGTTCTTTATTATCTTGCTTGATAAACTGTGTAAACTCTCCTTGTGGCAAGATAATACATTTATTAAATTCTGTATATGTCAAACCTAAAATCTCTTCAATTTTTTTACTTACGGCATCCTGTTTTTCGGCAATTGCAAGATTGTTGCGGTATAACACAGCATCTGTACTATTACTAGTGGAACGACTACGCTCCACTCTATATTGCACACGCTCTGTCTTTTCTTGTATTTCAAAGGTATAGCGGACTATCATTTTTTTGCAATTTTTATTGATAAATTCATTGATTTCCCGCTTATCTCCACTACTGCTGTTGCGATTGATTTTTCCATATAGTGCATATGATATAGCATCTAAAATAGTCGATTTACCTGCTCCGGTCTTTCCAAATACACCAAAAAGTCCACTGGTAAAAAGTGTATCAAAATCTATCTTTGCTTCCTCTTGAAAGGAATTCAATCCTACAAATTCTAAATACTTAGGTCTCATTGCATTTCTCCATAAATTCAATAAACAAATTGACTAATTTTTCTGATGCTTCATCACCATATTCACTTTTATAAAATTCTTTAAACAATTCACTTGGTAAAAGTTTACTATTGTGCATAGTCGGATAAATTCGCATATCTCTTTTTTGTTGTATCATAGGCTGTATCGTAACAAGGCGAGCATGCTCTTGATGTAACCTATCAATTTGTCCACTTTTTAGTGGTTCATTGATATATAAAATCAGTTCAATATAGTAGTCTTGATATTTCTGTAATAGCTCTATCGCAGCCTCTACTCCAAATGCCTCTATACGCTTGAGTGGATAGGATTTCTGCAATGGAATTTCCTTTAAATTATGTACTCTTTTTTCTTGATTTAAATCAAAAATGGTCACCGTTTTTTCTCTCGCTGTATCATCAAAAGAATACTGCATAATGGAACCACTATAGCGAATATTTTCTCCAAATCTCTGCCTCTTATGGATATGGCCTAATGCAACATAATCTGTCTTTGGCAAAAGTTCAAGTGGTACCAATTTAGCACTTCCAAGTTCCCGCTCTTCATCACCAACAATTCCACCTGCAACAAAAAGATGTGATACAAAAATAGAAGGCAAGTCCCCTTTTTGCTCACCTTGTACAATCCATCTCTCTATCTTTTGTAAAAAACTTTCTTGCTCCTTTCTTTCCTCTCTAAAGCGTGTTTCACTAGGATATGGGAGAATTTGTATATAAACTTCTTCTTTATCATTTGCAACTATCATATTGTAAGGATTTGCTTGAAGTATCTTTATTCCATTTCTATTCGGTTGTTCTAAATGCCTATGTGTCATATTGCCATAAAAATAGATACCATCTTTTTCTGAAAAAATTGTTGCATTTGCTAGACGCACAGGGTCATCATGATTGCCACTTATAAAGAGTACAAGTCTACCCTTTTGCACAAGTTGCATTGCAGTACTATGTAATAAATCAACGACTTCAGCACTTGGCGTTGCAACATCATATATATCTCCTGCAATTAAAAGCACTTCTACTTCTTCTCTATCACAAATCTCCACAATTTCTTGTAAAACTGCTCTCTGTTCCGCAATACGCACAATATTTTTTAATTTTTTACCAATATGCCAATCTGCTGTATGTAAAAACCTCATACCTATCCTTTATTTGAAAAGTTGCTTTTTTTTTATTTTAGTGTTATAATATTCTAACATATTTTTTCTAAAAATTCAAGTAGTCAAAAAGGAAAATAAAATGGGGTTTTGCAGTTTTTCAAAAGAATATACACAGAGCATGTATACCATTGTTGAAAATCAATTTATCACAAAATATCTGCCTCTTGCCGATGCCAATAGTATAAAAGTATACTTGTTTGGCCTCTATCTCTGTCAAAATTCTACAAACTCTTTTACGCTGGAAGATATGGCACGCGAACTGCAAATGACAGTCACAGAAATTGAACAGAGCTTTTTATTTTGGGAGGATTTTGACCTGTTAAAAATTCTTTCTAAGCAGCCTTTTTGTGTGCAGTACTATCCTGTAAATTTTGCAAAAGGAAAACCTAAAAAACTTCAAGTCAATAAATATGCTGATTTTACAAAGGCATTACAAGCACTCTTTCCAAATAGAATGATATCTTCCACCGAATATGCAAAATATTTTGCATTTATGGAGGAAAATTCCATGCAACCAGATGCAATGCTCCTTATAATTAACTATTGTATTTCTATCAAAAATAAAGATATTAAAAGCAGTTATATCTTGCAAGTGGCAAAAAACTGGATTGCCGATGATATACGCACAGTGTGTCAAATTGAAGATAAACTGGAAAATTATACTTTAAACACAATCAATATGCAAAAAATACTTGCAGTTATGCAACCAAAATCACCACCAAACGAAGCAGATGTATTGCTTTTAAAAAAATGGACAGAAAGCTATAAATTTACAATGGATTGTATTCTACAACTTATTGCTATGCAAAAAATTACCACATTTACAAAACTTGATACTCTTTTAACAGAGCTATTTCATCTCAATTTGATAGATTGGCAAGCAATAGAAAAGCATCTAAACGCAGTACAGAAAAATAGACAACTCACTACGCAACTTGCAAAGACACTTGGTGTTTATTGTCAAAATATTGATACATATACGGAAAATTTTACGAAACAATGGAAACAGCTTGGATATACGGATACACAATTATTGGAACTTGCAAAATTTGCCTTTCAAAATCATCAAAAATCTTTTGAGGAAATGCAAATTTTAATAGATACTCTATATATACAAAATATTCGCGATACTGAAAGTTTGATAAGATTTTATAAAGATGAAGAACAAGATGTTCTCTTTTTAAAAAAGATATTGACCGCTTGTGGAATTACAAAATCACCTACAGTATGGCATAAACAACAATTAAAAGTATGGCGAAGTTGGGGATTTAACGACAAATTACTCTTAAAGGCAGCTTCCTTAAGTTTTGGTAAATCAAATACTTTAACATATTTAAATGGCATATTATCCAATTGGAAAGAACAAAATCTATTCACACTACATGCAGTTGAAGAGATAGCAGCAACAACATACACGCCTTTAAAGACAACGGCAGATAGAGACAAAGAACTACATAAAATTATTGAACAACAATATTTTACTTTACGCGAAAAAGCTATTGCACAAGCGGAATATTATCAAAAAAAAGTAGAGCGAATTGCTGGATATAGAGAGCTGGAACGACAAATCAAAACTTTAGAAATTACATATAGTAAAGCAGTTGCATTGCAACAGATAAATGCTCCAGAATTATGCAAAGAGCTGCAAAAACTAGAGAAAAAGCGTAGTAAATTATTTTTACAACACAAAATTGATTCCAAAAAATTGCAACCAAATTATAGTTGTTCTATTTGTAATGACACTGGTTTTGATAAAAATAGTCATTATTGCAAATGCTATATTGAAAAGCTAGAAAAATTAAAAAACAGTACATAAAAGGAGAGAAATATGCAACCTGAAAAATTCACTTTAAAGAGTAGAGAAAGTTTACTTGTAGCACAAAATTATGCAACACTAAAAAATCATCAAGCTATTACCCCACTGCACATTTTTTACGGTATATTAACAGTTGAAGATAGTTTAATTCGTAATATTTTACAAACACTTGGTAAAAATTTAGTAAATATTATTGCAGAGTGTCAACAAGTATTAGAAAAACTGCCCGCAGTTTATGGGGATAATACTATCTATTTTGATAAATCTTGCGAAAGAATTTTTGTTCTTGCTGAAAATCTTGCAAAGAATTTAAAAGATGAATTTATTTCATTAGAACATCTCTATTTAGCAATTTTAGAGCAGAATGACTCAAACATTATTCCAATAGTACAAAAATATAATTTGGATAAACAAAGTTTTATTCAAGAATTACAAAAAATAAAAATTGAACCGATAACAACAGAAGACCCCGAAAATAGGTATAATGCACTTAAAAAATATGGATTTGACCTTGTGGAACAAGCTAAAAAACAAAAACTTGACCCTGTTATTGGCAGAGATAGTGAAATTCGTAATGCCATTCGTATTCTCTCTCGCAAAACAAAAAACAATCCAGTATTGATTGGTGAACCCGGTGTTGGGAAAACTGCCGTTGTCGAAGGTCTGGCACAACGTATTTTACGTGGTGATGTGCCAGAAGGATTGAAGAATAAAACGATATTTTCACTTGATATGGGTGCATTGATTGCAGGTGCAAAATATCGCGGAGAATTTGAAGATAGACTAAAAGCTGTTTTACAAGAGATAAAAAAGAGTGATGGCAGAATTATTTTATTTATTGATGAATTACACACAATTGTAGGGGCTGGAAAAACTGATGGTGCAATGGATGCCGGCAATTTATTAAAACCGATGCTTGCTCGCGGAGAATTACACTGTATAGGTGCCACTACTTTAGATGAATACCGCAAATATATTGAAAAAGATGCAGCTTTAGAGCGTCGTTTTCAACCAATCCAAGTATATGAACCAACGGTTGAAGAAACTATATCTATTTTGCGTGGTTTAAAAGAGCGTTATGAAATATTCCATGGAGTACAAATTCAAGATAATGCTTTACTTTCTGCAGCTACCCTATCCAATAGATATATTACAGACCGCTTTTTGCCAGATAAAGCAATTGATTTAATTGATGAAGCATGTGCAACCATTCGTACTGAGATTGATTCAATGCCTGCAGAAATGGAAGATATTGCACGCAAAATTATGCAACTTGAAATTGAAGAAGTCGCCTTGAAAAAAGAGACAGATCAATTGACGAAAGCACGCCTTTCCAGCTTACAAGAAGAGCTTGCCAATCTAAAAGAAAAATTTAAAAACTTTAAATTACAATGGGAAAATGAAACAAAAAATATTCAAGCTATAGCAAAATTGAAGGCAGATATAGAGCGCATAAATGGCGATATTTTAGAAGCACAACGCAATGCGGACTATGCAAAAGCTTCACAATTACAATATAGTGATTTACCAGAAATGCAAAAAAATTTAGAGCAATTGCTACAGACAGAAAAGCATTCTACAAGAACTTTAGTACGCGATAATATTACGGAAGAAGAGGTAGCAAAAGTTGTTGCTCGTTGGACAGGTATTCCTATTGCAAAACTTATGGAAGGTGAAAGGGAAAAAATTTTACAACTAGATAGTATTTTACATCGCCGTGTGATTGGACAAGATGATGCTGTACAAAAAGTTGCTGAAGCTATTTTACGAGCTCGTGCCGGTATTGCCGATCCAAACCGTCCTATCGGTTCTTTTATGTTTTTAGGACCAACAGGTGTTGGTAAAACTGAACTTGCCAAAGCACTAGCAGAATGTTTATTTGATGACGAAAAAAATATTGTACGCATTGATATGAGTGAATATATGGAAAAATTTTCAGTATCTCGTCTACTTGGTGCCCCTCCAGGATATGTTGGATATGATGAAGGTGGACAATTAACTGAACAAGTTCGACGCAAACCATATTGTGTGCTATTATTTGATGAAGTAGAAAAAGCACATCCTGATGTATTTAATATTTTGCTACAAATTTTAGATGATGGTCGCGTAACAGATGCACAAGGCAAAACTGTTGATTTTAAAAATACAATTATTATTTTGACATCAAATTTAGGAGCAAATCTATTACTTGAATCCATTGGAGAAAATGGTGAAATTTCACAGGAAGTAGAAACAGGAATAAGTCAAATTTTAAAGGAACATTTTAGACCGGAATTTTTAAATCGATTAGATGAAATTGTCTTTTATAAACCACTTACTAGAGATAATATTAGCCAAATCATTCAATTGCTACTCGTCGATTTACAAAAGCGATTGCAAGAAAAAGGATTGCAATTACAATTTACAGAAAATGCTATACATGCTATTATTGAACAAGGTTATGACCCTATTTATGGTGCTAGACCATTAAAACGATTTATACAAAGTAAAATTCAAACTTTAGTCGCAAAAATTATCCTTTCTAATAATTTAAGTCTTGGCACATTGATAACCATTGATTATGAGAATAATTTTACTGCAACAATAAAATAAAATGACAATTTGTTATATTGTATATAATATATAAGTCATATTATTTTCATAAAGATATAAGATACTAAATAGACATTTATGTAGTAACAAATTCCTATTCCCTTTATTGCTTTGATATAGTAAATAAAATTATATAATGCATTGTAAAGTTTGGACATCTCTAGTAAAAAAGAGAAAGATTAATCTTTCTCTTTTTTACTAGAGATGTTTTAAATAAAATATTTCTTGTGGAGTTAGTTTTCGCACTTCACCTCTTTTTAAGTTACCAAGTGGCATATCAGCAATTTTTATTCGTTTCAAAAATACAACTTCTTTTCCTACAGATTCAAACATACGACGAATTTGTCTATTTCGACCTTCATAAATGGTAATATGTAAATTTGTAAATTTTTTATTGACCTCAATAATTTTTATTTTACTTTTATGTGTCTGTTTTCCATCTAAAACTATACCATTGCGTAAACTATTGATTTCTTGTTCACTGAGTATTCCTTCTATTTTTGCCAAATAAGTTTTAGGAATCTCATGTATAGGATGTGTCAACTTAAAAGTAAGTTCACCATCATTTGTCAATAGCAAAAGGCCTTCTGTGGCATAATCTAGTCTACCAACAGGATAAATTCTACTTTCTTCATTTGGTAATAAAGATACTACTGTCTTTCTATCTCTATCATCCTTCATACTACAAATATATCCTTTGGGTTTATTCATCATATAATATTTTAATTCTTTTTTGTTGACAATTTGTTTATTGCGAACTTTCACACAATCATTTTTTTTTACAATTGCTCCAAGTGTTGCTCGTTGATTATTGATAGTTACAATCCCCTCTTCAATCAATTTATCACAAGTGCGTCGACTACCAACGCCACTTTCTGCTAAAAATTTATTTAATCGCATAATTTCATCCATTTTTATATTATATAGTATTATGCCATACTTTAAAATATTTGGCAACAAATTTATAAATAAAAGAGCTTAAATAAGCTCTTTTATTTTTTAAGAATATCCTTTAAAGTATCGAACATTTTCAAAAAAACTATAATTTGTATATTTTTTATCAATGTATTTATAAAATAATATATGTTCTTGTTTGTATTCTTTCTTCCAGTTGTGCGGGGCATATTCTTCATTAAACTCGTACCAACATATCGGCTCAAATCCATTTTTGCAATAGAATTTGTGATTACCCACATAGCTATCTGATTTTTTCCTACCATTTGCTACTGCTTGTTGTATCAGGGAAGAATCGCTTACAGTATCATTATCATTTTTACATACAGCAACAATATCTCCGTTTGGCTTGACTACTACTATGCTACCACCCTTATTCAGTGATATAGGCAAAGCTTGTAATAAAATTACCTACTATAGAATTTGGTATAAAATCATGCAATAATTACATCTAACGCATACACCTCACGAATATAGACATACATTTCGCACTTTTTAGACAATACTGATGGCAATAAAGTTTGTATTGACCTACTTATGGGACACAAATCCCAAGGCACGGATAAACGCGTGTATACACATAAAACTATAGAACAATTCAAAAATACAATTATGCTTTTATGTTGATGTACACAATTAAAGAGAAACTTAAATAAACTATTTATTTGAATTTTTTATATTAAATGAGTAACAAATTTATTGGATAATTAAAAAAATTATATAATTAAAACTATTATTTTAATTTATTATTTTTTAAAAATTATTATACTATATTTTAAAAATAAAATATGTACAAAATTTTTCTTTTCTACTATATAGCCACGAGAATGCTATTTTGTTAGGGTATCTTTACAAAATTTTTTATTGATTTTTTTTCTCTCTCTTTTTTAAAGAACTCCACTCTATCTCTATGCTATTTTTGGACTAGTAAACTGCCTTAAAATTTCACCATAAATTATATCTTAAAAAAGTGCTACAAATAGTCAACTAATAGCAGAGCGTGTGCTTGTGTCTTGAACTAGTTTTTAAGTTTATAGATTTTATCTGTTTTTTTAATGAATTTTAGCTTTTTTCTTTTTACTCAAGCATAAAAACAACACAATTGCCACAACTGCTAATACTAAAAGTATACCACCAACAATCAAAACAATGCTCAATACATTTTTTGATGGAGCTTTTGTTTCATTTAAAATTTTAACATTTAGTGAGCAGGTAGACATATTTCCATCAGCATCATAAACATGTAAAGTTATAACATAACTTCCTGCTTTAGATAAATCACCACTTGATTCAATGAGATGATTACTTGTTGTAAGTTGTATTTCTCTATCTTCATTGTCAAACACAGATATATATTGCGAAAAGACTAGGTCTGTCATTTTATCTACAACAATATTGTCTTTTATAACAGTAATTGTAGGTAGACCGCCCTTTAAAATTTTATCTAAAATTTCAGTATAAGGAGCTCTATCTACTTCTTGCAATTTATAATAATTTGATATATAGGATTGTTTTAATAACTCATCAATACCTTTATTTTCCAAATTTTGTGGATTTTGTTCAAAATATGCATTTAATTTATCTAGCTCTGCTATTGTAAGATTTTTTATAGAATTGTAAATTATATCTGCTGCAACAAAATCTTTATGCGTCGTACCAGTATACTCGGCTTCTGTCGAACCTTTTTCTGGCATAGCTTGATATTTTACAATCTGAAATCCTTCTTTAATAATTTTATAAGTAAAATAAAATTCTTTATATATACTATTTACTGGTCTTGGTCCTATATATTCAAACTCATCCATTTTTTGATTGGTAATGGAGGACAACACTTGTATACGGATAGGAGCATGTGTATATACTTCTACTATATAGCCTACATCTAATGGAACTGTTGTTTCTATTGGTGTAGAAGAATCATTAAAGAACCCATTTCCTTTTACATCGGCATAATGCACTATATTACCATGAGTATCTAGCACCCTTACGCTTGCATAAACTTCTTTTGGTTTTGATACCCATGCAGAATCACCACGCTGGTCTAACTCTGCATTTGTCAAAGTAATTTTACCTTGGGTTGGATGGTCTGCATAGCCGCCTTGCGCTGTACGATTATCTAGCTGTAATTTATAGCCGTGGTCCCACACCCCTCTTATCCCAAGTATTGTAGAGTGAAAACCTGTAATATCCACCGGTGTATAGGTTATTTCTGCATAATTTTGCCCTTGTTTAAGTGTAACATATTTTATTTCGCGTTGATAGCCAGTAATTGCAGGTGCACGCAAATAGTAGCTACCTGTTGCAATATCTGTAAATTCAACTGTTCCATAAATTATACTTTTTTGATATTGTATAACGCCACCTTGTTCTAAAAAGAATTGTCTATTTCGTAGTGCATCTGTATTATCTATATAAATAGTAACTGAAAAATTTGACAACACTCCATACTCTTTTAATATACTATCTGCAATCGGTTTATATTTATCGGTACTAAAGTTTAGGTGTTCCCCATCTATAATATCAGTATATTTATCGCCGGCACTATCTTTCAAAATAGAGATAGATTTTGAAGCTTTTGCAACTGTATCTATCGTTGTTTCATTTACTTGCAAGCCCCATTGATTCCAATAAGGTAAAATATTTGTGTTATACACTTCTGCAAAGAATAATGCATACATATCTTGGTTTGGTGTATTTGTTTTGAACTCACCTGATAGCATTCTTTCTCTGTACCAACGGAACATTTTTGCATAAGTATCAGGACCTTCAAAATAGTCAAGTAAATTGATTAAGGCATATAGACGCGTTTGCAAACTTGTTTGTGTAAATATTTTGCCATTCAATCTATCTTGATTTCTCAAATCTTCTTCATGTTTTCTTAGCCAATCCTCATTTTTTGTATAAATGTCTTTATCCATTTGGATGTAGTGGCAAAGAATGTTATTAGAAACTTCTAAAAGGTCCATTGTACCCTTACCCAAATAGCCTTGATATCCGTGTGCAATTTCATGTAAGGTCCCCCAACCCATTATAAGAAAGTATCCTGCATTTGCAGCACTAACCCCTATATGGTCGCCCCCATAATATGCCTCACCAGCACCTTTGTTGTTGGCTCTCATAAGATATTTTGCACGGAAATTTTGATGTACTGCCTTATCTGGATTGAGAGATACTCCCAAAATCTCATCCATTCTTTGAACAACCTTTACATAATATTCAAATACAGAGTCATAACTTCTAAATGCTCTAGGCTCATTTTTTGTAGTGTAGATATCCGCTCTTGTTAAGAGAATTGTAGCTACTTCATTTTCTATCATGGCATATTCGTCATTAGTCGCTGCCCAATCATTTGTAAATTCTTCTTCGTTATCACGATAGTAATAATATTGCAAAGGACGCACTTCTGTGGTATTATATTGTATTTCCACTTTAAATGTTGTATTGACATCCACACCTCTAGCAAGTAGTGGAGAAGTTAATAGAGGAACACTATCTTTTTGTGTCTGTCCATTTAATTCCGTAAAGGTATTTTGTATAGTGGTAAACTCAGTTTGTGTATAGTCTATTTTATGCTTTGATTCTGTGCGTTGGTCATTATTTGTAAGTTCAATTTTGCTTTTTTCATTTTGGTCTTTTAGTTTTGATTTTATACTATTTCCATCAAGGACTCTATATTTGAAAAATTGACCTGCTGGTAAATAAATACCAAAATTTTGTCTATCACCAGTGTTACATCTATTTACCCCCATAAGTTGAAAGTTCCAATCATTTGGAAGGGTATAGACAATTCTTTCAACGGTTACTGTTGCATTATTGTCATTGGTAACAATTACAGGCACATCTAAACTGCTAGTATTTCCATGAGAGTCTGTAACTGTATAATGAATGTTATAATTTCCTGCCACTGTAGGATTTACATCCTGTGAAGTACATTGAACAAACAAATCTCCATCTTCAAAATCTCTTGCAAATGTTCTAAAGCGTGCATCTTGAATACTAAAGGTAGACACGGCATTTTGAGACATTGTAATTTTTGAAGTTCCATAAATTACTGGTTTATTTTGTGTACTATAATATAAATCACCATTAGAAGCGTATGCCAAAATACTGGAAGCACAAAGTGATGCAATACCCATCATAAAAGTGAGAACGATTAGCAATGTTATACAGATTAAACTTAATTTTTTTTGCACTATTCTTCTCCTTTTTTAGTCTATTTTATTTATTATACCATATTTTATAATAAATGTAAATAAAATACTTTAGTCTTTTATAGCATAAAACACTAAAGTTTTGAACTTTTTCATAATATTATTTATAATTGCTTTTATATTTTATTCCATTAGTAACAAAAACTTAAAAGTATTTAAGTATAAAAAAAGAGATTAAATAAAATTCACTCTCTTTTTTATTAGTACTATCTTGACAAAATGGTAAAATATGGTATATTTATACTATATTAAATAAAAAGAAACTATTATAGGAGATTTTACGATGTACAAAAAATTACATAAGTTTATTTTTCTTCCATGTATTTTACTTTGTTTACTTTTTTCCTCCTTATTCTTTGTTGCTTGTAAAAATGAAAATAATAATACAAACTCTACTACTGATAGCATTCCAGATTCTAATGTATATGAAGATTTAGTTAATTATGTTAAAACAAATAACCAATTAGATATGAATGGTAATTATACCCATTTCATTATGGGTGATAATAATACTACAAAATTTATTGCCTTAGTATATATACAAACTGAAGATACCTTAGTCCTATTCACTATTGATAAAACTATTGGCGCATTTCGACTAATATTACCTAAAGCCTCATCCTCAGATTATTCGAAAATTGACCATCTAATAACTGTTGCCTATAAATTTGAATTTGAACCTACATTCACTAATCGTACTATCACACTACCAGCAACAAAATATATAGATCTAAATACAACCACTAAGTTAACAGATATTGCCACTTTTGCTACAACATCAACACTTACAGAAGAGCAAAAAATACAAATGCTTACACAAATTTCTCCAATCTTTTCTCAAGGCCTTACAGAATTTAGTAATTTTTATGCAAGCACTATAAAGAAAGACAATAACTATTTAGGTGCTACTTATAAATATTTTTATTTACCCATTATTCAAATTGAAAATAACTAAATAGTAAAAAAAGAGAGTAGCGATTGCTACTCTCTTTTTGTATTTGACTTTTTTTCATCATCTAATTTACTGTCATCATAATTTTGTCGATTGTTTATTACTTTATCAGTCGTTGCATCTAGCTTAAGCTTTTTTTCCGTTTCATTAATAGGGAATAAATGCTTCGCTATAATAGTTGGCAAAGTTATAATTGTAGTTATAAAAGTAGCTAATGAACCTAAAATTGTTGCAATTTTTGCTACATTATTATCTAAATTTAATGCTACAAAAAAGAAATAAATTGCTATACTAAATGCAATTAAATATGTTAAAGTAATTATCACAAAAAAAATCCATTTCATCCAGTATCTATCACGATTAGAATAATAGTCCCATTTTGATGGATTGTATATCTTTACTTTATTTTTTCTTTTAGTTTTTTTATTATCTTCTAGGGAAGTTACTGTATTTTCAAACTCTTTTTGTATTTTTTTATCTAACATATACTATATACCTTTGTAAAATAGTTGTAATCTCTTTTTTGCTGCTGCAACAGATATTTGACCAGCTCTTGCTATTGCCCGCACTAAATCTTCTTCATCAAGACTATAAGGATATTCATATGAAAAATTTTCAATAAATTCTTCCAAAAGTTCATATGGCATCAATAATTGTGAAGCAAAATTATTAATATATGCTTCAGATAATATTGCATTTTCATCTCTTTTGGCAAAATATGTTTTTGGACTTGGAGTGTAGTCAAGATAATAATGCCCTAATTCATGTGCTATTGTAAAATTCTTTCTGGTATTGGTTAAATTATCATTAAATGAAATTATTTTCTCATAATGATTTCCACTTAAATTTATTTTATCTTCCGTATTAATTATGATATATCCATCCACATCATCATAGTTTCTTACAAGCTGAAATCCTTCTTGAGTTGCTAATGCATGTACATCTACAGGTAATGTATAGAGGTCGTGTTTTTGTAAAATACTCTTTATTTCTATTGAATAATTCTTTGGTATACAAACCACCTCCTTTTGTTATTAATTATATCAAATAATACTATTTTATGCAACTCATTCATTATTTTTTTATTTAATATACTCAATACCTTTATGTAAAAAATTAATATAACTGCCCTTTTTTGAATTTGTTATATAAAATTTTTTTTACTAAACCTGTTGACTTTTTTAAAACTTTGCATCTTTTAGATGTTTACTTTCCTCAAACTGCTTCATCTCTCTCTTCTTCCTCTCTTGTATGCTCTTGTTCTATATGAAACTCCTACCCATCCTTTACATTCTGTGCTAAACTCTTGCCAATTTGTCTACAGTTGTCTCTATATAAATTACTTACTTTTATTCTGTTTGCATCCGCTTGCATC
>CAJULO010000004.1 GCA_910586945.1 uncultured Christensenellaceae bacterium
GTATTATTGGACATAAATCTCAAGGCACGGGTGAACGCGTGTATACACATAAAACAATAGCTGAACTGCATACAACAATTCAGCTATTAGAATATTGATTTGTAACTTTTTTGTAATTATTTTGTAACTAATTTGTAACTTTTTTGTAACTTTTTACATTGATTTTATTAAAATTTTGTCGCTTGATTTATTAAATTTAGTATACAAAATCAATAAAAAATATCATTTTTTAGTATTTTTTTATAAATTTACACTAATGACAAATATCTTTTAATATGTCAAAATATGATTTTTTTACATCTTGCAAAGCATATATATTTCCTTGTACTATACATTTCTCTTCTAAATAAAGCTCAAAAATGCCTACGACATCTCCCTTAGCAATAGGTAGTTTTACAATTTGTGGTAAAGATATCTTTTTTATAATACGTTGTTCTTCATTATTTTCAATTGGATAGTATACATCATTGGCCCCACCAATAGCACAATATTTATTTTTCACATCTGTGGGTAATTCTTTAGGTAAAATTGTTGCATCGAAAACTTTTTGCATGCTATATTTTGCAAAAACAGATTCTAATAATTCTTCACTGCGTTCATACATATTAGGACTATTTATAACCACAGCTACAATTTGCATTCCATTTTTTGTAGCAGAAGATACTAAACATCTTCCCGCTTCTTTTGTAAAACCAGTTTTTACTCCATCCGCAAAAGAGTAGTTATATAAAAGTTTATTCTTATTTATAAATAAGCGTCTATCTGTACCTTCTTGTGTAGAAGTTAAATACTGTTTTGTTGAAACTATCTTTCTAAATATAACATTACGCATAGCATAAGCAGAAATTTTTGCCAAATCCTCGGCTGTTGTATAATGATTTTTTACTGGTAAACCATGTGGATTCTTAAAATTACTATTTATAGCTCCCATATTTTTTGCACGCTCCGTCATGATTTGCGCAAAATTCTCAATACTACCGCTATGGTGCAATGCTAAAGTTTCAGCACAATCATTACCAGAACGAAGCATTAGTCCATATAGCAAATCTTCAATAGTCACCTTGTCATTTTCTTTTAAATAAATACTGGAACCCTCAATCCCAACAGATTCTTTCCCTACAGTAATGACTTGTTTTAAATCAATATCTTCAATAATTATAATTGCTGTTAAAACTTTGGTGGTACTCGCCATAGGTAAGGGAATATTGGCATTATTCTTATATAAAACTCTGCCTGTCTGTACTTCAATAACAGCTTCAGCTTTTGAAGGTGTAACAGCTTTTACAGTTTTATATGAAGTACAATTATACACATACATCACTAAAACCCCTATAATAATAAACAAAATAAATGCTATTGTTTTTGTAAAAATAAAACACTTTCTCATAAATCACTACTCGTTATTTGTAAATTTTTGAATCAATTCTGTTGTTTTTTCAATTAAGTTATCCATGGGATCGCTACAAGCATGTACATAACGGCAACCATTACTATCACTAAAAATAAAACCTATTGGTTTTAGTGAAACCATTGCTCCATTGGCACCAGCAAAAGGTAAATTTTCTTCATCGTTAATAATGCGTATTTTTGCTATATCACCACCCCCTGTCAAATACCCCATATTTGCTTTGCAGATTGGAATAATTTCTGTTCCAGATTGTGTTGTAAAAGGCTTACCTATAATTACATTTGGGTCAATTAAACCATATACATTTGCTACTGCGGAATCTACAAATTCCGTAATATTATTGATATATTTTTTTCCTTTCATTTTTTTCCTCTTTCTTTTTTAAAATTTTTTCTAAAATAAGCTTCACAAATGCAATGGATAAGATGACTACATTAAAAACCAAAATAAGACGTAAAGTTGCATTTGCTGCATTTTTAGTTTGATTTAACAGTATATTTGTTTTAAAGGATTGACATTTTTTTCGCGTAAAAAAATAATTTGCAAACATTGTAGAAATAGCTTCAATAGCTGAAACTAAAGTTATTGCTTGTCCTAAATTTTCTTGTATACCAACTTCAATATTTTGTGCATAGGCAAGCATATAAAATCCTTTCGTAATTTCAAATTTTTTAGGACCATTATGCATTTCATTATATGGTAGTAATACTGCCTTTTTTTTTGTTAAATGAAATGCCATTCCTTTATCATATAAAGTTGCATATCCACCATAAATTTTTATAAATTTTAAGATATAAAAACTAAAATATATCTTTTGTGTCAATAAATTGATATGCATATTTACTGTGAAAAATATGGGAAATAGTATACCTACTATTGTTATAACTATAAAACCTACAATCATTTTCATCCTTTTATGTTATACATAGTACTAAATTTATTTATTAAAATTGTAATTTAACAGTATTTTTTTAATAGAATCATAATATCCTAACTTGTCTAAATTTTCATTTGCTATAACTTCAACTTTGCTATATTCTATATTGTTTTTATAGACTATAATACTTCCTACACTATCACCTATTTTAATAGGTGCTTTAATATTATTATTTAATACTAACTCATAAAAAATTTTATCAGTATCATCTTTTTTACAGAAAATAAATACTGAATTTTTGGGACGAATTGCAATATTAGTTTTTTTACCACCTACAATTTTACATTCTATGTTAGTAAGAACTTTATCTTCAAGTACAACTTTATTTATATAATTATTGAATGCATAATCAAATAATATTTCACTATTTTCAAAACGGCTTTTACTATCTTTTCCGCCAATTATAACAGATACAACACGCATATTCCCTCTCAATGCTGAAGCAGCTAAACAGAATCCTGCCTGTGCAGTATAACCAGTTTTACCCGCATCACACCCTTGATAATGTCGAATAAGTTTATTTGTATTTGCCATTTGTGTAACTCTATCCCCTTCATGCTTAAAATCTTGCATCCAAATACTACTAAATGTATAATAATCTTTATGTTTTAGTAATTCTCGCAACATAATAGAGACATCTTTTGCACAAGAATATTGCCCATCTTTTGGTAATCCAGTACAATTTACAAATACTGTGTTATACATACCAAGTTCTTTTGCTCTAGCATTCATTTTCTGAATAAAATTTTCTTCACTACCAGCAACTTCTTCTGCCATTGCTACACACGAATCATTTGCTGATGCTATAGTAATACTTTTTACAAGTTCCGCAATTTTATATTTTTTATCTGCTGCCAAAAATACCTGAGAACCACCCATACTACTTGCATTTTTGCTAACTGTAATCTCTTTATCAAAAGATAACCCTTTTTCCTTTGCTTCAAAACAAAGCAATAAGGTCATAATTTTACACATACTTGCAATAGGTAGATGTTGCTCTTCATTTTGTTTGTATAAAACAGTACCACTATGAAAGTCACATAAATATGCCGCTTTACAATTTGTTACCAACTCTTCTGTCCTAGCATTTGTTTTTATTGCTGGTATATTTATGGATAGACAAGTGAGTACTAAAAAAAATAATGCTATCCAAAATTTTTTCATGCATAACACTCCTTTCTCATTCTATAAATATATTTTTTGTATTTTTTATTTTTTCATACCAAAAAAATAAAATAAAGTACTTTCTTTACAAAAGTACTTTTACAATCCTATTTCTATCAAATAACTAAATTGATATCCACTATTACATATTTATTTAAATTAAATAAAAAGGCTTGCAAATATTTGCAAGCCTTTTTTCTGCATATCTTTATTAATACTGTTTAATTTTTACTATTTAACATCTCAGCAATAGATGCTCCACCTATGCTACTATCTTTCCATTCACGACCTTCGTCATTTTTAGAAGCATTATTTTTTGAACGACGCATATTATTTTTTCCTGTATATTCTCCCTTTTCTCTAGGTTGCCTAATTTTTGTAATTTCAGGAGCTGGTAATAGTGCTTTAATGGATAGAGTCATTTTCTTGTTTTCAGGTTCTAGATTTAGAATTTTTACATCTACTTCTTCACCTATGGCAACTGCAGTTGTAGGATTTTCAAGCCATACATGAGAAATTTCTGATAAATGCACAAGAGCATCTATTCCTTTTTCAATTTCTACAAATAAACCAAATGGTACAATGCGTACAACTTTACCATGTACAACATCACCAACTTTATATCTTTCCGCTACAGTATCCCATGGTTGTGGTTGCAATTGTTTATAACCAATAGCTACCTTTTTATTTTCACTATCAATTTTAAGTACTTTAAATTTATAACTTTCTCCTATAGTTAAAATATCAGTAACCTTTTCAACATTTTGCCATGAAAGGTCAGATATATGTGCAAGACAATCAAATCCATTTACAGATACAAATGCACCAAAATCAGTTACTCTCTCTACTTTTCCTTCAACAATATCCCCTTCGTGTACATTTGCAAAAAATGCTTCAATCACTTTCAATTTTTCAGCTTCGCGTTGCGCTCTTTCATCTGCTATCACTATGCGTTGTGAAGCTATAATTTCCTTCTTAATTTTTGCATCTTCTTTAATTTCAATTGCTTTTAGGCGTAGCGTTTTACCAATATACTCCTTTAATGCATCGTTAGATACAAATCCATTACGAATTTCACCGCGTGGAATAAAGATATCATATGAACCAATTTTTGAGATTAAACCACCTTTATTGATATTGGTACAAACAGCAGAAAACTCTGCTCCATTTTTAATTTCAGGAAGAAGTGCTTCTTCTTTTTTCATTTGCGCTATTGCTTTTTCTGATAATTTTAATGGATTCACTGCAAGTACAATAACTTCAATCTCTTCACCAAGCTTTGCATCAAATTCATTTTTATTATAACTATCTGTCAACACTTCTTCTTTCGCTAACAAAATTTCTTTTTTGGAATTCGGCAATAAAATATATACGCCTTCATCAGTTGCATTAGATATAATTCCAGTAACAATTTCTCCTTGTTTAAAATTTGGTGTAGCATTCATTTGTTTTACGATATCTTCCATATTCAAGTTTTCTCCTTGAGAATCTGTATTTTTTGCCATATTTAACAATACCTCCTGTAACTGTGCATTTGGAGTTGACGCCCCTGACACAACCGCTATATTTTTTAGATTTTTTAAACGATTATATTCAAATGTATGTACATCTGTAATTTTAAATACCGCTTTACAATATTTTTTACAAGTATCATACAAAGTTTGCGTATTACTACTATTTTGTCCACCAATAACTAAAATTGCCTCATTCTCTTTTGCCAATTCAGCAGCTTCTTTTTGTCTTCTTATAGTAGTATAACAAATTGTTTTAAAAATCTCAACTGTTTTTGCATAATCTTTTATAATTTTTTTTGTTATTTCCTCAAATTCATGCTCTTTATATGTTGTTTGTGCAACTATGACAATATCTTTATCTTTTAAAGGGGAAAAATCTTCGTGTATGTTTTCAAAAACATACACTTCGCCACCATCACACCATCCACAAATTCCAACGACCTCTGGATGATTTTTTTTACCAACTATAACAAGCGTCTTTCCCTCTTTTGTGTATTTTTCAGCAATTCTTTGCGTTCTCTTCACAAAAGAACAGGTACAGTCAACAACTTTGATATTGCGTCTTTCACAGCGTGCATAAATATCTTTTCCCACCCCATGTGAACGCAAAATCAAGGTAGCACCATCTGGTACTAAATTAAGGTCATCTACAGTTTGAATACCACGTTCTTCTATTTCTGCAATAACAGACTCATTATGAATTAGTTGTCCATAGATATATAAATTTGTTGCGTCAATGTCTAATGCTGTGTCAACGGCAAATTTTACCCCATGACAAAAACCACTATGTTTTGCCAATTTAACTTGCATACTTCCTCCTTTTATTATAATATTTTTATCGTAAATATTTTTATTGATAAAATTTCTCTATAAATTATTCTTGTTTTAATTGTGCATCTAGTCTTTCAAGATATTGATTTGGCAACGGCAATAAAGATTTTTTTAATCTCTTTAAATTTATTTTATTTAACTTTTTTTGATACTTATCTGCTAAATATCTAAACTTTGTTTTTAACATTGCTCCACGCACTAATTTTTCTGCTTGTTGCAACTCTTCTACCGTAGATTTCTTGCCATAAAATTGACTTAAATCCACTATATCTCCAATGATAATTTTTGTACGAATAAAAAAGCGTGTTTTCCGCAAGCAAATGACTGGATAAATCGGGGATTCTGTCTTGATGGACAACAATGCTGCTCCACCCTTTAATGGTAATAATTCAACATCCTTGCGTTTATTGCGTGTGCCCTCTGGAAACATTGCAATTTTTTCACCTTTTTTTAAATAACGGATTGCCTGCATTACTGCACTTGCATCATTCCCATCACGAGATACTGGAATCGCTTGCACAATTTCACAGAGATTTCCTATAATTTTTTTATCAAATAACTCTTGTTTTGCTATAAAATGCACAGGGTCTGGACTAGCACATGCCATATGCACAATATCCCAATTTCTATAGTGATTGCCTACTAAAATACCTGCACCTGCTTGTATCTTTTCTTTACCAATCAGTTTATATGGCACAATTACCTGTGTAACGGCATTAAAATACCTTTTTAAACTCTTATATGTCATATGCTATCCTCTTTTTAACTCCAAATTATACATTTTAATGACTATCCATAATAATTTGCATCACTCTTTGCAAAACTTCTTGCAATGTTAGAGAAGTTGTATCTATTAAAACTGCATCAGTAGCACGCTTTAAAGGAGCAATTTCTCTTTCTTCATCTTGTCTATCCCGCTCTATAATCTCCTTTAAAAGCTTGTTATACTCTACTTTTTCCCCTTTACTCTCAAGCTCAAGCTGCCTTCTCTTAGCACGAATTTCAGCATCTGCAACTAAAAAAAATTTAAATTTTGCATGCGGCAAAACATTATATCCAATATCTCTGCCATCGACAACACAACTGTACTGTGCAGCAATTTTTTGTTGCATTGTTATCAGTTTTTCACGCACTGTCCGATTTTGTGCTACAACAGCTGTCGCTAATGCAATTTGTGGTGTCCGAATTTTATCTGAGACATCTTCCCCAGCTACATAAATATACTGTTTTTTATCTTTATATTCTATCTGTAATGGCAATTTTTCTATTGCCTTTTGTACTGCATAACAATCATATATATCTATACCTTTTTTGCATAAATAATAGGTTGTCGCTCTATACATTGCTCCAGTATCTAAATAGTAAATGCCAATTTGCTCTGCCAACATTTTTGCTAAAGTGCTTTTTCCACTCCCTGCTGGTCCATCAATTGCTATATTTATTTTATTTAAATCTGTTCTCAAAAATTTTGCTCCTCTTAAATAAATATGCTTTATTGTCTGGCTATTTTGATTCTCCTCTGCTCTTATATCTCCTTGTAAGTTTGTTGCAAGTTCTAGAATTTGCTTGCAATATTCTTCTACTTTTCCATAATTTTGCATAAAATCTGCAATTTGCAAATTGTGCAAAATATTTTGTAATTGTCCACTTGCACCTATGGTACGGTTTATAAATAACAGAAGTCGAATACAATATGGCAAGGCATCTTTTATATTGGGTTCTATCATAGAAAAAAGAGTTGCATGTGCAAATCCAAATTGTCGTACAAATTTTGCGGGATATGCAGATTGTATATCCATTGTAGAGGCACATAAAATCGTTTGTATATCTTTCTTTTGCAACTTATTTTCATCTAAAATAGCAGTGAGTAACTCTTCTACTGCCTTTTGTATCTCTGCTGCACTATCCTTTGCAATAGTTGTTGCTCCGCGGATTGTAAACATATCTCTCTTCTTTATTCCTTCAAATTTATTGCACTGTGCCATCCTGCTGCTTTACCTGTTGCAAAAGCAGCTTGTAAATTGAATCCACCTGTAAAGCAGTCGACATCTAAAACTTCTCCACAAAAAAATAAATTTTTATGCAATTTTGACTGCATACTTTTAGGGTCAATCTCTTGTATTGCAACTCCACCTGCAGTTACAATCGATTCAGCAATAGAACGCAGTGCTAAAAATTGCACATCAAAATTTTTCATAATATATACTAGCTTTTTTCGTTGTTCCTTGGTGATAGAATGTGTTGGTATATACGCATCTATCCCGACTCGTTGCAAAAAGACTGGTACCAACGATTTTGGCAGTAGATATTCTAGTATTGTTTCAATTTTTTTATTTTTTCCTAATGTAAACTCTTTTAAAAATCTTTTATCTACTTCTTCTATCGTCATGGCCGGCTTTAAATCAATAAATAGTGCAATATTGCTTGTATCCAATCTATTGAGTAAACTCGACATAGATAATACAATTGGTCCTGATATACCAAAATGTGTAAATAACATTTCTCCAAATAAGGAACTGATTTTTTTACCATTTTTATAGACGGCATGTAAACTGACATTTTTCAATGCTAAACCTTGTAAACTTTTTAAATTATCCATTTTACAATTGAGTCCACACAATGCCGGTCGACACTCTATAATTGTATGCCCTAACTTCTTGGCAAAGTGCATACCATCTCCAGTACTTCCTGTCCCTGGATAAGAAAGTCCACCAGTTGCCACAATAACGGCATCAAACTGTATTTTTGCACCACTTGCCAAGACTACTTGCCAGAAATTTTTTATTTTATCTTGCACGGGTCTTATATCTACAATAGCAGTGTTTAACTGCAAATCCACCCCTGCCCTTCTACAGTATTGCTCTAAACATTTGATTAAATCACTTGCCTTATCTGAAAGAGGAAACACTCTATTTCCACGCTCCACTTTTAGAGCAAGTCCTCCCTCTTCTAAAAATTGCATGACTTCCATGGGTGAAAAGTTATAAATACTCTTCATTAAAAATCTTCTATTGGATACAACTTTCTCAAGATACTCTTCAATGGAAACGGCATTCGTTATATTACATCGTCCTTTCCCAGTAATATAAATCTTTTTACCACATTTTTCATTTTTATCAAATAAGGTAACTTTTGCCCCTTGTATTCCTGCATGGTATGCTGCCATTAGTCCACTTGCTCCAGCACCTATAACTGCCACACTTTTTTGCATAACTTTATACAATCCTCTCACTTTAGTTGCTCAGCAATACAATTTGCCATATATACTAGAATTTACTTCTTTTACAACTCTTCATTTATAGTGAATTGACTTGCCATTCTCCATTTAAAAAAGTTGATTGCAACAGCTCCAAACATTGCATAGGATAATACATCTTCTTCCTGTTGAATATATTCTTGTATTTCATTTTTTAATTTTTCATATTCAGGTTCTAAACTGTCTGCTGGTCGCTCAAAAATACGCTCTTGGTTCGGAATACACTTTTCAAGGATTTCTTGCGTTGGCATAACTGGAAGCGTTCCATACTCCCCTTTTAACATATTTTTAAACTCTTTTGTAACCATTTTATAGCGTTCACCCATAATGATATTGAATACTGCCTGTGTTCCAACAATTTGACTTGTTGGCGTTACAAGTGGTGGATAACCACAATCTTTACGGACATTTGGCACTTCAAGAAGTACTTCATCTAATTGATGCAGACGATTTTGCTGCTTTAATTGTGCAATCAAATTTGACAACATACCGCCTGGAATTTGATAGAGTAAAGTATTGATATCCACTTGTAAAACTTTATGGGATAAATGTCCATTTTCACGCAAGCGTTCTGCAATTTTTTTAAAATGCTCTACGATTGGCATCAATTTTGCAATTTCAATCCCTGTATCATACTGTGTCCCTGCAAGTGTTGCAACAAGTGGTTCTGTGGCTGGTTGACTTGTTCCATTTGCCAGTGGAGATAACGCACAGTCCACAATATCTACGCCTGCTTCAATCGCCTTCAAATTGACCATATCTCCAGTGCCTGCCGTATTGTGTGTATGTAAATGTATTTTGGTTGTTGGTTTTAATGCCTTTTTGAGTTTTGTTACTAAGTCAAATACAGTGTATGGTAGTAATAAATTTGCCATATCTTTTATAGCAATATTATCTGCCCCCATTTGTTCTAGCTCTTTTGCAAGCTTTATAAAGTATTCTGTAGTGTGTACAGGACTCGTTGTATAGGCAATAGCTGCCTCACAAATGCCACCATATTTCTTAATGGCACGCATTGAACTTTCTAAATTACGCACATCATTTAAAGCATCAAATACACGAATGACAGAGACTCCATTTTCTATAGATTTTGCAATAAATTTATCAACAACATCATCGGCATAATGTCTATAGCCTAGTAAATTCTGTCCACGCAAGAGCATTTGAATTGGTGTTTTTTTTAATATCTTTTTAAAAGTACGCAAACGCATCCAAGGGTCTTCATTTAAAAAACGCAAACAAGTATCAAAAGTAGCTCCGCCCCATGCTTCAAGCGAATAATATCCAATATCGTCCAATTGTTCAAGTACTGGAATCATTTCATTAGTATACATTCTTGTTGCTGCATGTGATTGATGTGCATCGCGTAAAATTGTTTCGGTTATCATGACCTTTTTCCTCTTTTCCATAGCTTACCTCCTCTTTTTTTATTGATATCTACATAATATAAAATATTTCACCTATTAAGATACTCTAAAACTTTTTTTTTGTCAACTTAAACAGAATAGTATTGCTATATTTCTTATTCTTTCACTCCCATTTTATTCTATATACAGTATAACACAAGTCTCTAGAGTACTATCTTCCTCTCCCTTATGCAAAACACCACTTAATTTTTATTGTATGATTTTTATTTTATATATTTAGAATATATCCAAATGTATATTCGTAGAAGGAAGCGATGTACTTTCACTATATATCTTTTATATACTGTTCCCTATTCCCTTGCAACTTTAAAAGATTTGTTTTAAATATTGTTTATCAATTGAAAATAACTAAAAACAATAACAAATATCTTTAAATTCAGTTCTTTCAATCAAAAAAGAGTAGTATATACTACTCTTTTTTGATTATAATGGATTCTCTTTTTTAAATTTAGATTTTTCTTAATTTTTTCTTATCTTGATTCAGAATATATCATAGTTTAACATACAAAATGTAACTAATTCTATCTAAGATTTATATCTAAATAATGAGTAACAAAAAATAATGTATATAAATAAATTAAAAAAGTATTCTTATACAACTAAAATGATTGGCCTTTCCGGCGGGAATCGAACCCACAACAGAAACTTAGGAGGTTCCCGTTATATCCATTTAACTACGGAAAGATATTGTCTATAGTATAACATACTAGAATAATTTTTGTCAATAATTTATGCTGTCTTGATAAACTCTTAAATTACTATCATTATTCTAAGAAGCTAATATTAAACTATACTACATTTATACATAGCTTATACTATGTTATATTGAAAAATTATATAAAAAAAGATTGCCCTATAAAATAGAGCAATCTTTATATTAAAAGACAATTCTGTCATGATATTTATTATATAAAGGTAATTTTTCTTGTAAAATTTTTTCTACTTCTTCAGCACTTTGTACACCATAACAGCAGTCTTCAGGAATATTTTCATAGCGTATTCTATGGTCTAAGCTCATATTGGCAAGTATTCTACTCCAACCATCTACATTGCTAAACCCAATCAATAGTCGTTTAAATGACCATGCATATGCCATTTCAGATAGGGTTCCCGCACCTCCCCCTATAGCTATTACTGCACTTGCATTTGCTACTATTGCATTACGCATACTATCCATGCCAGTCGGTATAGATATATCTGCATAGTTATTTGCCATATCAGCATTATTTGATGGGATGATTGCAATTGTATCCCCTTCTCTATACTTTCTTGAAGCATATGCTCCTTTGAAAGCTGCCTCCATAATACCACCTAGTCCACCTGACTGTACACGATATCCATTATCTACTAGCATTTTACCAGTTTCAAATGCCATATTATATGCAACTGAATTTTTTTCGATTCTATTGTCGCCAACAATGGCAATTATTTTTCTTCTCATATTATTTTCCTTATTTTTCATTTGCAAATTAGATAGAATTTTTTTCTATCTAATTTACTATATGCAATTTTATTGTTTTTTGTTTCCTTTTAAAATGAAAATGAGCATAACCCATATCATTATCATGTCTATAATGACAACACTAAGAATAATTATAATAACTTTTGTAGAATTCAATTTTTTATTCGCTGTATCAGGGATAGGTGGCACTGTATCAGGGATAGGTGGCACTGTATCGGGGATAGGTGGTACTGTATCAGGGATAGGTGGCACTGTATCAGGGATAGGTGGCACTGTATCAGGGATAGGTGGTGAAAGATAAGTCAATTTGCCAGAGTCAATATGCTGTTTATATTCTTCAGGTGTTGCTCCATCAATAAAGTCTACATCTTTCATATTTCCATTTTCAGCAAAATTCAATTCCACGCCTTTACCAAGCTTAACTTTATTTTCAATAGAATATCCTACCGTAATAGTACAAAAATTATCTTGACTAGATAAATTAGGTAGAAAATATAAATTCTTATCCTTTAAAAGAGTATTTTCATTTAAAGTTGCTTTTATATCTTTTGTAAAAACAAAATTTTGAATCTCTAAATTAGAATAATCAATTGCATTGATGTCCTGTCCTTCAATTCGTATTGTTGCCATAGTTGCAATAAAATATTCTATTTTTAAACCATATATTTGTGGATATGCAGTATTTGCTTTATAGATAAATCTAATAATTTGCTCTAAATTTATAAATGCAATGCAAGAATCATTATCTAATTCTTCAATTATTTTAGAGTCTATAGCAATGTTATTTGCATTACTTTTTATATTTTCAAAACGGAATGTATGATGTTCCCCTGTAAATTGTACATTTCCACCAAAAATTACATTGCTAAAGTGAAAATTGTTATTATTCCCATTGAAAAGTATAGCATTATGAAATGCACTGTCTGTACAAATGATTGTAGATTGGTTTGCATTTTGATAAATAAATTTTTCTATAGTACACTTTATTATTTCAAAATGACTATTTTCACCTGCAATAGTGATATTAGGAATAACAATTGATTGAGGTAATGTATTCTTTAATAAAAAAGTTGCGTTTTCTAACAAAATACTAGAATTATTCTCAAAAGTTACTTTCTTTCTACTAGATAAACTTGAAAAAATAATTGTTGTACCGTCTATAATATTGATTTTATCTTCTATTTTCGGTGCCTCAAATTCTACTTTCATACAATTTTGTAAAGTAAGTTCTTGGATAAATTTGACATTACTCACTTTGACAGTAGATTTTATAGCAAGAAAATTTGCATCAACTGTAATTTCCTTTAAGATACAAGTTGCATTCTCTACTTTAAAAAATGGATTTTCGCCCTTTAAATTATCTAAGATAGTATTTTTTGTATTCCTACTAGAGTTGCTTATACTATTTTCTTTTGTTTTTTGTATGGTTAAGCTTGCACCTTCTTTTACTTCAATAGTCGCAATATCATTTGTTCTTTCAATAGCATACCCATTCAATGCTAAAGTTACGCTATGTCCACTTTCAATAGTAATTTTTTGTGTTAGATGAACATCTTGCGTTAAATAATATTCGCCTTCAATAAGTTGACTATCTCCATTCCATGGAGTGGCTATACTTTTATGGGCAGCAAATGCTACAACATCTTTAGACTGTAGTAGGGAACTTGTTAGAAAAATTATCACGGTATATAGTAATAAAAATAAAAGAAAATTACTTATATTCTTTAATAGATTTTTTGCTTTCGTAAATTTATTCATTCTAAACTCAACTATAAAATAATAATTTTATTTTACTTTATTCTAACAAAAAATATTTATTCAGTCAATAAAAATGGAAATTTTTGCCAAAATTTTTAAAAATTTATATTTTTTCCGCTTTTTATATTGCAATTTTTAAAAATATAGTGTATAATAACAGCATTAAATACTGTATTTAGGAGGCACTTTTCAAATGAAAATTACGGATGTAAGAATTCGCTTTGTCCAAAAGCAAGAAAGCAAATTAAAGGCTGTTGCGTCAATCACAATTGACAATTGTTTTGTAGTACACGATATCAAAATTATTGAATCTACTGATAATTTATTTATAGCAATGCCTAGTCGCAAAACTACTGAAGGAGAATTTAAGGATATAGCTCATCCTCTTGATACTCCTACTCGTGAAATGCTTAAAGAAACAATTTTAGCAGCTTATGCAAAAGAACTCAATGCTCAATAATATTCCCCCCCCCCAATTTGAATAAGTCTATGAAATTTATTTTAATAAAAAAAGAGAAAGAATATATTCTTTCTCTTTTTTTATTAAAATTATAGTTTTATTATTCTTTTACCAGAGCAATCCTAAACTTCATTTATTCCTTTATTATATACAAAAAAGATAGAATATAAAATTCTATCTTTTTTCTTACTATGCTATCAAAATATCAATTAGTATATCTAGTTATATATACAAAATAAAACTTATTTTGCATATTTTCTGTAAAAAATTATTTACGCAACATTCTACGAACAAAAGCGGGTAAATTTTCATTCTCATCAACTGTTGTATTTTGTTGTACTTGTGGTTGTTGTATAGATTGACGTACTTGTACATTTTGCATTGGAGAAGGATGTACACTAGGATTTAAAGTAGGATTTGCGTATGGATTTTGTTGCATTGGTTGCATAGATTGTAATGGTTGTTGCTGTATAGTTTGTGGACGCGTCATATTTTGAGGCATACTACGATTAGTTAAAGTTGTATTCAACATTGTTTGTTGTGCTGTTTGTGCTTGTGTTGATGCTTGTCCAGTTGTTTGATAGGGGAATATATTGCGTTGTGATTGCGTCATTGTTGATTGAGATGGTTGTTGCGCATTATTTAATATGGATACATTGGTAGTATTTTGTGGTATATTCATTTGCAACGGTTGTGGTGCACGCGTAAAGTTATTGCGTGCATGTTCTAATGACTTATTGGCTGTATTTTTGGAGTTCCCTTCTTTTGCAGATGTAGCTGGGTCAACTGCTGGGAAACCAGTTGCAATTACAGTAACTTCAACCTCGTCATTGATATTTGGATCAATACCCGCTCCAAAAATAATATTTGCAGAATAATCTACCACACTCTGTACTAATGTCGCTGCCATTTGTACTTCATCCATAGTGAGGTCATTACCTCCTAAGATATTTAAAATAACTCCTTTTGCCCCTTCAATTGTTGTATCTAATAATGGAGAATTTACAGCAAAACGTACAGCATCAACAATTCTATTTTCCCCTTTTGCAACACCAACTCCCATATGTGCAAGACCTTGGTCTTTTAAAATTGTTCTAACATCGGCAAAATCCAGATTGATAAGTGCAGGATTTACAATAAGATCTGCAATACTACGAATACCTTGTTTTAAAATTTCATCAGCAATACGCAATGCTTCTACCATAGGTGTACCCTTTGGCACAACTTGCGTAATTTTGTCATTTGGAATAATAATTAAGCTATCAACATATTTTTTAAGGTTCTCAATCCCTTTTAACATATTATCTACTCTTTTTTTACCTTCAAAAAAAAATGGAGCAGTTACAACAGCTATTGTTAAAATTTTCATATCTTTTGCGATTTTTGCAATCACTGGTGCAGCTCCTGTTCCAGTACCTCCACCCATACCTGCTGCTATAAACAATAAATCCGTATCTTTAATCGCTTCCGTTAAAACTTCTTTGCTCTCTTCAGCTGCCATTCTACCAACATCAGGTTCCGCTCCTGCACCTAGTCCTTTTGTTAAAGCAGCACCTATTTGTACTTTATTTTCCGCCTTAGAAAGCAATAAAATTTGTTTATCAGTATTTACTGCAACATAGCTAGCACTTTGAATGCCTGCCTCAATCATTCTATTTACGGCATTACAACCTGCTCCACCGACACCTACTACTTTGATTCTAGCAATTCCTGACATATTTTCAAATGTTCCAAACATTATTACTTTCCTCCAAAATTAGATAAAAATTTACTAAAGATATTCATTTTTGGCATATTTTCAAGTCCCATATGCAACAGACTAACAAGTGAACTTTGCGACGCTTTACCATGGTGTAATTGTGTTGGAGTCAAAATGGCAATATTTTTATTTAATCGCATAGATAGATATTCTTTAACCCCTTGAATATCTGTAATACCACAACCTGTAAGCAAGATTGGATAGTTCACAGACTGTGTATTTCGACTAACCTCAAAACATTTAATAATCACTTCACACAAAATATCAAGACCATGCATTACTACATCTCTCAATTGTTTTACTGGCATATAATATACTTTATTTTTGTCTATGTACTCAATGCAAGCTCCTTCTTGTTCCGGTTGAATTAAATTGAGTTTGGACAACATTGCCTCAGCTACTTTGAAAGGTACTGCACAAGGTGTTCTACCAGTGTATAAATCTAATAGCAAATGTCCTCCGCCTATAGAACAAGCTGTTTGATAACGAATCCCGCCACCCTCAACAACGCTATAAGTCATAGATAAATAATCAACATCCAACAAAATTGCACCGCTATTGCGAAGATATTCTGGTACAATATAGTTTAAAATAGCTAGTGAAGTTGGTAAAAAGGTTAAATTTTTAATTTTAAAATCAGCAAGTACAGTCGCTACTAAATTTATAAATTTATTTTTTGCATAGTACATTGTTACATCTTGACGGATTGGACTAGTAACTTGTCCTATTTTTGAATTTGTATCTTCTAAATGAATAGGGGCATGGTAGATATATGTATACCCTGTAACATTGTCAAATGTATCTACTATATCTTTTGGTAGTCTCCTTTTATGTAAAGGCACTTCTTCTGTTAAAGATTTGACATTAACCTTTAAAAATTCACCTGTTACACCAACAATAAATGACTGTATTTTGTACTGAGATACAATTTTATTTACAACGGTTGTAATAGCATGCTTTGTATCTTGTTCATCAATAAAAACTCCCTCTTCAAATCCTTCGTGTTCTGCAGTTGCAACAGCTTTAAAAATAAGTTTACCTTGCCCATCTTTTTCACCAAGAAAGGCCGTCACAGTAGAAGATTCAATATTTAAAATTGCCGCTCTCATTTGTGCCATACATCCTCTCCGTTTTTCGATATTTTTGTTGTTTAAGGTAAATTCTATTATATAAAATTTAATTTAAAATGTCAATCAAAATGGTATAAATTTTACAACTTTTTCTTCTGTTTATTCTGGTAATTTTTGCATAATTTTAGCAAAATTTATCTATCTATGTTTTGCATATTTTATCTGTATTTTACTTGTTTGTCCAATCTGCATTTGCTACATTTGTTGTTCCATTAAAAGTGATAAATAATCTATTATGCTTTGCTTCTTTCTCTCTTAAATTTAACTTATTTGCCATAGCCTCTACTTTTTCCACTGTATGCTCTGTGACTTTTGTAAAGTAAATTTCATAACTATTTTCCCCTACAACATAATGAAAATCATTTTCTATATTGAAATTAAAACTGATTACATTTGAAGTATAAATATCAGGGACTGATTCATCCTTAACAACTTTTTTTATATACTGACAAGTGCGATATTGCTTTTTTTGTGCAAAATACGCATCTAAACTTTGCAAAATCATTTTTAAACTATTCAAATTGTTCTTTTCTGCAGTATTCATACCCACAATAGCTTGTCCCACTTTTAGATTTTTCGTCATAAGTTTTACTGCATCATTTACCAATAAATTTGGTATGGACAACAATTGATTTTCTTGTGTATTGCTTATTTGTAACACTTCGCCATGCGTATTAAAATGATAATATGTATTATTTTCTTGGTAACAATAGTTGTCTATTTGTCGTTGCCCTATTGTAATACGCACTTCCTTTGGCGATAGCTTTTCCACCTTTTCTACAATCAAATAATTTTTGTTGTTACTACTTAATTCCTTTACAACTTGTTCAATTTCTTTTACTCCAAAAAAGACGGAACTATGCCCTTTAAACTTTTTTTCTACTCTCTCTTTTAACTCTTCTACTATTCCACTTTCCATCAATTTATCTTCATATACTAAATTAGAAAATTCAAATTTTTGTATCCTAAATATAGAAAATATTGTTATTATAAAAGTTAGTAAAAATAAAACTCCGGCAAGAATAACAACAAAAATAATTTGATTTTTTTTCATATACATTATATTCCTTTGCTTTAGAATGAAACAGGAACCCTTTCTATTTTAGCTCCTAATTTTTTAAGTTTTGCATCAAAGGCAATATATCCTCTGTCAATATGACTTAAATCAGTGACAGTGGTTATACCATTTGCTGCAAGACCCGCAAGTGTAAGTGCTGCACCTCCACGCAAGTCGCTAGCTACAACTTCCGCTCCATGCAATTGTTTTACCCCACGTATAAAAGCTGTCTTCCCACGCACTGTAATATCTGCTCCCATGCGTTGTAACTGTGGCATATGTTTAAAGCGTGTTTCAAATAGATTTTCTACGATAACTGTTGAACCATTACATACACACGCAAGAGCAGAAATCTGTGCCTGTAAATCTGTTGGATATCCCGGATAGGGTGATGTCTCAATCAATTTAGGAGATTGCCTTATACTATTCGATATGATATGTATTCTATCATATTTTGTATGTATTTTACAACCAATTTGTCGCAATTTATGTAAAAGTGAGGAAATATCTTCTGCTCTAACATTTGTTAGCCCCACCTCCCCACCACAAATCGCTGCTGCAATTAAAAATGTGCCAGCTTCTATTCTATCTGGTATCGGTGTATATGCTATTCCTTTGAGACTTTCTACACCTTCAATGCTAATGATTGCACTGCCAGCTCCCTGTACTTTTGCTCCCATCAAGTTTAAAAAGTTTTGCAAGTCTACAATTTCTGGTTCTTTCGCTGCATTGTAAATGACTGTTTTTCCTTTTGCAAGTACAGCAGCTAAAACAATATTTTCAGTCGCTCCAACACTTGGACAGTCTAAATAGATTTCAGCACCTATCAATCTATCACATTGGCAGTCAATATATCCACCCTCCTCGGTAATTTTCACGCCCAGTTGTTTTAGGCTACTGAGATGCAAGTCAATTGGTCTAAGACCTATATCACATCCTCCAGGATAGGCAATTCTAGCACGACCAAAGCGTGCAATGACTGACCCTAACATAAAAATAGAGGAACGAATTTCCTTTGTCAATCTTGCTGGAATCTCGTGATGTCTTGCTCCAGCAGATTCTATATGTAAAGTTGTCTCTACAAGACTTGTTTGACAACCTAGTTCAGATAAAATTTCAATCATATGTCGTACATCTGTAATATCTGGACATTTATAGAGTACGACTTTTTCTTCCGTCAAAATTGACGCTGCTAAAAGGGGTAGTACAGCATTTTTAGCAGATTGAATTTCAATCTCGCCATAGAGTGCTGTGCCACCTTCAATCATAAATTTATCCATATTTCTCCTTATGTATTTCAAAAAATGTACAATTTAAAATTATACTTATTGTTATTTTATTCTTTTTCCGAAAAAATCGTGCTAGATAGGCATATAACAAGTACATAAAAAGAAGCTGCTGTTATACAGCAACCTCTTTCTTTTTTTCTCCACGAGATATATTATATAAAACCCCCATAGATGCCATAGTGATTATCAGTGAAGTATTGCCACTACTGATGAGTGGCAGTGGCAACCCAGTTGGCGGAATTGCTCCACTCACCACAAGGGCGTTGATAACAACTTGTATAGCATATACAGCAGTAATGCCTGAGGCAAGTAAAAAACCAAAAAAATCTTTACATTTTGCTGCAGTATGTATACCAGCATAAATCAAACCGCCAAAAACCAAAAATAGACAGACAATGCCAATAAAACCAAACTCTTCTGCAATGACAGATAGAATAAAATCAGATTCAGCAAAAGGTAAATATTTAAACTTTTGCATGGAATGAAATAGCCCTTTACCGAACCAACCGCCATTACCAAGTGCATATAGCGACTGTATCAACTGATATCCTTCCCCTTGTGGAGATTGCCATGGGTCTAAAAATGCATATAACCGTTGCAAACGATATGGCTCCAAAATGATAAGAATAGGCACTGCGACAATGACAGGAATCATCAAAAATATAAAGTGTTTGAAGCGAACTCCACTTAAAAAGAGCATACTGAGCATGAGCATTCCCATACACATGGTTATGGACATATTCGGTTCTAAAATGATTAGGACACAAAGCAGTATACCAACGCCTAATATTGGCAAGATACCTACAAAGTTTTTAATTTTTTCAGGATTTTTACAGACATAAGCGGCAGTGAAAATGACAAATCCATATTTAGCAACTTCACTTGGTTGAATAGTCATTCCAGCAAAACCAATCCAACGCGTTGCTCCATAATTTGTTACCCCTAAACCCGGTACAAATACAAGTGCTAGTAAAATTACAGATACCGCCAAAGCAACCCATTTGAGTTTTTGTAATTTTTTATATGGGATAAATGCCACACCAACCATAACAGGTATACCAATACAAAATCCTATCAGTTGTTTTCGCATGAAAAAGAAGGCATCTCCATATTCTGCCTGTGCAGTATAAAAGCTTGCTGAATAGACCATAAGCACACCAAATGCAGCAATACATACTGTTAGGATAGGTATTGCTAAATTGCCTATGCGTTTCTTTTTTATAGAAACTGTTGCTAAACTTGCTACTTTATTCTTCGATTGCAGCACAAGCAACTTTCTCCTCTACTTTTGGCATACTCTCTAAAACCAATCTTTCAAAAAGTTCTCCGCGTTCTGCATAATTTTTAAAGGCATCTAAACTACTACTTGCTGGACTTAGTAGTATTATCTGTCCACTTTTTGCTGTCATCTGTGCTATTTTAACCGCAAGTGTAAAATCAGCACAAAGTGTTATTCTGCTCTCATTGCACTGTATTGCAGACTGCAAAAGTTTATATCTATTTTCTCCATATATTATAGTATGTACAATATTGCTCTCTTTAATTTTTTCAAAAAGTATATTATAATTATATCCTTTATCTTGTCCACCCAGCAATAAAACACTCTCTCTATCTAGTTGCTCAATCGCTGTGATAGTTGCATCTACATTTGTTCCTTTAGAATCATTGATATATGTAATACCATTAAACTCAGCAACCTTTTCAAAACGATGACGAACGCCTTTTAAACTCTTTAAGCTGGATACAATACTCTCATTGGATACCCCCATAATTTTCGCCGCACAAATTGCTGCTAAGGCATTTTGAATATTATGTTTTCCCTTTAATGATAGGTCATTTATCTGCATAATTTTTTCATCAAAATAATAGATACAGTTATCTCGAATATACCCACCATCAACAACAGTACGCATAGAAAAATAGACGATATTACATTTTGCCTGTTCAGCAAATATTCTAACATTATTATCATCATAATTTAAAACGGCAAACTCACTTTCACGCATCAAACGCATAGGTTTATTCTTTAAAAAGATATAGTTTTCCATTGTATAATGCCTATTTAAGTGGTCCTCTGTAATATTACTTACAATATAGATATGTGGTATCAAACTATAGAGTGTTTCTAGTTGAAAACTGGATACTTCTAATACAACTATGGCATCTTTCTCTAGTTCTTCCACCACACTGCACAGTGGTAAACCAATATTGCCACATGCTACACTTGTCATAGAATCTGCCTTTAAAATGCTATCAAGCATTGTGACTATAGTAGTTTTTCCATTCGTGCCAGTTACTGCTATGTTTGTATTATGTAAAAATTGCATACCAAGTTCCATTTCGCCTATGATACGCTTTTTGCGTCTCTTAAACAGAATAGGTAAACTATGGTCAATGGGAATCCCCGGACTTAAAACTAAAACATCACAAATTTCCGCCATTTTTTCAAGTTGTGGCGTATCTACCCGAATTGCCCCTTGATTGACTAAATTTTGTATACTTTGTTCAACAAGTTCATTCTCAACATCATCATAAATATAGACGGTAGCACCATGTTTTAAAAGTAGATTGGCACTTGCTACACCACTTTTTGAAATACCTGCCACTAAAAATTTTTGTTTTAATAAATACATATTTCCCTCCTTACCTTTATGTTAAATAAATATCAATGCACACAACACCACAATAATTGTACTTAAAGAATAAGCATATACAATTTTTGCTTCAGAATATCCTTTTTGTTGAAAATGATGATGTAACGGCGCCATTAAAAAAATGCGTTTTTTTGTTCTCTTATAGTGTATGACTTGTAATATAACAGATATGCCTGAAAGAACAAACATAATACCAAAAATGGGAATAAATAACATATTGCCACTAAAAATAGATACCGAAGCTATAATTGCTCCAAGGCCTAATGACCCTGTATCCCCCATAAATACCGATGCCTTATTTGTGTTAAAAAGTAGATATCCAGAGAGTACCCCACACATGATAATACATAGCGTTGCTAAAGAACTATCACCATGTGTCATTAAAATCAAGCTGGCCATTGCTGCAAAATACCAGAAAGAAACAGAAGCTGCAAGTCCATCAAGACCATCTGTCAAATTGACACAGTTTGTTGTTGCTAAAAATACAAAAACAATAATAGGTATTATCCAAAAAGATAGATTTAGACTGATGCTTGTCCACGGTATGCGGATAAAAGTTAGGCCATTTAAATAACAATACACTGCAATAATTGTCGCCAAGATAACTTGAAATATAATTTTTTGATATGCTTTTAAACCTAAATTTTGTTTGTACTTTATCTTCAAAAAATCATCTAAAAAACCGACTACCATATATGCCAACATAATACTGATTGCCACCCATACATGTCTATTCATAAATGGAAAAAAGATAAAAGTTATGATTGTTGCAACCAATATAAAGGCAAGCCCGCCCATAGTGGGCGTGCCTCCCTTAGTGCTATGTTCTTTTACATATCCCAATATAAATTGCCCAGCCTTTATCCGTCTAAGCAACGGAATTAAAATAAAACAGACTATTACAGATAAAAGTATGGCAATTAAAAATATTAAAACTTGAATTCTCATTTTATTCCCTTATAGCATCAATCAAAGTTAACACTGTAGTTTGGTCACTAAAATAATGTTTTATACCCATTTTTTCTTGATAACATTCTGCCCCTTTCCCTGCAACAATTAAGATATCTCCCTCTTGTAGCATATCAAGTCCATAGGCAATAGCTCGTTTTCTATCTTCTATAGCAACATAGTTGTCACTTATTGTTTGAAAACCTTTTTCAATTTCCTCAATAATATCCATAGGTTCTTCGTATCTAGGATTATCTGATGTAATTATAGTAAAGTCTGCAATTTTTGCTGCAATTTCCCCCATAATTGGACGCTTTTGTCTATCTCGATTGCCTCCACAGCCAAATAAAACAATCAATCTCCCTGTACAATATCTCCTAAGAGTCGCCAATGATTTTTCCAATCCATCTGGAGTATGTGCAAAGTCTATAAAAATATCAGCATTTTTATATCTGGCAATATGTTGCAATCTGCCCTCTACATGTTGTAAACTTTCAAGTCCTTGTATAATGTGTTTGTCCTCAATCTGCAATAATTTTGCACAACAAATTGCAGATAATGCATTATAAACATTATGTCTACCAATCAGTTGTAATTTTACATCTAAAAATGCACCCGCATAACTTGCTAAAAAACTACTGCCATCCAATCCTTCATCTATATGTATTGCAAATGCATCGGTATCTGTATCTAAGGCATAACGCGTAACATTTTCATATTTTTTTGACATCTCTAACCCTAAACTATCATCCACATTCAAGACGCGATATTTACAGATGTGGTTAGAAAAAAATCTTTCTTTTGCTCTTTTATATACTTCCATATTTTCAAAAAAATCTAAATGGTCTGGTGTACAGTTTGTAAAGATAGCAACTTCAAAAGGAATATGTATTACTTTTTGATAATGTATCGCATGTGCTGAAACTTCCATAACGACATATTCCACGCCTGCTGCAACAAAATCCTTTAAATTTTTAAAGAGAAAAATTGGATCAGGCGTTGTTAAATCTGGAGCAATTTCAACATGATTGTATTTGATGCCTAAAGTACCAACAGTTGCAACATTTTTACCTGCTGCCTGTAAAATAGAAGCAAGCATATGTATTGTTGTCGTCTTGCCATTTGTACCTGTAACACCAATTATTTTTAGCTTTTCTTCCGGATGTCCATAAAATATAGCAGGCAAAAAATTCGCTATCGCTCTTGCATCTTTTACAATAATTTGTGGCACTTCAAGCGGTAATATTCTTTCACATACAATGGCTACAGCACCATTTGTCACCGCCTCTTCTGCATATAGATGTCCATCATGTTTATTCCCTTGAAAGGCAATATATAAATCACCTTTCAAAATATGTTTACTATCTATAGATAGTCCTGTTATTTGCAGTTCTCTATACAAAATTGATTTTTCATAGGTAATTGCCTTTAAAATTTCTGATAGGTACATAATACTCTCCAAAATTATTTTAGTGGTTTTATATTTTTTAAGTCGATAATACCTTTAAAAATTTCGCCAACAACTGGAGTGGCTACCACACTACCATAATATGCACCTTGTGGCTCATCTACTATCACAAGTGCCAAATATTTTGGTTGTCTTGCTGGAAAGAATCCTACAAATGATGAGACATATTTTCCTTGAGCAAGTGCTCCATTTTCAAATTTTTGTGCAGTACCTGTCTTGCCTGCAACTTCATATCCTTCTATAAATGCTTTATTTCCACTACCACTTTCAACAACTGCCTCTAAATATCCTCTTAACATTTTTGATGCTTCTTCACTAATTGTTCTATTTTTCAATATTGGCGTGAATTTTTGATGTATGTTCCCAGTATTATCTATTATATTTTGTACCAGTCTTGGTTGATAGTAGTACCCACCATTGATTGCTGCCGCTGTAGCACATGCAAGTTGCAACGCTGTTACCGCCACAGTCTGTCCAAAAGCAATGCGTGCAAGGTCGGCAAGTGTCGCCATATTTTTTTGTAAAATCATTCCTTGTGCTTCACCAGCAAAATCTATATTTGTAACTGCACCATAGTTAAATAATTGTAAATATTCATAAAATTTATCTTTGCCTAGAGCAAGTGCAATATCTGTAAAAATAGGGTTACAACTGTTTTCAATGGCATCTGCTAAAGTTTGATGCGAGTGTTTACCATCTTTATGTTCATTCCAACATTTAATGGTACTGCCTAAAACTGTCCTTGTTCTAGCATCACTAAAGATATGCTCCGGTGCAAATGCATTTGGATTCCCTCTGATATATTCTTCAATATTTGCAGCACTTGTCAAAACTTTAAATGTTGACCCTGGTTCATAAATGTCACTTACAAGTTTATTTCGTGCTAATTGATTTAGTAATTCTGCATCGTCGCGTGGAATATCATTTAAGTTATATGTTGGATAATTTGCCATTGCCAACACATCAAATGTATTTGGATCCAATATAATTGCTTGTGCCGATTTTGGATGATATTCTTGATAGACTTTTTGCAAGGCACTTTCTGCTAATACTTGTATATCATAGTCTATTGTCAACTGTAAATTTAATCCATTGACTGCCGGTTTATAGTAAAAATCACCATCAATTTCAACTCCAATCAAATCTGTTTCATATCCAATTTCACCATTGATTCCTCTTAAAAATTTATCATAATATTTTTCAAGTCCGGTAAGACCAACATTGTCAACAGATGTAAAACCAAGCACTTGACTCAGTGTGTTATTAAATGGATACACACGAATATTATCTTTTGCATAGTACACACCAGAAAGTTTTTGTCCTTCTAATTTTACAACTTGTGCTTTGCTGATATGACGGACAGCGGTAATTTCACTTACTTTTTTGCCAGTCATTTTTTCCAATAACTTTGCAGCGTCCAATCCAAATAGCGTTGCTAAACTTTCTGCAGTTTTCTCTTTATCTTCCACAGCATTTGGACGCACAAATACTGAATATGCCGTTTGATTATTGGCAAATATTTTCCCATTTCTATCTACAATATTTCCTCTTGAAGCAACTACAGGTACCTCTCTCGTCCATTGCTCTGTTGCAAGTTGTAAAAGTTTTTTTCTATCTATAATTTGTAAATAAAAAAAACGCACAAAAATTAAAATAAATAAAAAAGCAAATAGAATTAAAAAGGCAAATAATCGTTTACGAATAACCGAACTAGAATATATTTGCATTTTCTTCATAAACAAACTCCTTATTGCACCAAAATATAAAATAAAGAACCAGTTAAATCTCTCTGGTTCTTTTGTGATTGTATTTTGATGTATAATTAGACGATGTATTCATCTCTATTTTTATATATGAGTTTGTCCTAGAAAATATGCAACAAATTTATCTTTCAATCATATTTAATTTATCTTTTGCATTCTGAATAATTGTTTCTGGGTTTAATTGATGTAAAAGTTCTTTTTGTTTTTCCTTTAAGTCTTTATTGATGAGATTATATCTTTCAATAGTACTATCTAAATTATTTTGTAAATTATTGATTACACCAACATTTATACAGATTAAAGCAAGAATAATTGCCATAATTGCAATGCCAACCGCTATTAAAATAGAAGCTTTTTTGCTACGTAAAACTGTCTTTTTATTTTCAATAATTTCCTTAGCTTCATCTTCATAGAGTGTATGTGCATATTGTGTTGTTGTCTCTGTAGGCAATAAATCAATATTATTTTCAATAGATATATCTACCTCATTTTGCGGTATAAATTGTTGTTCTTCTACAATATCTTCAAATTGCATATTCTTAGCAACAATATGCTCGTTGTATTCGTTATGTGTATTGTATTCGTTAAAATTTTCCGCTTGCTCTTCGTCGGAATCCACAAAAGTTTGTCGCAAAAAATCTATTGTATTATTATATTGGAAAGGGATTTCTTTTGTCGTATTTTCTTCTGTCGTTTTTTCTTCAATTTTCTCTCCATCCCCTATAAGCTTTAAAAAATTTTCGGCAATACTCTCATTATGTGCAATTGACGCATCAGTCTCTGTGCTATCTTTTTGCATTGTATCCTGTCTATCTAACAAAAATAGATTTTTTGACATAGCTTTTCTCCTAACTTTAAAATTTAAACTCTTTGCCCTATGCGTAGTTTTGCTGACTTTGCTCTTGCATTGATTGCACACTCTTCCGAGGAGGCAACAATTGGTTTTTTATAAATTTGTATTAGCTTTTGTTGGTTTCCACAAATACATATGGGAATACTTTTATCACAAATACAGGACATTTCTAATTTTCTAAATACATTTTTTACAATTCTATCCTCTAAAGAATGAAAGGTCATGATACAAATTCTACCACCACTACGCAAAGCTTGTACAGCTGTATAGACAAACTCCTCTAGTCCCTCCAACTCTTGATTGACTTCAATACGGATTGCCTGAAAAGTTTTACGTGCAAAAGCTGGTTTTCTATCCTTAGGAGGCATACTCTTTTCAATAATATTGCACAATTTAAAAGTACTATCAATCTTTCGTAACTGCCGCTCTTTCACAATATTTTTTGCTATTTGATAGGCATATTTTTCTTCACCATATTCTTGAATAATTTTAAACAATCTCTCTTGTTCATAAGTATTTACAACTTGATAAGCAGAAAGCTCTTGTTTTTGGTCCATACGCATGTCTAATGGAGCATCTTTCATATAGCTAAAACCTCTACGCATTTCATCTATTTGAAAGCTTGAGATTCCAAAATCAAGTAGAATTCCATCCAACTTGTCCACCTTTTCAAGTTCTAATACGCTTGCAATATCCTTATAATTGCTTTTATAAATTTTGAATCGACCTTGAAATTCTGCAAGTCTTGCTGTCGCCGCTACAATGGCATCCTCGTCAATATCTGTAGCAATCAATCTACCACGTGGAGATGTCCGTTTCAAAATCTCAAAAGAATGTCCACCACCTCCCAATGTTCCATCAAAATAAATTCCATCCACCTTTAAGTCCAACCCTTGCATACATTCTTTTAACATAATTGATTTATGTTGAAAGTTGACTACTGACATCTATATTCTCCTTTATGCCAGCTATAGCGCTAGTCATCTTAGACTTCTTTTTTGCTGAGTGAATTTAATTTTGCAAAGATATTTGTTACATCACGATTTTTTGTTCTTGCTTCAAATTTTTCAAGTGCCTCAATGCGTATAAATGATGCAGCTCCTGTTATTACAATGTCTTTATCAATTCCAGCATATGTACGCAATTCAAGGGGTAAAACAATTCTACCTTGGTTATCTTCAACAACATCAAAAACCATACTTGTAAAGTCCGCTATAGCATTTTGTTTCTCTTCATCAAACAAAGTTACTTCCCCAAAACTTGCAAGTATCTTTTCATATTCATCCTTAGGCAAAACATAAATAGTTGCACTTGGTCCAAAAGATAATTTATATTCTTCTCCAAGTTCCGCTTTATATTTTGCCGGAATGCGTATTCTGTTTTTATCATCCAACCGATTGTTGAAACGGCCATTAAAAGAATACATTGTTTTTTCTACCTCAAATTTGTACGTTTAGTATATCAGTCATTTTAACCATTGTCAACCACTTTTGACCACTTTTTATAAAAATTTGCCAATTATAAATTTTTATTGCTTTCTTCCAACATATTTTTAAAAATTTTTGCATTAAAATCTGCCTGTTTTCCTATAAATTGTACTGTGTTTTTTACAAAATTTCCATTTTTTTTCATATTTAGCAGTTTTTGGCGTATGTGGTTTACTGTCCCTATATTCCCATCAAAAATTCTTGTTTGAAAATGCATTTGTACATATTCTTGAATGTGTATATAATGTGTGCATCCTAAAATGACACTATCAAATTCCCCCTTTGGTAGATATTGTGACCAATCCACCCTATCCAATTGTAAAATATTTTTTTCAATCATACTGGCCAATTCGCGTGGAGCATTACACACAATTTGTCCATTTATATTATACTTTTGTAACAACTTTTGTACTCTTTTACTCTGTAAAGTTGCATTTGTTGCTAATAAAAGAATGGACTTCTTCTCTTCTTTTACATTCTGTAACGCTGGTAGGATTGCTGGTTCTATCCCAAAAATAGGATACTGCAATGCACTGTCTTCTCGCAATTTTTCAACACAAATTGCAGTCACTGTATTACAAGCAAGCACTAAGGCATCTATGGAATAGGCACTTAAGCTCTGTAAAGCTACCTTTGTTTTTTGAAAAATTTCCAATTCGCATTTATTCCCATAAGGCATATTTCCATTATCTGCTAAATATATAAAATTTACCCCTTGTAAATGTAAATAACAATCCTTTAAAAGTGTTAGGCCACCAATACCACTATCAAATATAGCTATAGTTTTTCTTTTTTCCATATTCCATCCCTTTCATAAAATAAAATTACAGTATATATATATGTTTTTCGTATATATTTTTATATGATTTTATAAAAATTAGTTTACAAGTTGAAAAAAATATGTTACAATACTCTATAAGAATTAAATGTGTAAGTTTTAAGGAGAAAGATATGCCAAATATCAAATCAGCAAAAAAAAGAGTGCTTGTTTCCATAAAAAAGAAGGAACAAAATAAAATGATTAAATCTGAAATTAAAACTGCTATTAAAAAATATAGAGCTGCTATTTCAGAAAGAAATATCTCTTTAGCAGAACAACTACTACCACAAACTGTTTCATTGATTGACAGTGCTGCATCAAAGGGAATTTATCATAAAAAGAATGCTTCAAATAAACAAGCAAATTTATCAAGAGCTTTATATCAATTAAAGACAGCTCAACAATAAATTACATGCAAAAATAGGTATATGGAACGGAAATATATAATTTCCGTTCTATTTCATTTTCATTTTAAATAGTATATAATTTATAAATATTCCCAAATTTGGTGGGAGTATTTTATTTATATCTGCATTATACTATATACTACATTGAAATATAATTTAAGAGGAGTTGAATAATATGCAACAATTGGTCATTATCGGACAAGGGCCAGCAGGTATTAGTGCTGCAATTTATGCTGTACGCAGTGGTACACCAGTTACAGTTTTAGCAAAAGATTTAGGGGCTATGAAAAAAGCGGATATAATTGAAAATTATTATGGATTCCCTGAGGCAATTTCTGCCACGGAACTACTCAATAACGGCATTAAACAAGCTAAAAATTTAGGCGTAAATTTTGTAAACACTGAAGTATATGGTATTGAATATGCTACAGATGGATTTGTGATTAAAAGTAACGTTGAAGATATTTCTGCAAAAGCAGTGATTATTGCTTGTGGTATGACGCGTAATGTTCCTAAAATCGAAAATATTGAAAAATTTGAAGGAAAAGGGATAAGTTACTGTGCTATCTGTGATGCATTTTTTTATCGTAATAAAAAAGTTGCTGTTATTGGCTCTGGACAATATACCTTACACGAGTATCAAGTCTTAAAAAATGTTATTCAAGATGTAACTATATTAACAAATGGTGCTTCCCCTAACTTTACAGAAGCACATAATACAAAGAAAATTAAAAGTTTTGAGGGTGATACAACCGTTCAAGCTGTAATTTTTGAAGATGGTTCTCGCGAAGAATTTGACGGTATTTTTATTGCCAATGGGAGTGTTGGTCCTTTTGAACTTTCAAAAAAAATTGGACTACAACTTGAAAAAAACAAAATCGTAGTTGATGCTAAAATGCAAACAAACATCCCCGCTATTTATGCCTGTGGGGACTGTGTTGCCGGACTTATGCAAGTTCCAAAAGCAATTTATGAAGGAATGATTGCCGGTATTGAAGCAAGTAGATATATGAAGAGTAAAAAGTAAATTGCTTGTAGAAATATGTAGATTAGATATAATAAAGAATATGGATAAAAGCTATTTATTAGAGGAATTTACGCCAAATTACGAAAAATTACTAGCATACGGATTTAAATACAATAATACTGGTTATGAACTGCAAAAGACATTACTTGATACAAATTTTTATTTTAAAATTAGAATATCCAATCATACATTTACTATTGATGTATATGATATCTTTACAGATGAACAATATATTCTCTTTAATATCCAAGATAGTATTGGTAGTTATGTTGGAAAAATAAGAGCTGAAGCAAATGCACTGATAACGAAAATTTTAGATGCATGCTTTTACCATACAGATATAAAAAAGCATATTACTGCATATATTAGCCATATATTTGCTGTAAAACCGATATACCCTTTTACAAGGTATCCAAATTACTATACTTTTAAAACAAAAGAAAATGATAAATGGTTTGCTCTTATTATGGATGTTCCAGCAGAAAAATTAAAACTAGGACAAAAAGAACTTATTTCTATCATAAACTTAAAAGCAAGACTTGAAAGAATACAATGTTTAGTCAATAATACAACAATTTTACCAGCTTATCATATGCATAAAAAAAGTTGGATAACTATAGTTTTAAATAAAAATACTAATATACAACAACTTCAAAATCTGATAGTAGAAAGTTATGCATTGGCAAATAGCACTAAAAGAAATATAAAATCTAAAGAAGATATATAGTACAAAATAACATAATTTTGATGATTGAACAAGAAGGAAAAATATACAAATTGAATTTATAGAAGTAACTAATTTAGAAAAAACTCAATTTATTGAAAATTTACAAAAAGCATTTGCCGTTACAATAGAGCGTGAATTTGGAGATAAAAACAAAATTTGATTCCATCAAAAGAAGATATTTTACATGCTATGCATAAGGAAAGAGCTGAAAGCTATTTGATTTATGCCGAAAAAATACAGGTTGGTGAATGTATTTTATTGATTGATAAAAATAGCAATTGTAATATTTTAGATTTTCTTTTTATCAATAAAGGTATGGAAGGAAAAAACTTAGGTGTAAAAATTTGGCGCGCCATTAAAAATAAGTATCCACAGACAAAGCGTTGGATGACAATAACTCCACATTTTGAAGTACGCAATATACATTTTTATATCAATAAATGTCAATTTAAAGCGGTTGAATTTGCACATCCGCATTATTTGAGTAGTACTCGCCCTATTCATCCTATTTTAAAAGATGAATATTATTTTTATTTTGAAAAAGAGATGCAATAAATTTGCATCTCTCTTTCATCATTTTTAATAATAGACGAATATATCTTCTCTATATCATTACAGTTTTACCGTAATTTCTAAAAACTATTTTTTGTCTATGGAGAATTTATATAAAGTATTTTTAGGTACCCCTCTATCTTGTGCAACTAATTTTAACGCCTCTTTTTTATCCAATCCTTGATTTATATAATACTCTATATGTTCTAGTTCTGTTAAACTATTTAATGGATTTTCAATTTTTGATGCTCCTTCTATAAGCAAAACATATTCGCCTTTTTTCTCAGTTGATAATCCACTGGATAATTGAAAATGTTGAATTGATTCATGTATTTTGCTAATTTCACGCACAGCACATGCCTGTCTATCTCCAAAAACTTCGTAGAGTAATAGGATATCTTTCTCTATATCATGCGGAGCAGAATATAAAATTATTGTTGCCATACTATTTTTATAATGATTCAAAAGTTCTCTTTTTTCTTTTGTATTTCCACGTAAAAATCCTAAAAATGTAAACTGCATAGTAGAAAATCCACTCAAAACCAATGCATTTACAAAGGCACTTGCCCCTGATATTACAGTATATGCAATATTATTTTTCTGTAATTCTTGCACAATACAATAACCAGGGTCGCATATACTAGGCATACCAGCATCAGAAAGAATTGCTATTTCTTTTCCCGCTTGTACTGCAGCAATAATTTTATATGCAGCATATTTTTCATTAAATTTATGACAGGATTGTAAAGGTTTTTTAATTTGATAATGATTTAATAATTTAATAGAATGTCGTGTATCTTCACAAAAGATAACATCAACTTGTTTTAAAATGTCAATAGCTCTAAAAGTTATTTCCGCCAAATTACCTATTGGTGTTGCAACAAAATAAACCATAAATTCTCCTAATTCTTTTTCATATTTAAGACATCTTTTAGAACATCCAAGGCAATTTTACCCCCCTTTCGTCCTTCCATTAGAAATAAATAAGGTTTTTCTTCTACTTTCCCTTTTATAAATTGTAATTTTTTAGGTTCAATGCCATATTTATGCAAAGTATATATCACTTCCGCTAGACGCTCTACCTTATGACAAAGTACAAATTTACCGCCATATTTTAACTTTTTACTTGCTATTTGTACAATTTCATCAAAACAAATGGTAATTTCCTTCCTACAAATAGCGATGTGATATTTTTCTTTTGCAAATCCACCTCTCTCATACGGTGGATTACATAAAATAATATCAAATTTCTCTCTATAATTTTCATTAGCATATTCTTGTAATGATGTATTGATAACTTTTACATTCTTTAAATGATTATATTCTATCGTTTTTTCTGCCAATTGTATCAATTCCGTTTGCAATTCTATCAATGTTAGTGTGGATATTTCAAAATTGTTGCATAAAAATTGAAATCCTACTACACCACATCCGGCACAAAAATCGGCAACATTATCTCCCTTTTTTGCTTGAATAAAATTTGCTAATAAAATTGAATCACTTGTAAAATGGTATACATCTTTTGCTTGAAAAATAGCAAATTTGCTATTTTTTCCCTTACCTTTTGCCTCTAAAAACTCTAATCCTTCTTGCATATTCATAAAAGTATTGTATCATGTGCATATCAAAAAGTCAAATAATGCTTTTCTTATCCTATAAATACAGCAATAAATTTACCAACTTCTGCATAAAAATTTATCCCTTGCACATTGTAGTGGTATGTACAAAAAACTTTTATGGTTATCAGCGTTGACTGCCTGTTTTGTAACAGTTTTCTTCGCTATTTTAGGTTTTACGAAAGTCAATCAACAACTTGTAGAATTTACAGCAAATACTTCTTGTAGCAACTTGCATACACTTTCTATTAGCGATAATTTAAAACCAACTGAACCACTTCATCACGAATCTCCACAACCTAGAATTGCTTATACAACTTGTCCGAAAAAAGATAAAGAAATTCAACCTAGACAGGATGATGCAAATTGTCCACATTGTCCTAAGCATAATGAACAAAATAAAATCTCTAAAAAATCTACAACAAACTGCAAACAATGTCTTAAAGAAATGGCAGATGACAGCACTGAAGATAATTTAATTATATCTCAACAACTTGTAGAACAACAAAAACATTTACCACATTTTAGAAAGAGTCAAATGCATATTTGGGAATATTTATCTCCATTATTTGCAACTATGCCTTTTAATCCAAATGACAATTTGGACTTAAAATATAACAATGCTTTTACAATTGAAATTATAGAAAATCGTGATGAAAATGGCTGGCGTTTTTATATAAATGGACAAGAATTTCAACCAAATATAAACAATCCAACAAATGATGGACAAAATAATACACCAGAAAATATACCTATGCCATTGCCAGAGTTTCCTGAAAACAATCCTATTTCACCTGACCAAGAAAATAATTCTATTTCACCTGACCAATCTCAACAAGATACAACAGAAGAACAACAACACGAAGATAGTACTCTCTTACCTGAACAAACTCCTTATATGTAATAGAAAAAGTAGGATATATTATATCCTACTTTTTATTTTGCTTTTCTCTGCAACAACAATACTTGTAAAAAATCCTTTTGTAAAACTGGTTCCGTTAAATCAAAATAGAGTTTCTTTTTATTGTTTTTAAAGGGTACTGTATCAAATATCCATTGCGTTTGCATTCGAGCAAACTCTTTTCTATGTATCTCAAAGGTATCACATGATTTTTTATCCAATGTTATTCTACCTTCTATAATATCTAAATGTATTCCAATACTACAAATTACTTGACTATTTTGTGTAACTTTATAGTAGAGAATATTCCGCTTATCTCCAATTTTCCACATAAATACAAGATTGCTAAAATTTGTTTTTAATTGCTCTATACAATTTAAAAATGTTGTATATCTATCTTTTAGCATAAAGCGTACAAGTTCAAAAATTTTCTCCTCTGTTGACGGTAAAAATCTACTGCGTGGAGCAAGTAATTTTCGTAATTCTTCCTGCTCCTCTATTGTCAAATTTTTTGTTTTTAAACGCAACAATTGCTCTTGTCCTATTGTATACCTTTTCCCTTTATCTTCTCTTTCCATTTTAATCTAACTCGTTTAAAATCTTTTGTAAAGCAAGATTTTTATTTATACCCTTTCTAAAATAAGTAATATACTCAATATTTTTTTTTGGAAGAATAGGTGCGGTCGTTATATTTTGTATATATAATTCATACTGCGTTGCAAATTGTATAATTTTCTGCACAACTGTATGTCTTACCGCTCTTTCTTTTACTATACCATGCTTATCTAATCCCTTTCTCTCTGTTTCAAACTGCGGTTTAATCAGTATATAAAGCTCTTTATCATACTCTAATAATTCTGCTACTATCGGCAAAATATGCTTTATTGAAATGAAACTGACATCAACGACAATCCCATCGAGTTCCTCTAAAAAGTCTGTCTTTTTTAGTGTCTTGGCATTACATTCATCTAAAATGACTACTTTTTGATTTTCTTTTAAAGTCATATCTATCTGATTTTTGCCCACATCAATGGCATATACTTTTTTAGCTCCAAATTGTAAAAGGCAGTCTGTGAAACCACCTGTACTTGCTCCAATATCTGCAAAAATTTTATCTTTTACTGCAGTTTGAAAAACTTGAATTGCTGTATACAATTTATATCCGCCCTGTGATACAAAATTAACTGCATTTCTTTGCAATATAACAACATCGTCCGCTGGAGAAAGGAAATAAGCTGCTTTTTTTATAATTTTTCCATTTACTGTAATTTGACCGTTCTCAATATATCTTGTTGCCCTTGTACGAGATATATTCTCTCTATCTTTTAAAAAAATATCTAAACGCATATTATTTTTTTCTATCTAGTAAGTATTGTAAAAAATCTTTCAAAAAGTCTGTTTGCAATGGCATAGAATCCAAAATAGACATTGCTTTTTGTTGATATTCTTGCAATAATTTTTGACATCCTTCTTTACCGTAAACACTCGTTGCTGCAAGTTTATTCGTCTTAGCATCAAGACCAATATCCTTACCGAGTAACTTATTACTCCCTTGAATATCCAATAAATCATCAGTAAATTGATAAATTTTACCTAAATAATCACCAAAAGCATAGAAATGATGTAAAATTGTTGCATCTACTTTTTGTAAATATGCTGGTATTAAAAGACTGGCAATAATGAGTTTACCTGTCTTATGTAAATGGATAAATTGCAAATTTTCTTCATTCACAGAATCTGTACGATTTTGATAAAAGATATCCGCCGCCTGTCCTGCGACCATACCATATATTCCTGCACATTGCGCAAGACAAATACCTGCTTGCCTATATTCTTCTCCTAAAAGACTTTCTTGCATGCAAATAGAGAATGCTTCACTTAAAAGTGCATCTCCTGCAAGTACAGCTTGTCCTTCACCAAAGCGAATATGATTTGTCGGTAAATTTCTACGCATATTGGCATTGTCCATTGCTGGTAAATCATCATGGATGAGCGAATATGTATGTATCATTTCCATAGCAATTGCAAAATTACTCACATTTTGCATGTCTCCGCCTACTATTTCAGTTACTGCATACATTAAAATCGGCCTAATGCGTTTTCCACCGGCAAATAGAGAGTATTCTATACTCTCTTGCAAAATTGCTGGCTTTATATGCATTGGTTGCATATATTTATGTAATTTATCTTCAAAATAACTTATATATCTTTCTACTTGCTTTTTAAAGATAGTACTCATACCCTTTCCTCTTGTTGTTTAGCTGCTTGATATGTATTATACAATAACATGGCTATTGTCATAGGTCCTACGCCTCCTGGAACTGGTGTAATTGCCTTTGCTTTTTTTTGTACGCTTTCAAAATGGACATCCCCACAAATTTTACCATCTTCCATGCGATTAATACCTACATCTACAATGACAACCCCTTCCTTTACCATATCGGCATCAATCAAATTGCGTTTACCCACTGCTACAATTAAAATATCTGCTTGCCTTGTAAACTGCGCCAAATTTTTTGTTAGTTTATGACAAATTGTCACTGTCGCTCCTTCTGTCAAAAGCAACATCGCCATTGGCTTACCAACAATATTAGAGCGGCCTACCACCACTACATTTTTACCACTTATCTCTATTTGATTGCTCCGTAACAACTCTAGTATGCCCAAAGGTGTACAAGGAATAAATGCATTGCCTCGTAAACCCTTTAGACAAAGTTCACCTATATTTTCACCAGAAAATCCATCTACATCTTTCTCTGCAGGAATCAGTTTTAAAAGTTTATCTTTATTCATATGCTTAGGTAATGGCAACTGCAATAATATACCATGTACTTTTCTATCTTCTGCAAGATTTTGCAAAATGTTAGCAACTTCATTTTCATCAGTTGTCGCAGAAAAAGTATATAGATTACATTCTATACCCAATGCTTTACATGCCTTTATTTTATTGTCTACATATATTTGCGAAGCACTATTCCCCTCAACCATCACAACAGCAAGACGAATACTATAAGGCAATTTTGCAATTTTATCTTTTAAACTTGCTTTCATTTGCTCAGCTAATTTTTTACCATCTAATATATTTTCCATCTTTTACTCCTCGGTGTTTTCTAAAATATGCGTTATATATGCATTTAATTCAATATCTTTAATATATGCAGCAAGTACGCCATTTATAAAAGATAAACCATGTTCTGTAGAATATTTTTTTGCAATAGATACTATTTCATCAACAATAATTATATGATTTACATCTGTAAAATACTTCATCTCAGCAAGAGCTAGTAGTAAAAATGCTTTATCCGTGTAAAATAAATGCTCTACCTTATACCGAATGCAATATTTTGATAACACTTCAAGTAATTCCTGCTTATTGTTTAAAACACTATCTACTAGCTTATCCGCATCTTCACAACAGTCTGCAGGCAATTGTACAAGTTTATATATCTCCTGTCTAAACTTCATAGTTTGTTCTATAAATAAGCTTGCAAATACAATTTTAAAGGCTGCTTCACGCATATTACGGCGTTTTCCTTGTTGCTTCGTTATCATACAGTATAATCCTCTATCAGTTTTAATAAAACAAACTATTCCCTATACTATTAGGGAATAGTTTTTTAACTTCTATATGTAGTATACCATACTTTTTTAAATTTGTGTACTATTTTTATTACTTTTAATTTCTTATTGCCATAATATTGATATTTGCTGCAGGAACTCCACCTTCATCTTTCAAAATGTTATAAATTTGAAGAAAGTCATTTAATTGTAGCATATCCGCCTTAACAAATACATTTACATTATCACTATTTTGATTGATATTGATAACAGCATCAGTTGTAAAATTTTTAGATTTTAATAAACTTTCTAAAACAAGTTCTCTTTCCATAATATCAATCAATTGTAATTTCATATTTACTGCATTTTTGTATTCTTGACTATCTGTTGATACTGATGCAATAATACTATCTAATTGTAAAATTTCTTGGTTGCGTCTTGTCATTCTTTCCGTTCTATAGCTTTCAAAATAATCAGATGTAGAACTGCTTATTGTAGGTGCACTTGGTCTATCAGAAAGTACAAAATTTAATACCGCCGTCACTGCCAATATCACTACTAAGCTAGACATTAAAATAATTTTTTTTGTTTTTGTCATATCTATTTCTCCTTTTACTTATTTTGCATAAACTTTGATGATACTTTGCTTTATATTCAGTGCCGAAGAGGCCGCCTCTATCAGTGCAAAGCGAACTGCTAAATCATTTCCTCCTTCCGCAACAATGACTACGCCTATAATCTTGGGAGGCAATTCTTCAATGACAATAACATTCCCTCCAACCAACACTGGTCTTGTAGTACTGCTACCATCTGCATTTGTTATCGTCTCTTCTGCAATGACCTTCGTATTTTCTGTTGATGTAGTAACCATAACTTGTACTGCTCCAACTCCTTCTATCTCTTGTAAAGTCTTAGCAAGTCGCACTTCAAGTTCTGTTGTATAATTTGTCGTTGTAGAAACTGTAGCACTCATTTTCTTTCCAAAAAAAGCGTTGTAAACTATTAAAATTGCCATCACGATTAAACTAATAATGATAACCCATTCTAACAGCTTTCCATTTTTTAGTTTTGTCTTCATTCCAGAAAACAGGCTATTATTTGCCATATACAACAACCTCCGTATTCACAATTTTTTGAACGCGTTTTTGAACTTGCTGTATTGTATATATATGCTCGTCCACTGGAATTATTCCAAAGCTTTCAATTTTTATTTCAATTTTTTGCACAATAAATTCCTGTCGTGCATATGTCCAGTGTAATACAACTGTTACTTCAATTTTAAACTCATTTTCAACGACATTTTTTATTTGCTTTTCCTTTTCTACTGCCCAAATGGCATAGTTATGTTCTAAAAAACGAGTATCAAGTTCAATTTTGCCATTTGTTGTCGATGAAAATCCATCCTCTTGCCATTCTTTAAATAAATTATAAATAGGCAACATTAAAATAAAGACGCAGAAAACACGCAAAATCCCGTTTATAAATTTACCAACATTTCCTTCTGGCAATAAAATATTTACTAAAGTTGCTATGAGTACTGCTCCGCAAACTGCTAAGATATATGCCGACATACTAGAAAAAAGCAGTTGATGAACAAATTAAAAGCAATATAGTTACAAAATACATAAAACCTACTCCTAATAATCCTGCAATAAAATAATTCACTGTCTTTGAAATTGATGCAAGTAAACTGGATACACCACTTACACCAAGCGGTTCTACCACAGAGGAAGATAATTTTAAAAATAAATTATAGACGGCATACTGTAACAGTGGTAAAAGTATTACAATTGCAAGCAATATAATTCCACAAGAGCCAACAGCATTTTTAATTAAGGCACTCCCTGCCATTATCATATCCAATCCACCACCTAAAAATCCGCCTATAATGGGCACAGAATTGCTAATAGCATATTTTGCTGCTTTAAAAGATATACCGTCATATGTAGCTGAAGTAATGCCTTGTACTGTCAAAAAGACGGTAAAAACTGTTAATGTTATTCCTAAAACCCATTTTATAATGCTAGCAAATAAGTCACAAAATTGCTGTAATTTTATATCTTGATTCAAATTGCCAACAATATGTAAAACTGCTATCAACATAGCGAGCGGAAAGATAATTGTTGTTATAATTGTCACTGCAATTTCCGTTAAAAATAGCACGGCCGGTTGATACACAGCAACAGATACAGCTCCGCCACTTGTTGCCATTAGGGTCAAGAGTACCGGAAAAATTGCCTGCATTTGTCCCTTTAAAGAATTTGCTGTACTTATTCCTATCTTGACCATGGCAATCAATCCGGATAAAATAAGCACTGTAATTGCCGAATATCCAACAAAAAATATCAATTTGCCCGTCCCGCGAGATGCAATAGATGACTTGAATTTTTGTAAAAGACCACATAAAATAGCAATTGCAATAATCATACAAAATACAGCTACAAATGCCTTTATTTCCTTTAAAAATTGCGCTTGTATTGCTGTAAAAATATTCTTATATCCTAAATTAAAATCTCCGGTCAAAAGCTGTGCTATCTTTTGAAAAATTGTTCCGCCAAATATGGCTTTTTGCTCATCTGTTAGACTATTTAAATATGCCTCTAGTCCAGCAATATCTAATTTCGATAATAAATCTTTTATATTTTGGTCAAGTTCTTCATTCAGTGCATCCTTTGCAACTAAATTTGTAAAATGCAACATACTACTTTGTAAATTATCTATGGTAAAAATATTATATATACACAAAATTACTGCCAATAGTATTGCAAATAAAACTAAAAATTTATAGAATTTTTTATTGCCTTCCCTTTTTCTTTCTGTTCTTGTCTTCTCCCATAGGTAGCTCGTCTGAAAAATGCTAAACATTTAAACTAACTCCATAAATTTACTAATAAGCTTTAACATACTCTGTAAAATTGGAATAGATATCGTGAATATTATCACTTTACCTGCAAATACAAGCTTGTCCGCTAAGCTTTTATATCCAAAATCTTCAACAATACCAGCTGCAAATTCCACTAAATATCCTATGCCTAATATCTTTAAAATGATTTTTACAAGTGTGTTATCTATTCCTGTCATATCTGCAATATCTTTGAAAATTTTAAAGGCATCTGCCATAAAATTTAATGCTATTATAAGTATGGCAATACTCCCTGATATTACAATTGCAAATGACAATTCAGGCTTTGTGCTTTTTAATAAAATTGCTGCTATTGCTACAACAATTGCAATACCTATAATTTGAAGTAATTCCATATCTACATTAGATTAAAGATATTGCGAATATTACTAAACAAATCGGCAATCATATCAATAACAACGGCCAAGACAATTACTATACCTACAAGGCTTACAATTGTTGCCATATCGTCTCGCTCTGCCTTTTTTAAAACTTGACAGACTATGGTAATAATTATACCTATACCTGCAATTTTAAAAATGATATCAATATTCACGCACTTTCCTCCCTTTAGAGTAAAATAAGGATTCCAATGAGTCCTACAAGTATCCCTAATTTTAGATTCAATGTAAAATGTTTTTTATAATTTTCCTCTTCCTGCGTTTTCTTTTGCTGCAACTCCTGTCGTACAGATTCTAAATATTCGCGTTGTGACTTGGCATCACTCTTGCCCAACATTTGATAGTAATCAAAAAAATACACTTTTTCATCCTCTGTTAGATATGTTATTTTTTGGTATTCCTCCGGAGTATAAATCTTTTTCTCGCTATCAAAAAAGAGTAAGCAATCTCCTAAATTTTGGTGTTTCTCTATAAATTTTGGAAGTGGTAATTTGCTAAAGACAATTTCAGCAAGTAACTTTTCATTGAAAAAATAGATATTGTAATAAAATGTTTTACGCTTAAAATATTTGCGTGTAAATAACATACTTACCGCAAGGCAAAGTACAAAGAGTGCTATACAAAAAATCCATTTCATCATCTTATCCCCATGTATACAATATGCATACAATCCCTAGCGTACACCCTGTACAAGTTGAAAATTTTTATCGTAAATTGTCGCAATTTGACCAATACTTCCACTCTTTAAAAATACATAATAATCAAACAATTTATCTTGTAGTGCTGGCATCAACATCGGCATATTTTGTAAATCATCCATAGAAGTGGCATGCAATGTCGATATTATTTTAACACCACTATAATATGTCTGTAATAAAGTGGCAACTTCCTCTCTTGTTACAATTTCATCTGTAATGATAATATCTGGACGCATAGCACGCAATCCAAGTTGTAAAGCATCCTCTTTTTTAGCATAGCGTATCACATCTATACCACAACCAAGTTCAAGTGCTTGTCCACAATGTATAGCAGTAATTTCATTACGCTCATCACTTAATAAAATATTAAATATTCCAAGTGTGGAAAGTTGTTTTGCTAAATCCCTCAAAATTGTTGTCTTGCCACAACCTGCACTAGAACAGAGCAAAATATTTGGTATCTCTTCCAAGTTGTTTCCTTTTTTCTCTCCTTCTCCTCTATTTCCTTGTGTATATAGACAAGCTTGCATTATCCCATCTGCTGCACCTACAACAGCATGTGGAACACGAATATTTAATGAGGTAATTTCTCTTATATTCTGTAATTGCTTCCCTTCATACACATATGCTCCAGCAAGACCAATTCTCTCTCCAAATTTGGCAGTTATAAAACCTTGTTGAATCTGTTCAGTAACTGCATAAATAGAATAGTCGCTTGCTTTATAAATACACTCTTCAATATCTTGTAAAGTTGCTACAATTGCCATATTTGCATTTAAACTTGTCCCAGTATTTGTCAAATAGATATATCGTCCGGCATAACTTATAACAACCGGTTGATTGACTCTCAACCGCATTTCATATAACAAATTTGTATTTATATTTTGTATTGCAGTATATAATGACATCGGTAAAAAATCTAGCATAGTAACCTACCTTTTTGTATTACTGTATACTATGCTTATCCATAGATATTTATACCAAACTTGTATGTAAAGTTTCAAATATATCTCTTTACAGATTTGCAAAAATTTGCAATAAAAAAGACTGCTTGTATTAAGCAGTCTTTTTTATTCAATTTTGTCTGGTGGTAAATTTTTATGCACTGTACTATCTTTTTCACGCGCTGTTTCTACTGTTTGATTTTCTTCTTTATCTATGTTTTCAGTCATTATATTTTGTGTTGCTTTTTTTGAGAATTTATTATTTATCCAAGTTTCAATCTGTTCCGCATACTTCCATAAATAAATCATGGCAATAATTACACCAACAAAAATAATGCCCCATAATAGAATTCCCCACCACGTATTAAATGGAATAATTAAACCTTTTAATGCTAAACAACTCAGTACAATCGCTATTGCCCTTGATACTACTTGCATAACTATAAAGAAAGTGGATGACATTTTTGTAAGTCCAGCTACAAAACAGAGTATATCATCCGGAAAGAGTGGTAATAAAAACATACCTGTTAGTACTACTTTATCCTTTCCTTTTAATTTTTTTAACCATTTATCTAAATCATCTTTACCAACAATCCATGCAACAACTTTATATCCTAAAAGTTTACCAATATAAAATGCCACTATTGAACCCAGCATGATGCCTATAAAGCTATAGAGCATTGTCCACCAAACACCAAATAAATATACGCCTATCCCTATAGTAACTGTACTTGGAATAGGTAACACACAAACTTGTAAAAATTGTATAAATGTATAAATTATAGGTGGCCAAGCTCCAAATGTTTTAATCCATGCGGTTAATTTTTCTTGTGAATTGATTGTATCATAAAAGCCAGTTTTCTGCATAATATATAGACCAATTAAACCTATAACAGCACATACAAATAAAGTAAATATTGATTTATGTACTGCATCAATATGAAAGAAAAAAGTTACAACCATAGTTACATACAATAAGATAGATAAAATTATGCTTGTAGAGAGTATACCTATTGCATGTTTATAGATAAAACCTGCTTGAAATTGTAATATGCATAATATAAGAAAAATACAAGTCAAGACTGTAAAAATTGTCATACCACCAATCGGTATAATATACTGTTTCAATATGGATTTTTTTTGCATTCTATTCTCCTAGTTTACAATCTGTATGTGACATATATACTTTATAGTATAAGCAAATAAATTATAAAAATAATCTTTTGTAATATTTAGACTTTATCTGTCAATTTTTGTATGGCATTTCTAGCCAAAAAATCACATCTGTTATTATATAAATTATCTGCGTGTCCCTTTACCTTTATAAATTGAACTTGATGTTCTCTAGTAAGGCTGATAAGTTCTTGCCAAAGGTCTATATTTAAAATTGCTTTACCATCTGCTTTTCGCCAACCTAATTTTTGCCAATTTTGTATCCACCCATTTTGAAAGGCATTGACCACATATGCAGAATCGCTATAAAGTTTTACAATACAAGGTCTTTTCAATTCCTTTAGAGCTGCAATTATTGCATATAACTCCATACGGTTATTTGTTGTCTGCAATGCACCCCCACTAATTTCCTTTTCAATCCCTCTATAGATTAAAACTGCTCCCCATCCTCCTGGCCCAGGATTTCCAGAACAAGCACCATCTGTATAAATTTCAAGTTCTTGCAAAGTTTGTCTGTCTATATGCATATTCGTCATCCCATATTTTTTGAACTGTTTGATACTCTAAAATGTTATTTTTATATTTTTTCTATGAATTTAAGTATTTGATAGCTCTTTTGCACGATGCACACATGCAGCAACTGCATGGTCAACAGTTTCTTCAAAACCATCCTGCATAAAACTTTCAATCGCTTCAATAGTTGTCCCACCTTTACTACATACCGCACCAATTAAATCTGATAATGCACTATTAAAATTTTTTTCAACCATTAAAGCTGCTCCTAATACTGTTTGAATCGCTAAAGTTTTACTCTCTTGTAATGTCAAGCCCTGTTTTACACCAGCTTCTGCTAACGCTTTTATAAATAAAAATACATATGCTGGCCCACTACCACTTATACCTGTTACAGCATCTATTTTACTTTCCTCTATCGCTATTACTTTACCTATAGAAGAAAATATTTGTAAAATAAAATTTTTATCATTTTCTGTAAATCCAGCAAGTTCAATAGCTGTCATACCAGCAGAGATGGAAACGGGTAAGTTTGGCATCGCACGTGCAATTGTCTTTTTTTCTACAAATGCAGATTGTATTTTAGCAATGGATACGCCTGCCATAATAGAGATTATTTTTGTACAAGTACAGTTCTGCATTTCTGCCGCCACTGCATTAAAATTTTGTGGTTTGATAGCAAATAACAAATATTCCGCCTTGTTTGCAACTTCTAAACAGGAATTTGCTATAGCAACACCTTCTTTTTTTAGCTGCTCCATTTGTTGTAAATTTATATCATACACAATAATATTATCAGCAGATATTAAATTATTTTGCAAAATGCCTTGCAAAATAGCTTTTGCCATAAATCCAGTGCCGATTACGCCTAGTTGATATTTTTTCATATATACCTCAATTTCATTTTAATAATTATAGCAAAAATATATTGCATTGTCAACCTATAAATTTTGTCATAGTGTGCTTTATAAACGGCGCTAAAAAAATTCTTTACAATAAATAAAAAGTTTATTTTACAACAAAATACACGAAAAAATTACTTGCAAATTTGAAAAGAATATGTTATACTTATTATAGCCGTGCTAGGTGGGGAGTTAGCGGTGCCCTGTATCTGCAATCCGCTATAGCAGAACGGAATTACCTCTCTAGGGATAGTTTGTGGAAAGCCGAGCTTTGCAAGGAATGTTGATTTTAAGGTCTTATGCAACACATAACCGTGAACCGTGTCAGGATAGGAATATAGCAGCACTAAGCGGAGCTATGGGTGTGCCATAAGGTAGCTTTAAAGGAGTAACCTACAAGGTTGCCGATTCGGCAGGTTATTTCAAAATTGGTTGCACGGTCTTTATTTATTTGGATATTTTTATAAGTGCATTTAATAAGAAGGATAAATGCACTTTTTTTCTATTTGTTGTCGAATAATTTTTTTTCCTTTACTATTTTGTCTTATACTCCACTTGATTTTCAATTTACTTTTCTCTTTCTACAAGCAGTTGGATGTGTAATATTGCATATAATGAATATCCCTTCTTATTACAAAATCAACTCATCTTTTAGCACTAGTATTCTACTTCGCCTATTATGGTGCCTATATATTTTGTAAACTTATGGGAATTTTTCGATAATTTAAATCTATATGTGTATTCTTTTGTGCATTTCTATATGATTTATTATACATTTATTTGAAGAAACAATAAAGACAGATAACATAGCTATCTGTCTTTATTGTTTATAGATTCTTTTATTGATATAGTGCATTGCTTTTATGGGGAGCACTCTATCCGCTACAGCAAAAAGCTTGCTTTTTATACCACAATGTAAAAAAGTCGGTAAATGTTTTTGTGCAAGAGCATCAATCACTTTTTTAGCAACATCACTCGCTGATAGACCATTTTGTTCCATATTAGCAAGTACTGTTGTTGCCTTTTTGATATTTGTTGTATAATCTTTTGTCTCCTCTTCAGCATACATCTTTCTTTTATAGGTAAAGTTTGTAGCTGTACTTGTCGGTAATACACAGCAAACTTCAATTGCATATGGCGAAAGTTCAACTGATAATCCTTTAGCAAGCATATTTAATGCCGCCTTAGAGCTACTATAGAAACTATCAAAGGCAATCGGTAAAATTGCGTTACTGCAACTAATAAATAAAATTTTACCACCGTACTGTTTCATTTTAGGCAATACTTTTTGCACTATCTGCACTGCTCCAAAATAATTGACCTGCATAAGATATTGATAATCTTTTTCCTTTGCATATTCTACAGAACTTGCCATAGAGAAAGCTGCTGCATAAATTAAAATATCAATATTCGCAACATTTTCCAATATTGCATCAATTGCAGCATTGAATGTCTCCCGATTGCTAATATCTGCAATATAATTTTCAACTCCATCTAAAAGGCAATGTGTACGCGATATATTAAATACTCTATAATTTTTGGTAAGTAATCGTAATGCAATTTCATATCCGATACCAGAAGATGCTCCAACAAGAACAACAACATTTTTCGCTTTTGTAGTTATTTGTTCGTACTTGTTATTTTCCATACAGCTAGCATATAACAATTTTTACTTTTTATACATTATATTAACCATTTACATATATATTTTCTTAGTCAAGAACGCTTAAAGAGCAATATCCAATACCATCATCAGAACAAATCCAAAAATCACACTAAAAGTTGCTAATTTTTTGCCAACTGCAACGGCATCAGGCAATAACTCGACACATGCTACAGCGACCATAGCACCTGCCGAGAATGCCAATGCCCATGGTAAAATTGTCGTAATTGCCGTTACTGCAAATGCTCCAATTACACCAGCAAAAATTTCCACTAAACCGGAAAATTGTCCTAAAAAAAAGGACCTATTCAGTGATGTACCCTCTCTTCTTTCACAAAGTGCAACACACATCCCTTCTGGAAAATTTTGTATTCCAATGCCAATAGTCAACATGATTGCAGACATTAACATAGCCATATTTACATCTCCTGTAAGTGAACCAAAAGCAACACCTACTGCAAATCCTTCCGGTATATTATGCAATGTCATTGCTAAAAAAGTATGCTTAGCTCCATTTTTCGCTTTTGACTGATTTTGCTGTAAATTTGCTATAATTTTTTGTCTATTTTGTATACTATTCTCTATTCTACTTTCTGTTGCTATATGCACTAAATCCGATTTCTTTTTTTTGCAAATTAAAAAAAAGAAATCGGTAAGACAGATAAAAAGTCCGCCAATTAAAAAACTTAATCCAAGTATCCACCAAGTATTTTTGTTCCCTTCTAACTGCTCTGCTGCCGGTTGTAATAACGAGTAAAAACTTGCAGCAAGCATAACTCCTGCGGCAACACCTTGCATACAGCCTAAAACTTTTTTATTCTCTTTTTTAAAAAAGTAGACACATGCTGCCCCTATTGCAGTTAAAGCATAAGTAAAACAGGTCGCTATCAATGCCTGTATCCATACTGGTAAACTAGCAAACCAATTTAACATACTTTTCTCCTTCGTAATTATTTTCTACTATTTTATATATGCCATTCTCTTGCTTAAGTGTTCATCTTGCATCCTAGCCATACAAATATTCTCTTTTTACGGATATTTTTCTATTTTTCCCTAAAATAGTAACTACTTTATCAAAATATTATTAGTTATCATAAATGGAAGTTCTGCCACATTTTCACAATCTAAAAATATCTCTTGCTTCCAAAGTGTTGCACGCTTTCCTCAGTTGTCAATTATGCTGCTTCAAAAGCGTGAAACCAAGTATGGATAAATCTTTATATTTTAGCACTGATTTCTTTAATTTTTCTAATACATTTACAAGTTTTCTTTCTATAACATTAAGTCCATATCAATCAAAATAATTTCACTGTTATCAGTAGCATAACAGGAAGTCGCTCCTAAATCTATAATAGCTGCTTCTGGAGGTTATTTGGCATATGCTTTTATATGTGCCATTATAGCATCTTGCACTTCCCTTTCATACTTTTACATATCATTATAATTGATGTCATCTTTAAATTTCTACAATACATCAATTTGCTCTTGCGTAATTAGTAAGTCAAGTTCTTTTTTTGCTTTTTCTAAAGCAATCCAACATTTTCGCCAAAGTTTATTTTTGGTGTCATTAAAAAAATATTTTTTATTTCAGAACTTGCATAGTATATAAATAAAGCATTCGTATAAATTGTAGTATCCAAAATAGTTACCTCAATTTTTACAATTTTATATATGTATATATATACTATACTAAAAAATAGAAAAAAGTAAAGTAAAGTTTTCTGTTATTTTTATAAAAAAGCTTGCAATAATAGAAAAATAATAGTATAATAAAAATATATTTGCCGCTGTGGTGAAATTGGCAGACGCGCTGGACTCAAAATCCAGTGGTAGCGATACCGTGTCGGTTCGAGTCCGACCAGCGGCACCAAACCTTTAAAAACTGAACCAATTATACTAGTAAATTTTACTATTTTAATTGTTCATTTCTAAAAAAGAGAGTATCAACTACTCTCTTTTTTAGAATAGAATATAGATGTAAAATTAAAGGAAGAATTTTATCGTGAACAATAAAGAACGAAAAATATTTTGGGATATGCTTAAAAGTCTAGATGGACAAGATAAACAAAAAGATTTTGAAAAATTGAAGTCTACAATGCATTATCCAAAAGAACTTTGTAAATTTAAAAGCATTGATACTTATTCACTTCTTGGACTGCAAACAAATCAACTATATATTCCTTCTGCAGATAAGTATGATGATCCTTTCGATACTTATTTGTATATTAACTGGGCAAAAATAAATGAAATGCATAATTCTTTAAAAAATAATATTCTATTCGCATTTGAAAAATATTGTATTGACTATAATGAACAATTTTCAGATAAAAGCTTTCAAGATTATAAAGCTTCTATTGAAAATAAAAGCATCCACCAAAAAATCATACAATCACTTAAAAGCAATCGTTTAGAAATTCAAAAAATATCAAAATCAATATCTTTTGCAGAAGACTTTAAAAATGAAACTTTATGGCTAAAATATGCAAATACTCTAAAGGATTTTGTTTAATTTATGATTTAAACGAGAAACTCCCAACTATTGAAAAAAATTTATTTCCTATTTATTATTCTTCTATACCATATGATGCTACAACATATGCAATCTACCTTGAATTATTTAAACATCAAAATAATGAGAACAATAAAGCAATCCTTACTGAATTTAAAAAACAAACTCCATATGATGATCTTAAAGTTTCTTTAATTAAAAAAGAATGTCATTACTATGACCAAGAATGGAGATATTTATCTCCTAATTCAAATGAAGAATATTTAGAATGGAAACCAAGTAAAATTATTATAGGATTACGAACCCCTAAACATCATATTGAACTTATCAAAAATTCTGCAAAAATAGCTGATATTCAAAATATTTATCAAGTTTATATAAATTTATCAGACGAACTTGATATTTTACATGTAAATTTTTAATATATTATAAAAAGGAGTAGCATTTTAGCTACTCCTTTTTTCTACTACTTTTTAAGCATTATATAAATTTCAATTAAATTTCGTTTTTTTCATTTAGAGAATACTTGTTTAAATTGTGCATTATCATTTATTATATGTATTCTATAATTTGCAGGCAAAATTCTAAAGATAAATTACTAATATTGAAAATATTTTATTAAATAAATTAATCAGTTTTAATAAGCTATAAACTCCTTTTAATATTATTTAATGATATATAAGGTACTATGTATAACATAAATTATTTAAAATAACCATTCTTCATATGATTTTCGATTCAATTTTTGTAATAAATTATTCATTCTATCTTTATTTGATAAAATACCATATACTGCAATAAATGGTTTAAATTTGTGTTGTAAATCCTTCAATTCCTTATACGAAAGTGTAGTTGTTAAACTGCCAAATAACTCTTTCACAACTTCAGTATCAACATTTAATTCACTCTCTAAATTCGGCTCAAATACTATTTTTTGATTACTTGGAATCAATGATTCAATATATTTATTTATCTGTTGTGTCGCCCCATTTATTTGATTATTTTTTACATCGCTATCAAATATGCAATAAATTTTTTTGCCTAAATACTGATAAAAATTAATTAAAAATGGCATATTAAATTTTCCATTCGAAAATATAAAGCAATTACTTGCCATTTCTAGTTGATGTATAGAATGTACAATATATTTTTCTGTTAGACCTTCCGCTAAAGTGATTTCATTATAAAATAATGACCGATAAAAATCTTGTGAATGCACAAAAGTATCTATATATAATTTATAAAATTTAGCAGGTTTTTTAATATATATTGTTACCCATTTTGGAGGTCTACTTAAATATTGATAACATTCTAACATTGTTTTTTGTTGTATCTGCAAAATAGCTTCTTCTGTAATTTGTAAATACCCTTCAAATAGCTTTTTTTTAAGAAATATATTCCCTATTTTAGGACGCAAATTCTCTAAAAGTCGTGGACTATGCGTAACAATAAATACTTTCTTATTGCATGCCAACAAATTTTTAATAATATTATTGATATTTTTAATATTATAATCATCTAAACAATTTTCTGGTTCATCAAAATAAAAAGTAGTTACCTCTGCCAAATTATAGGAGAGTATTTCGTCAATAATTGTTAGTAGTTTTTTTGCTCCTAAAGACAAAAATTTAATATTTAATTTTTCTTTAATTTTTTTACAACAAATAATAACATCTCTATATTGACTATCAATAGGGATTTTTTCATCTTGCAAGCTATCTTGCAAGATATAATGTGTATTATCTGCACTAATTTGATAACTTTTTAATCCATCATTCACTCTACAATAACCATCTTCATCTAATAGAATTGCATGTGTATCTTGTAAAAACAATTTATTTAAATCGTAGGATTTTCCTGTACTATTTGCACCAACAAATATATTTAGCAAATTATTTTGTTTCGCAATTTCTTCACATTGTAATAATTCCATCCTCTATTCTCCTTTGAATTGTATAACAAAAACCATTATAATATTGAAGTAAATCTAAATTTTTATCTATTTTATTCTGTAAAATATTATAAAATATAGTATATTGCTCTTCTTTGAGTTTTAAATTTTTTAAACTAATATGAAACAATTTTAAAAGTTTTTGCATGAATATTTGTAAATCTTTTATATTTTGTGGTGGAAAAAAACTAAGTTTAGCTGATAACACTTGTTCTGCATAATTGCATAATAAATATTCTGCTAAATTTTGATATTCTGCCATATATTGATTATAATTTACTCTACCTTCAATTTGCCACATATACATTGCCTGTGATATAAAATTTTTAGGACAAACTTTTTGATTGTATTGTATAAATACCCTTTGGTCTAATTCATTTAACTTTAAAAATTCACTCTTCCAAAAAGATACGCATTCTTCTAATATATCTACTAAAATACTTTGTTTCGTTTTTTTGTTAACCAAATACATCCCATAATTGTAAAAATTTTCTTTTAAAAATGGTAGAATTTCTAAAGAAAAAAATAAAATGCCCATATCCGCTTTACTTTGCAATGGATAAATACACAATGGTGTAAAATTTTTTTCTAACAAATTATAGACAAACAATTGATTCTCTTCTGTTTTTATCTGGTCTTGTAACATACTTTTTTCTATTGTACAACTACTATAAAGTTGTATATTATCTTTCACTCTTTCTACTCTACAATTATCATATTCTTTTATAACTAACTTTAATTTACTACTACATATATAATAATCTAAACTTATAGCATACTTATTGTGAAAAATATTCTGAAGAATATCTTCTACAAATGGTCTATAGATAAATATAGAATTCCCTTGCAGAGCAGAATGCAATAATGGCATTTTACTATTTTTATAAAATTCTATTAAAATATTATTTTCTACATCATTTGTCATGCGAACGGTATTTACTGTTGTTAGATGACGATTGACTGCATAAATTTTTTTACCTTTGAAATTCACCTTAGTTAAAAGATTATGACAAGTTACATCTTCAATATTTTGCATCTGCATAGGCACAGATTCCTCTAAATATCCCTTTTGCCAATACCTATTACCTACTATGTCTTGTGGTATCAATGATATTTTAAAGTATATATGTAATGGATTTTTTAACACACTATTTACTTTGTATTCAAATATTGCTGGAAAATAATCGGAATTTGTCTGCTGAAAAAAAATATTTTGAATACAATTCGTCAAGTTTTTTAAACTTGTACATTCTTGCAATTCATTTAAATACTTTTGCATGTCTACTCCCACATAATGTATCAATTGTCTTATACCTATATAAATATAAAAGAAGAATTAGATACTCTAATTCTTCTTTTATATTATGCAAGATGTTATAAAATTGTTTTTATTTTGCGTATTCAGTTCCTCTAAATTCACGGATAACATTGACTTTAATTTGTCCTGGATATACCATTTCTGCCTCAATTTTTTTTGCTATATCCTTTGCTAAAAATAAAGTTTGTGCATCATCTATTTGATTTGGCTTTGTAATAACACGCACTTCTCTTCCTGCTTGTATAGCATAACATTTTTCAACTCCTTTAAAGGATGAAGCTATACTTTCAAGTTGCTCTAAGCGTTTTAAGTAATTGGTTGTACTTTCTCTTCTAGCTCCCGGTCTTGCACCAGAAATCGTATCCGCTGCCATTACTAATACAGCTTCTGGCGTTTTAGGATCTTCATCTCCATGATGTGCCATAATACAGTTTATAACTTTTGCACTTTCTTTATATCGTTTTGCAAGCTCTACACCAAGTTGTACATGTGTACCTTCCTGTTCTTGGTCAAGTGCCTTACCTATATCGTGCAATAAAGCTCCGCGTTTTGCTAAATTGATGTCAAGACCAAGTTCCGCTGCCATTGTTCCTGCTAAATGTGCACATTCTATAGAATGCTTATAAATATTTTGTCCATAACTCGTTCTGTATTTTAATTTACCAACTGTCTTTATAATTTCTGGATGCATGTTATAAATGCCAAGTTCATAAACAGCTGCTTCACCATATTCTTTTATTTGCTTATCAAGCTCTTTTTTCACTTTTTCAACAGTTTCTTCAATACGAGCTGGATGTATTCTCCCATCAGAAACTAATTTTTCAAGAGCAAGTCTTGCAACTTCACGTCGAATAGGGTCAAAACCAGATAAAATTACAACTTCAGGTGTATCATCCACAATAAATTCAATACCAGTTGCATTTTCAAGTGCTCGAATATTGCGTCCTTCACGACCAATAATTCTTGCTTTCATATCATCATTTGGCAATGCTACTACAGAAACATTCATTTCAGTGGTATGTTCACTTGCACATCGCTGTATCGCAAGAGAAATAATATTTTTTGCTTTGTTTTCCGCCTCATCTCTAGCTGTTTGTTCTATTAAACGAACCTCTTTTAAAACCTCTCTGCGTGTCTCGTCTAAAATGTTTTCTTTTAATAAATTTTTTGCTTCTTCAGTAGTCAATTGTGCTATCTTTTCAAGTTCTTGTTGTATAAGTAGATGTTGATTTGCAATCTTTTCTTTTTCTTCTTCTAGTCGTTTTTCTTTTTCTACAAGATTTTGTGTAAACTTCTGTTGTTCTTCTAATTTTTTAGATAAGTCATCCTCTTTTTTTAAGAGTTTATCTTCATTTTTTAATAGTTGTTCCTCTTTAATGAGCAAGTTATCTTCACGCTGCTGTAGTCTATCTTCATTTTTTTTCCATTCTTGCTCTTTTTCAGATATCTTGCGTTTATACTCGTTGTGAAGTTTTAATTCCTGTTCCTTAATTTCTAGCAATGCCTCTTTTTGTAATGTTTTACATTTTTCGTCTGTTTCCTCTCTTAAAGCTTTACACTGTGCATTAGCTTCTGCTAATTGTAATTGGATTTTTTTATCAATATTTTTTTGATGTCTTCTCTTTAAAAAAAATATTAGAAATACCATACAAGCTACCGCCAACACAAATAATGCTAGCAATGAAAGTACCAAAGCTAGTGTAGGGACAACAGAAGCGGAATTTATTGCATGAACTATTAGAAACAGGGAGTTTGTATGATTTAGCATATTTTCTCCCCTTTTTCATAAATAAAATATATTAAATTGAATCAAAATTTAATCAAAATTAGTATAACATAAACAGTAAATATAGTCAAATATTTTTGCTAATTATTTAAAAAAAGAAAAAGGCACAGTTTTAAGTGCCTTTTTCTTTTTTTAAAGTGATTCAAGCGCATCTAACCAAATTTTTACAGTTGCATCAGAGGGCATACGCCAATCCCCTCTAGGAGAGAGTGCCACTGACCCAATTTTGACACAATCAGGCATACAACTCCTTTTAAATTGATTATTAAAAAATCGTTTATAAAAATTTTTTAACCAAAAAATAAGTTCTTCTCTACTATATTCCCCATGAAATGCATGTTCTGCCAAATATAAAATTTTTTGTGGAGTAAATGCAAATCGAATAAAGTAATATAGGAAAAAATCATTTAACAGATAGCTACCAACAATACTTTCTGTCTTTTGTACAATATTATCTTCATTTGGTGGCAACAGCTCAGGACTTATTTCAGTATTTAAAATAGCATATAAAACATCGGCAATCTCTTTAGGAAACTCTGTTGCCATACTTTCAATCAAATATTTTACCAATGTTTTTGGTATTGAACTATTGATAGAGTACATTGACATATGGTCACCATTATATGTTGCAAAACCAAGTGCAAGTTCACTTAAATCTCCTGTGCCTATTACAATGCCTCCTTGTGCGTTAGCAATATTCATAAGGCATAATGTTCGAATTCTCGCTTGTGTATTTTCATAGACAACATCATAAGTATTTGCATCCTTTCCGATATCTTTAAAATGCTGTAGCGTTATTCCTTTAATATCAATTTCTTGCATATTCACATTGAAAAGTTGCATCAATTTTTGTGCATTTTGCTTTGTCTTTGAAGTTGTTCCAAATGCTGGCATAGTAATTGCAGTAATATCATGAAGTGGCTTTTGCATAAGTTGAAAAGCTTTTATCGTAACAAGCAATGCTAAAGTACTATCTAACCCTCCAGAAATACCTATAACTGCAGTTTTTGCTCCAATATGCTCCATCCTCTTTTTCAATGCATATGCCTGCATTCGTATAATTTGTTGTTGTCGTTTTGTTCTTTCAATTTTATCTTCTAATAAAAATGGTGTTTTGGATATAGTTTGTGTTATATCTGCTCTGCCCCTTTCAGCGGAAAAAGTTATTTTGCAATATCCATAAGCGGAAGAATTTTGATTACAATAAACAAGACGCTGTCTCTCATGTGTTATTTTTTGTAAATCAATTTCAGTAATTAAGAGACCATCTTCAAATAAGTTACTTTCTTTAAGAAGTCTTCCATTTTCTACAATCATACTATGTCCAGCGTAAATTAAATCAGTTGTAGATTCACCATTGCCAGCATTTGCATATAAATATGCTGCTATTGTTTTTGCTGCATGTGCACATATCAAAAGTCGTCTATATTCGGTTTTACCAATAATTTCGTTACTAGCGGAAAGATTGACAAGTATAGTTGCTCCTACATTTGCGTGATTTGTTGAAGGTGCCATAGGTACCCATAAATCTTCACATATCTCTGCCGCAACGACAATATCTTTTCTTGTCTTTTCTTGTAATAAAATTTTATTGCCAAAAAGTATAGTTTGCCCACCCACTTCAATATACTTATTTTCGCCTTGATAGCCTGTAAAATGACGCTTTTCATAAAACTCTGTATAATTCGGTAAATGCATTTTAGGTATAATTGCTAAAATTTTTCCCTTATTTATCGCTACTGCACAATTATATAAGTTACCATCAACACGCAAAGGTAAACCCACAAATAACAACATATCAAGCTGTACAGTATGATTTTGAATTTCTTTTAATGCATGAAGAGCAGCATTTAAAAGTTCTTCTTGTAAAAATAAGTCACTACAAGTATATGCTGTAATAGATAATTCTGGAAAAACTAAAAGCTCTACACCAGCTTGATTTGCACTATCAATTTGCTGTAAAATTTGTGCACAATTGTATTGTACATCTGCTACTTTTACTTTAGGTGTTGCTGTTGCAACCTTATAAAAATCAAATTGCAATTTTATTCCTCTCCGCTTTGCTCAGTTGAATCTTCTTCAAATGTTGCTATATTTAAATTTTTATAATTATTACGCACTTTTTGTTCAATTTCTTGCATTTTTTCAGGATTGTTTTTTAACCAATCACGCATTTTTTCTCTACCTTGTGCTACTTTTGCTCCATCATACGAATACCATGAACCACTTTTTTCAATAACATTACTTGCTACGCCTAGGTCAATTAGACAACCACTCTGTGAAATACCTTCTCCATAAATAATATCAAATTCAGCTATACGGAATGGAGCAGCTAGCTTATTTTTCACAATTTTTGCTTTTGTTTTGTTTCCTAAAATACCATCACTATCTTTTAATTGGTCTGCCCTACGCACATCTATACGAACACTTGCATAAAACTTTAGAGCTTTACCTCCTGTTGTCGTTTCTGGACTACCAAACATTACCCCAACTTTTTCTCTCAATTGATTGATAAAAACAACACATGTATTTGACTTATTGATAATACCTGTCAATTTACGCAGTGCTTGACTCATAAGTCTTGCTTGCAAACCAACATGTGTATCTCCCATATCCCCTTCAATTTCCGCCTTTGGAGTAAGGGCAGCTACTGAGTCAATGACAATCAAATCAATTGCTCCACTACGCACTAATGCATCGGCAATATCTAGTGCCTGTTCTCCAGTATCTGGTTGTGATACATATAAAGTGTCTAAATTTACACCCAATTTTTTAGCATATACTGGGTCAAGAGCATGTTCTGCATCAATAAATGCAGCAATACCACCAGCTTTTTGTGTTTCAGCAATGGCATGCAAAGTAACTGTTGTTTTTCCTGAAGATTCCGGTCCATAAATTTCTACAATTCTACCACGCGGTAGACCACCTATACCTAATGCCACATCTAACGATAGACATCCTGTTGAAATTGTTTCAATTTCAACATGGCTAGCAGCATCGCCTAGTTTCATAATGGAACCTTTACCATAATTCTTTTCAATTTGTGCCATTATCTGTTCTAAAGCTTTTTGTTTATCATTATTCGTATTTTTATCATTATTCGTATTTTTAATATTACTCATAGTTTTCCCTCCCTTGTTAATAAGTATGTATACAAGATATGAAGTGCGGCATCAACACCATCTTGTATAATTTTTTCTCTATTTCCTTCAAATAAAAATTCTTGCACTATAATATCAGTTTGATTGCCACAAGCTATAAATGCTTTCCCTATTGGTGTACTAAAACTATCTGTAGCACTACCTGCTATGCCTGTAGTCGCAACTGCAATATCCGCTTTTTTAAGCTGCAAAATTCCCTTAACCATATCTTTTGCAACCATTGCATTGACTGCCCCATGTTGTTTCAGTAAATTTTTATCTATACATAATCTCTCTGCCTTAGATGCACTATGATAACACACTATCCCTTCATAAAAGGCAGAACTTGCACCATCTACTAAGACAATAGCGTTTGCAACACCGCCACCAGTAAAAGATTCTGCTACAGATAACATCAATCCTTGTTTTTTTAAAAGTTCTATAATATCTTTCGCTAAATTATGCATCTTTAAATACTTCTTTATTTTTAATAATATAATGTAACCCACTCATAACTGTCAATACTGTAGCTATTGCTAAAGTTATTAAACCTATTCCACTAAAAATTTGACAAGCGAACTGAACACCAAAAAAGTCTCCACTTAGCAATAAAAATAGTACAGAGATTATTTGAAAGACTGTCTTTATTTTACCAATTTTATCCGCTGGTAATACTATATTTGCACTTGCCGCTACCATTCTAAATCCACTTACTATAAGCTCTCTTGCCATGATGAAAGCAATTGCAATTCCACTGAAAATGACTACAAGATTATCTACCCAAAGAACTTTTAATATATCTGGTTTGGTTAAAATAAGAATATATGCTGTACTAATAAGTACTTTATCAGCAATTGGATCTAAAAACTTTCCTAAATTTGTAACCAAATTATATTTACGGGCAATATATCCATCTAGAAAATCAGTAAATGCAATCAATATAAAAAATAGTGTTGCTATAAATATGTGATTTGGTAATACATCTAAATAAAACAGCAATACAAAAATAGGTATGAAACATATGCGTGCTATTGTTATTTTATTCGGTAAATTCATGGCATTCTCCATATAAATCATATTCGTCCGCTTCTGTAATATACACTTTATACTTTTTGCCCTGCATTGCTTGCTTTGCTGTAAAATATACTTTTCCATCCACTTCAGGTGCTTGAAAATATGCTCTTCCAACAAATTGATTTTTTTCAAAATCTATACCATCACATAAGACTTCTATCTCTTTTCCTATAAAACTTACACAAAAATTCTTGCTAATCTCGCGTTGTGTGGCATAAAGTGCTTTTACTCTCTTTTCTTTTACAGCTTTTGAAAGCTGTCCCTTGATATGATATGCAGCAGTCTCTTCCTCTCTAGAATAGGGGAAAAATCCACAGTTAGTAAGCTTATTCTCTTTCAAAAAGGCTTGCATTGCTCTATGCTCTTCCTCTGTTTCTGATGGAAATCCAGCTATAAATGTTGAACGAATCGCTATATTAGGTATTTTTTCACGCATTTTGTTTAATAGTTCTTGATATCTCTCTTTACTACCATCTCTGAGCATCAACTTTAAAATTCTGTTTTCACTGTGTTGTAATGGAATATCTAAATATTTAATGATTTTATCATTATTTGCAATTTCATCAAGTAATTCATCTGTTATCATATCTGGATAACAATAAAATAAACGAATTTTTGCAATATTTTCAAGCTGCGACAACTTTTGAATTAATGTTACAAATTTATTTTCTCCGTAAATATCTTCACCATAACGAGTGGTATCTTGCGCAACCAAAATCAACTCTTGTATGTCCCCTAAATTTTTTGCTTCATTTACAAGCTTTTCTATCGGTACAGATTTATACTTTCCACGAATTTTAGGAATTAAGCAAAAGGTACATTTATTGTTACAGCCTTCCGCTATTTTTAAATAGGCAAAATGTTGTGGCGTAGTCAATAGACGCTCTACCTCTTCCTTTCCGCCCTGTCCAACAAAATTGACTCTGCGTTGCTCTTTATAGGAAAGTTCTAACCCTTCAATTAATTTATCTGCATCATTACATCCAATAAAAACATCGCCTTCTTCTAAAGATGGAAAGACTTCTTGTACATATTTTTGTGGCAAACAACCACTTACAACAATTTTTTCTAGTTTACCACCACGATAACTATCACAATCTAAAATAGTATCAATCGCTTCTTGTCGTGCTATATCCAAAAAAGCACAAGTATTTACAATTAAAATTTCAGCATCAGAAATATCTTCTGTAATGGTAAATCCTTTTGCTTTAACTACTCCTAAAAGTTTTTCTGCATCCACTCTATTCTTATCACAACCTAAGGATATCATTCCAAATTTTTTATCTTTTAGCATCTTTTTCCCTATCTTTTAATCATTATAATCACTATATTTTGCTTCAAACTCCTCTCGCGTTATCAGTATACGTCTTGCTTTTGCACCGTCAAAAGCAGAGATATATCCCATATGCTCCATCCACTCTATAATGCGTCCAGCTTTATTATAACCTACACTCAATTTACGCTGTATCATAGAAATGGAAACTTGCCCTGAAGTAATTGCAATATCTAACGCTTCAATATATACTGCTTGAATATTATCACCATCTTCTCCAACTTCATTTTCACATTGATTGGAATTTTTTAAAAACTCAATAATGCTCTCATCAAAATAACTTTCATTATTGCCTTTTGTATATTCTATAACCTTTTGTACCTCTTCAGAGGATAAATAGGATGCCTGCACTCTCGCCGGCATTGTCATATCTTCAAGTTTATAAAGCATATCCCCTTTACCGAGTAGATTTTCTGCACCTTGACTATCTAATATTGTGCGTGAATCAACATCTTGTGCAACTTTAAAAGCAACTCTACTTGGCAAGTTTGCCTTGATAACCCCAGTAATAACATTGACTGATGGTCTCTGTGTTGCCAAGACTAAATGAATGCCTGCCGCTCTAGATTTTTGTGTCAGTGATTGAATTCTATCTTCAATATCTCTTTTAGCATGCTGCATAAGGTCAGCAACTTCATCAATAATCAGTACAATTTTGGGAAGTTTTTCTTCATCCTCTGTCAAATGTGTATTATACTCATCTATATCACGAACATGCACTGTTTTACCTTTTTCTTTAAAGAGTCCGTAGCGTCTTTCCATTTCAGCAATAGACCAATTCAATACATTGATAACTTTACTTGCCTCGCAAATAATTTCATCAACCATAAGATGTGGTAATTTTGAATAAATACTAAATTCAACTTGTTTTGGGTCAATTAAAATGATACGCAAATCTTCTGGACTATATTTTGCAATCAAACTAATAATTAAAGAATTCAAAAAGACACTTTTACCAGTACCAGTTGCCCCAGCAACGAGTAAATGCTTCATTTTAGTAATATCACCATAGACAACTTTACCTTCAATATCTTTACCTAAACTAAAGACAAGTGACCCTGCTTTTTTACAACTTTCTTTATAGTTTTTATCATTTAAAATTTCTTTTAGACCTACAGTAGAACGCTCTTTATTTGGTACTTCTATACTGATAGAACCGTTGGAATAATTATTTTGTATATTTACCCCTGCACTTGATTGTAAACGCATTGCAAGTTCATTTCTATATGCAAAAACTTTACTGGTTGGAATATTTCCCGGTATATCAATATCATAGCGCGTAACTGCTGGTCCACATGTAATGGATACAATTTCAGCTGAAATATTAAAGCCCTTTAATGTAGCAATAATAATATTGCTATTCTTTTCCTTTTCTTCTTCACTTACAGTAATTTTACCTTCAATATCTTCAAATAAATCAATAGGTGGATAACTATATTTACGACGAATGCGTTTTTTTACTTTTGGTTGTTCTGGAACTTCCTTTTGTAAAAAGTTAGGCGTCAATCCTCTATAATCTTTTGGCGAAGAATAGATTTGCTCTTTGCTTTTATCTTCTAAAGGTTCTATTGTATTTTTTTCTTGCTTTTCTTCAACAGCTTTTAATCCTTCAATTGCATTAGAGGATTGTTCTACTGGAATTATAAATTCTTCGTCAAAAATATTTTCATAGGATTCCTCACTATGAAAGTCTATCTCACTTTCTTCTGACATATCAATCGCTAAATCATTTTCTATAGCATTAGGCAACGCATCTGAAATATCTTCTACTTGCTCTTCAAGTTCTGTCTTATTTTCCTTATCCAATAAATCTTTTTTTATACTTTGGCGCCCCCATACAAATGGTGTTGTATTGCTATCTTCTGGACTAGAAGGATTTTCCTCTGCCACTACATTATCTATAGTTGTTTTATCCTCTTTTCTCTCTCTAAATATATCTCTTGTGCGTGAAGGTTCTATTGGTAGATTTTCTTCACTTGTCCTAGAATAGATAGAATTTGTAGGCATTTGTCTACAATCTGGGAATTGTTCCTCTATAGTTCTATTCTCTCTATCTAAAATGAAAGTAGAATCCTCCGCAGTACTTTCTAGATTCCTTGTAAAAGAAGTACTATTTTCCATTCTTTCTTGACTATCTATATCTATTATAGAATCCAAATTCCTTATAGATTGTATTGGTTGAGTATCCATTGTACTTTCTGGAATTGGTCTATCTATAGGCTGAATACTCTCGCGACCTGCTCCCCAAACAAAATTTCTATTTTGAATTGGAGTAACAGTTACTTTTGCATTTTGCAATTCATGCATTCTATTTTGTGTAATAACATCTACTCTACCAGTTGTCACCATTGGTTTCACAATAGAACTTGGTTTTGGTTGCTCATTTTCTTTTGCATAAATTGTTGCATAGCTTATAGGTTGAGGAGACTGTTGTAGAATTTGTTCATTGTCTAAATAATTTTGATTGACTTTAGCATTGTTTTCAAAAATATTGCGAACTGGTGGCTCTCCGTATGGATACCAGTTATCTGTTTGGCTGGAGTTATAATCATTTGATACATTATTTACACTATTATTTTGTAAATGTCTTTTATTAAAATAAGAGTCTGCATCAAAAATTCCATTTTGCATAAAGGATGGTTTACTTGGCTCATGTATCTCTTTTTTCTGAGAAGTTGTTACTGTTTTAACAGTATGATAATTTGCATATTGTTTTCCGATAATATTTGGTAGTCCATTTTCATTGATAGAATTATTTTTTTGCTCTACTGCTTGCACATTCTCGGCTTGTCCTATTCTATTCACTTGTGTCATTTCTTGCGTGCTTTGCAAATCTGGTTGCACAACATGCATTTGTGGCATATTTGGTTCTTGCGTTACATTTTGCTCTTGTTGATTGAGCACATTTTTATTGACTATTTTTTCTTTGGCAAAAAATGAAAATATTTTTTTTACTTTTTCAAAAGATATAAAATAAGCTACAACAACTATAGCTACTGCAAGAAAAATATATGTTCCTACATATCCAAATAATCTGATAAAGGGATAGAGTAGAACAGAAAGGAATGCACCTCCGGCACTGATGTTGAGTAATGCATTTTGCCCAGCTTGATAACTTGCAGTAACAAATTCAGCATAGCTAGCTGTCATATTTACCTTTAATGCTTGCATAGTCAATGCATGACAAAAAGCTACAATTAAAGCAAATAATACAAATGATAAAAGCACTGTACGCAATTGTACTTGAAATATTTTACCAACAATGAGTAATATACCAATGCTAACCATAGCAAATAAGATACTATAAGAAAGCACAGAACCAGTTATACCAAAAATAAACTCTCTAATTAACCTGCCAACAACACCAAATATAACATTACCAGTCAATAAAATAAAGAGTGTAGCTATAGATATAACAATTAAAATAGCCCCTATGAGTTCTTTTGTTAGTATCTTTTTTTTCGCATTCAATTTGTTTTCATTTTCATCTTGTTTATGCGTTTGCACAGCAAATTCTCCTACACAATATAATTCTATTTTATTATAGCATAGACATAGGTATAAGTCAAACAAAATCATTTCAGTTTATAAGCAGGAAATCGAGCCCGCTTATACATTTTTTATATTCTTTTGCATCAATTCCAAAGAACAAGCATACATAATATAGAAGGAAAGAACACGTGCACAATTTGACAAAAATACACAAATATGCTATCTTTACACCAAATACACTTATATAAGGAAAAACTTATCATATGTTACATATATTCAATAAAATACTTGACTGGATATACAACCTTCCCATATGGGTATATATTGTAAGTGGTATTCTTATTTTTATAGCAATATTTATTTATTTTCTACGCACGCAATATTTGGAAAATAAAAAACGAGAGAAAATTAAGGAAGATATTAAGGCAAAAGTACAAGGTTTAGCGAACAATGCAGTCGAAATGTCTCCCGAAGAATTTATGGCAATGCGTAAAACAACATTAGGTGGAAGAGGAAATCCTTCTCTTGCTCTAGAACATAATTTTGCTGGCGTCTATATCTTATATAATAAGACAAAAAACATGTATTATATTGGGCAAGCACAATTGATTTTAAATAGAGTAAATGCACATTTTACTGGGAAAGGAAATGGTGATGTTTATGCCGATTACAAATACGGGGATAGTTTTACAATTCGCATGATTGCATTATCTAGAAGCGGTTTTAGCTCTCTAAATGAATTAGAGCGTCATATAATTATGACATATGACGCATTTGCTAAAGGTTATAATAAAACACGTGGGAATAAATAAATCAAATTTAAACTAAAAAAGACTAGCATTGCAATGCTAGTCTTTTTACTGTAAGAGTTGAAATAATAAATGTTGTATATATAAAACATTTTAATCAATCTATATAAACAAAATACTTTTGCAATCTTTCTATCTCTTTATAAGAAAAAAATATATCTAAGAAAATGAAAACATTCATAGTTATTCTTAATTTTTCATTTTATATGACTGTATCAGTATTGATATGTATAGCTTCTTATAAAATCACAAATTATGTATGCCCTATCTAACTTTTTCTTTTTTTCTAGTTTGGTACAGACTTATCTAAAACCAAATTGGCAATAAATTTCATTTTAAACAATTTTTCTATTTGCTTATGTATATTATTTTATTACAATCTTTCTTATAGAAAATTATCAAATAATAACTATTTTATAAAAATAGAGTGTATAAATAAAAATTATAGAGCATAGTTATTCTTTTTTCTTCTTTCTTCCATCCACGGAAAAAAGAATTTTGCTTCAATCAACGATATTACTAGGTGTACAATCATGCCAAAACCAAACATATATAAAATTGTCTTTAAATTCATAGATACTATACCTATTTTATAACAAATATAAAATATACCGTAATACCCAATATTTACTAGCAACGAATTTATAGATGTATAGATTGTTTTACCAAGTCCAATAAAAATATTGTCTATAATAGTATAACAACAATATGCAATATAGAACAACGCAAGTTGTAGAGTTATATAAAAAATTTCGGTTGCATTTTCCAGTTTTTCTATATCTTTAAAAAATGGTAACCAAAGTGGTATACTTAATATCCATATACATATAATTGCAGCTACAACAATATAATAATTGCTTTTTTGTAATTTTGTATAACCATTTTTACAGTCATGCCGAATCACTTCTGCAAGTGCTGTGATTGGTATCAATAGCCACCCCCAAATAAAGTTATTTGCCACCCAATAATTGCCTTGTTCGACAACCATATTCACCATTTTAACAACCATAACCGCATATATAAAATTATCTATAAACTGTTGCACCCCGCTAAAAAAGCCAATCTTTCCCCATGCTTTTAACACTATAATATCCTGTTTTTTATACCAGCAAAAATGCATCAGTTTTTCTATAAACAACAACATTACACTTGTAATTGCAAGTACCCCATTCACTACTATATTAGAAATAGCAATACCATACACAGAAAATTTAGGAATAAAAATAAAATCTGCACAAATAGCAAGTACAATTTGAATGGATAAAAATATATATATATTTTTTGATTTACCCACAACAACAAATACAACATTGACAAAACTCACAAGAATGTGTAACATAAAGGCAATCGTTTCTAACTGTAAATAGTGTTTGACCGTTATAATATCGATTTCGTTTGGATTCATAGCTTTTATTAGCACTACACCATATACAAGTATTGCTATTGAAAATAAGGTATAAATAACAAATGCAATTAACCCTGTTTTAAAAGTATATTTAGCAAAATTTATCTTGTCATTGCTAAAAATTTTGTTGAGTATTGCATACAAAGGTACAATTAAAAATGCTTGTAGCGTTTCATTGCATAAATCAAACCACTCCATTTGGCCAATAATATTAAAGACAGAAGTAGCATTGTTTGTTGATATAATATAAGTTTTTATTGTTTGATAGATTGCAGGCAACAATGCCAAAAGACATAGCGAGAAAAACAAATTCCAATTAAAAGTTTTTAATGCTTTCCATTTTATTTGCATTTATTATTTTGTTCCTTTCGAAAATTTTTCTTTTTTTGTTTATGTTAATACATACGGTCACACTTTTAATATATAGATACAACTAAAATACATTAAAGTAATGTGATTTAGCTCTATTCCTTTTATAGCTTATATTCCCCTTCCCATTGAAACTAAAAGACACAGCTTAGCTATATATAATTATGCTTTCTCCTGTATATCTACTTTTTATTCTCTTTCTATCTCTATAGAATAGCAAACTTTATTACAATTTGCAACTTTTTTAAGAGAAATAGCTGACTATTTTATATAATTTTTATAAGCTTAACCTGTCTTTTTCGTGGTCAAATTTATTTTTATCTAAAAATAAACTGGTAATAAATTTTCACTTCAAGTTTATATCTCTAAATAGAAAAGGATTCAGTACAATACTGAATCCTTTTTTATTTTTTGCATCAAGACCCTATTCTTTAAATCTAATATACTGTAATTTTTTATTTTTCATACCTATGCAAAAATTTATTTACTTGTTTTATTTTGCTTTTTATCTTTTGATGATTTTTGTATTTTTCTTAACATATTTTGAACAAGCATATAAATATTCCCTGCCCCTAAGCAAAGTAAAGTATCTCCTTTCTCTATAGTATTTTTATAGTACTCTACTAATTGCCTCTCAGTTTCTATATATAATACATCTTTTTGAATTGTCTTTAAAAAATTTGCTAGTGTTTTTGCACTTCCTTTTTTTCTGTATCGTTCTCTCGCTGAAAATGTTTTAAATAAAACGACATGCTCTTCTTGCCCTAGTATTTTTACAAATTCATCAAAAAAATAAATTGTTCTAGAATATGTGTGTGGTTGGAAAAGAATATGCAATCTACCTTTTGCAATTTTTTTGACTGTCTGTATGCTTGCCATAACTTCTGTAGGATGATGTGCATAATCAGCAATAACTTGTACACACTTATCGGCCTGTAATACTTCCATTCGACGAGCTATTCCTGTAAAATTTTCTACTGCATTTATCGCTGTTTGCATATTCAAATTATATAATTTTGCTACTGCAAATGTTGCTAAAGCATGTTGTATAGCAAATTTCCCATATACTTTTAAATGCACACGACCTATTTCTTCTCCTTGTACTACTAGCTTAAAAGAAGATTTTCCTCCTTTAGTATAAATATTTTTTGCACATATATCAGCACTATCACTAAAGCCAAAAGTATAATCTGGCATTAAACTTTCTCTTAAAATATCTTTATCATATACAATAACATATTTAGCTTGCTTCGCAAATTGCATATAACTTTTTTGCAAACTTTCTGTGTTGGTATAACATTCCATATGGTCGTTATCTGTATTGAGTATGACTGCTACATCTGGATATAAAGCAAGAAAATTTTGTTTATATTCGCATGCTTCCGTTACAAAAAACTCCTTGCCACCAAAATAAAAATTATTATAAACTTTATCCTTTGCTCCTATATGCATACTTGCATTATGTGTACATGCTTGTAGCATATGCGTAATCATTGCTGATGTAGAACTTTTACCATGACAACCAGCTACTGCTATACTATTTTTAAATTGATTTATAAGACATTGTAAAATTTCCGCTCGTGGTATGAGTGGAATGAGATTAGATTTTGCATATAAATATTCTGCATGATTTGCTGCAATTGCTGCATTATATACAACACAATCACATTCTGCTATTTTTTCAAAATTTTGAGTATAATATATCTCAATATTATTTTTTTGCAATAAGTCAGTATACTCTCCTTTAGCTCTATCACTACCAACTACTGTATAACCAAAATTTTTTAAAGCAATAGCTAATGCACTCATACTTGCACCACCAATGCCAATCATATAAATGTTTTTTATATTACATAATTTATCCATATCATCAAATTATGCACAAAAATATTTTTCGGTGTCAATATCAAAAAAGAGAGCAAATATGCTCTCTTTTTTGATTTAATATTTTTTAGGAGTATTATATATTACTCCAAAGGTTTCTGCAGTAACTTTTTTCATAATTTGTGGTTTTACTGGCTTATCATAAATATCAGTTTCGACTGTGGCAATTTTATCAACTATATCCATCCCTTCAATAATTTTACCAAATGCGGCATATTGTCCATCTAAATGTGCAGAATTTTCATGCATAATAAAAAATTGTGAACCAGCACTATTTGGTTGCATTGTTCTTGCCATAGATAAAACACCTTTTATATGTTTTATATCATTTTGTGCAAAACCATTACTAGCAAATTCACCAGCAATTGTATATCCTGGACCACCTGTTCCATTTCCTGCTGGGTCTCCACCTTGAATCATAAATCCACGAATAATTCTATGAAAACCAATACCATTATAATATCCACTATTGACTAAACTTAAAAAGTTATTGACTGTATTTGGCGCTTTTTCTGGATAAAGTTCCGCTTTAAAAATTGAACCATCTTCCATCTCAAATTGTACTATTGGATTTTTTTGCATATTTTTTCTCCTCGTTTAAATAACTTACTTCTAGTATACAATGAATTTAGATACTTGTCAAAACTTTCTATCTTCTTTATTCTTACTCCTAAAAGATAAATAGCTTCTTAGTATTTTGATCTACTTTTTAAAAAAGACTTTTAAAGCTTTATTTATAAAAAAAGAGATTATATTTTTATATAATCTCTTTTTGCATTTGTTGCTCTGCCTCATATTTTTTCTTTTCCGCTAAAAGATGCATTGCAAGTTCTAAACGCTTCTTCGTAATGTGACAACTAAATGAATGAGGTATATTGATATCTCCATTTGCAACATTATTATTGGCATGACAACCTCCACTGCAAATGAATTTTGCAAAACAATTTTCACATCCCTTTCTTGTAAATAGGCAAGCATGCTTAAATTGTTCTCGCACACTCTTTTCTAATTGAAAATTCTTATCATTTAAATTCCCCATTTTAAAACTTGTTTGAGAGGCAAATTGATGACATGGATAGATATCTCCATTTGGTAAAACAGATAGATATTCAGTACCTGCTCCACATGCATTTACTTTTTTATGTAAGCAAATTGCATTATCTAAATCTAAATTAAAATGAAAAAAATGAAATTCCTTTCCAGCACGCATTTTATCAACATATGCCTTTGCTAATCTTTCATACTCAGCATCCACCTTTTCTAAATGTGCTGGTGTAATTTTTAACTCTTCCACTTCAGTTACAACTGGTTCAAAAGAGATACTTTGAATACCATTTTCCACTAAAAATAAGACATCATCCGCAAAATCTAGATTTTTTGCTGTATATGTTCCACGCACATAATAACTTTTATTCCCACGCTTTTGCACAAAATTTTTAATGTTATGGAAGACAGCATCAAAACTACCTTTTCCATTAACTGTCTTTCGTACTGCATCATGTGTTTCTTGTCTACCATCCAAGCTTAAAATGACATTGTCCATTTCAGCATTTAAAAAATCAGCTATTTTATCATTGAGTAACAACCCATTTGTTGTCATGGTAAATAGATATTTTTTACCAACTTTTGCTGCTTGTTCTTTTCCGTAATAAACCGCTTCTTTTACAACATCAAAATTCATTAAAGGTTCGCCACCAAAAAAATCTGTCTCTAAAATTTTGCGTTCTCCAGAATTAGCAATCAAAAAATCTATTGCTTTTTTTGCCATTTCTAAAGACATAAAAGAGCGTTCACCATGATATGCTCCTTCATCGGCAAAACAATATTTACAACGCAAATTGCAATCATGACAGACATGCAAACATAATGCTTTAATATTCATCCATTTTTCCGGATATGATGCTGGTTCTTCTTTAAATAATAGACCTTGCTTTTTTAAAGCATCAAAAGTTTTTTCATACTCTGCACGCTCTATTCTAGAAATATGTGAAGTGTCAACTTTTTCGCCTTGCTTTTCCTTCAATAAAAGTGATGCATTTTCATCACAGATGTGTAGTGCACCACTGCCTGTATCATAGATATAATAATTTTCTTGATATTTAAATGTATGTACCATATTTTTTTGTCAAAAATAAAAAATTTTTAACGACTTCCTTTTAGCTAAATATAGATAATTTTTTGTATACTATTTTTGTATTCTTTAATTTTCTTTTTCTGGATTATGTTCACGAAGAAGAAGGTCACAAGATTGGTTACCAACAGTGCAGCTTGTCTTGCAAGCAGATTGACAAGTACTTTTACATTCGCCACAACCTTCTTCAATAATTTCTTTCGGATACGCTATTGTTTGAATCTTCATAATAAATACCTCGTATAAAATTAATTTTTTAGCATTTGCGTTATTAAACCACTCACTAAGCCAAATACCGCACAGATAACTAAGTCTAACAAATTCATCCATGCAAAGCGGATAGTTGAAGATATAATCGCAAAAATGAAATATGTAATTATGGCAGCACCAAAACCAATTATAAGTCCTTTTAACCAACCTTTATCATCTCTTATAAAGAAAAAAACACCTAAAAAGATTGCCGCCGCCTTTATACAATAATTGACAATTGTAATAGTAATTTCATTGACAACAAATAACTTGACAATAACAGCAAAAAGTAATACTGCTACCATTATTGCAATACAAGTAAGTGCTATCGCCTTAATGATTTGTAAAATAAATGCCTTTTGTTCATGATGCATAAACAATCTCCCCCCTAAATATCAGTTTGTCTATGCATATGCTACAAAAAAGGAATTATACCGTTTTCTGCAAAATTTACTACAAAGAAGAATTATCTTGTTTATCTTCCTCTTTTCTCTCCTGTTCTAAAACAGATACAGCTGTCTGCGGTTTATTGCTATTTGTTGCATTGATTTTTGCAGCTACTTGCTTAGCTGCATTATCTGCTTCTGGTCCGGATAGATAGATTGCCTCTAACACAAAATTTAAATAAGTTACATTTGGTTCTATACCAGTTTTAAGAAGAAAACTACCTTCTTCTAAATTTACACTTTCAACAACACCTGCAATACCACCTCTTGTAATTACTTTAGTGCCCGCTTCAATACTCCTCAATCTTTCACTATGTTTTTTCTGTTGTTTTTTGTTATTGTAGTTCGACCAAATAAAAAAGCCAATAAATCCTAAAATTAAAACGCCCATTAAAATATACATTAAAATTGGATTAGAATTTGTGCTATTATTATTCTCTGCCGCACGCATATAACTAGACAAAATAGAAAAATTAGGCATATCGCTATATCTACCTCCCTTTAAAGTTTATCATCATTGCATAAATACAACGCTATTCAATAAGCTATGTATAAGTATACCATTATTTTAGCTATTTTGCAAGTAAAATAAACATTTTTTACAATTAAATTACATCGAATTTTGTCGTCATTGCCAAATTCATCTGTTTTGCAAAATGATTCGCAAATTCTACAAATCTATCCTCCAAAATTGCTTTGCGTGTATCTTGCATTAACTTTGTTAAAAAATAAATGTTATGTATGGATAGCAATGTTGCAGCTAAAATTTCCCCAGTATTTAATAAATGTCTTAGATATGCTTTAGTATAATTTTTACAACAGATACAATTACAACTTTCATCAAGTGGCGAAAAATCATTTTTATATTGTCCGTTGCGGACAACCACTTTTCCACTACTCGTAAGTGCTGTACCATTTCTTGCAATTCTTGTTGCATAGACACAGTCAAACATATCAATCCCTCGTGCAACCCCTTCTAAAAGACAGTCTGGTGTCCCAACACCCATCAAGTAATGTGGAATATTTTGTGGTAAGTGTGGTTGCAATATTTCCAACATTTCATACATTTTTGCCTTCGGTTCTCCGACAGAAAGTCCACCTATACCTATACCGTACTTGGCATATTGAAGGGCATACTCTAAACTTTTTAGACGCAGTTCTCTATAAAAATTACCTTGCACTATTGGAAAAAGTGCTTGGTTTTCATTGGTATGTGCCCTTGCACAACGCTCTAACCATATACTTGTACGCTCTAGTGCTTTACGCGCATATGCAAAGTCGCTGCCATAAGCACTGCATTCATCAAATTGCATGATGATGTCAGCACCAAGAGCATTCTCAATTTCCATCACTTTTTCTGGTGTGAAAAAATGTTTACTGCCATCAATATGAGATTGGAAATATACTCCTTCATCTTGAATTTTATTCAGCTTTGCAAGTGAAAAAACTTGAAAACCACCACTATCTGTTAAAATAGGTCTATCCCACCCCATAAATGTATGCAATCCTCCAGCTTCTGCAACTACATGATGTCCTGGTCTTAGATACAAATGATAAGCATTTGATAAAATAATTTGTGCATTTACGGACTTTAATTGTTCTGGCAAAATTCCTTTTACTGTCGCTTGTGTCCCTACAGGCATATATACTGGTGTTACTATTTTGCCGTGTGGTGTGTGCAATATCCCCGCTCTTGCTCCCGTCTTTTTATCTACCTTTTGCAATTCAAAATAAAATTTTTCTTGCATCAATTCTCCTTTTCTCAAGCTCTTCATTCTGTAATTCTATACATATAAGCTTTATACCTATTTCATTTTATATATTTTTAGCAACTACTCAATAAACATTGCATCACCAAAACTGAAAAAACGATACTTTTCTTGTACGGCAAATTGATATAAATCTAAAATTTTCTCCCTTCCCATAAAGGCTGCTATAAGCATCAATAATGTGGATTCTGGCAAGTGAAAATTTGTAAATAATGCGTCAACAATCTTAAATCTATATGGCGGATAGATAAAAATATCTGTATCTCCAGATGCCGCTTGCACAAAACCGTTTTTATCTGCAACCGATTCCAAAGTACGAACTGTTGTTGTACCTACAGCAATAATGCGTCTACCTTCTTTTTTTGCTATATTGATTTTTTCGGCATTCTGTGCATCAATAGAAAAATATTCGCTATGCATTTTATGATTTGTTAAATCCTCTTCTTGCACTGGACGAAAGGTACCGAGTCCGACATGTAGTTGTACCTCAGCAAACTCTACTCCCTTTTCTTTTAACCTCTCTATCAATTCCTTCGTAAAATGTAGTCCCGCTGTTGGTGCTGCCGCCGAACCAGCTTCCTTACAGTATACCGTTTGGTATCTATTGGCATCTTGCAATTTTTCATGAATATATGGGGGCAATGGCATTTGTCCAATTCTCTCTAGAATCTCTTCGAAAATACCTTCAAAGTGAAATTCTAGAATACGCCCACCAACTTCTGTTCTCTCTAAAACATTGGCAGTAACTCCCTCTGCAAGTGATAAAATATCCCCTATTTTTGCCTTTTTCCCCGGTTTGACAAGCACTTCCCACTGTGTATAATTTTTTCTTTTTAATAATAAAATTTCCACCTTGCCACCATATACTGTCTTCGCAAATAATCTTGCCGGAATAACCTTAGTGTTATTTACAACAAGTAAATCTCCACGCTTTAAAAAAGATAGACAATCACGAAATGTACACTGCAAAACTTTCTCTGTTTGACGATTATAACATAAAAGTTTTGCAGTATCTCTTGGCTGTGCTGGAATCTGTGCAATACGCTCTTCTGGTAAATGGTAAAAATAGTCACTTTTTTTTAACATACTTGTCCTTCCACTCTACTCTCTCGTTATTCATTTTCAAATATAGAAAGTTGCTCTCGTTGTTTTCTTGGTAACTTTTCTAACGGTATACCCATATGGATATATCCATCTTTCAAAATAATTCTGCCGCGTGGGGTTCTTGCCATAAAACCCAATTGCATGAGATATGGTTCATATACATCTTCAATTGTATTTGCATCTTCATTGATTGTCGATGCTAAGGTATCCAGTCCAACTGGTCCACCTTGAAAACGGTCAATTAAAGCACGCAAAATACCTCTGTCAACTTCATCTAGTCCCAAATTATCAATGTCCATCTTTTTTAGGGCAAATTTTGCATCTTCTAATACAATTTGCATCTTTCCCTGTACAGCAACAAAATCGCGTACTCGTTTTAATAGTCTATTTGCTATACGAGGCGTCCCTCTTGAACGACTGGCAATCTCAAATGCTGCTTGTTCAGCAATCGAAATATCCAATGTCTTTGCTGAACGACGTACAATTTGACAAAGTTCAGCGTTTGAATAGAGTTCCAATCTTGCAAGTACACCAAATCTATCCCGTAAAGGTAATGCTAACATTCCTGCCTTAGTTGTCGCACCAATTAATGTAAATGGTTCTAAAGTAAAACGAATATTCCTTGCTGATGGTCCTTTTCCAACAATAATATCTAGTGCAAAATCTTCCATAGCAGAATATAAAATTTCTTCCACCGTTCTATTTATCCGATGTATTTCATCAATAAATAAAATATCACCATGATTTAAATTTGTTAAAATGGCAGCAAGGTCACCACTTCTTTCAATGGCGGGTCCACTGGTGATTTTAATTTGTACGCCCATTTCATTTGCAATGATATTTGCAAGCGTTGTTTTTCCAAGTCCTGGCGGTCCATATAAAAGTACATGGTCCAAACTCTCTGCACGCATTTTTGCAGATTGTATATATACTTTTAAATTTTCTTTTACCTTATGTTGTCCAATATAGTCATCCATTCTTTTCGGTCGTAGAATATTTTCCTCTCTATCCAACAGACCTTTTGTACTCTGTACTAGTCTATCCCTTTCAAATTCCTCTAACTCCATACTTACCTACTTATACATACTTTGCAATGCTATACGAATCATTGCATCAATTGTTACAGCACCTTGCGTTCTTGCCCTTTGTACTGCCTTAATACTTTCATTTTTACTATAACCTAAACCAATCAAACCTAAAATAGCATCTTCTTCCGTACTGGAAAGTTCTATACTTTCTATAGCTTCTTTTTTCTCAACAACAGATTGCTTGTCCTCTATTTGTATTTTTTCACGGAGTTCTAAAATAATACGTTCTGCTGTTTTTTTACCTAACCCTTTAATCTGTGCAAGCTTTTGACTATCTGCACTGGCAATGGCAATGGCAAGTTCTTGTAGATGCATTGCTGATAAAATTGTAATACCCATTTTACATCCTATCCCAGATACGGATATCAATTTATTGAAAAAGGTACGCTCTTCTAAACTAGAAAATCCATATAGAGTAATTGCATCTTCTTTAACCTGTGTATGTATATAAATTTCACCTGTACTATTTAGCATAAGTGTATCGGCAATAGCAGTACTACACAATACTTCATATCCCACACCATTTACATTTAAAAGAACAGTATTTAAATTTTTATAGAGCACAATGCCCTTTAGATACCCTATCATATTGTCTGCTCCATTTGTATACATGACTATATAGACTCTATATGCACAACTAAGATATGGTTATAAGCTATGCTATACGCCAAATAACCCAGAAAGTTTGGAGGTATAACTATGTGTTAAGGCAACTGCTAAAGCATCTGCTGCATCATCTGGTCTGGGAATTCCCTTTAATTTTAATAGATTTGCCGTTACAAGCTGAATCTGTCTCTTTTCAGCACGACCATATCCTGTCAAAGCTTGTTTGATTTGCATAGGAGTATACTCAAATAGTCTACCACATTCTTTAATACAAGTCAACAAGATTACTCCTCTTCCATGTGCAACGCTGAGTGCTGTTCGTACATTTTTAGAAAAAAACAACTCTTCCACAGCAATTTCATCTGGCTTATGTAACTTTAATATTTTATGCATCCCCTCTTCTAGCATAGCAAGACGCACTGCTAAATTTTCTATCTTGGGGGTTTCAATTACTCCATAATCTATTGCATGTATTTTTCCTTGTATATCCTTTTCCAAAATGCCAAATCCCACAGTGGCAATACCTGGATCAATTCCTAATATTTTCATAATTTCACCAAAATCTTTATTTTTTACTTGTATTTTTTTAAAAAATGTGCTATTATTATGTAAAATTGCTTTTTTGTCTATTTTAATTTTTTATAGACAATAAGTCAAATAAAAGATTCAATAACTTTTTTATGGAGAAAATATTATGAAATTATGGCAAGGTCGTTTTAATCAAAACAGTGCAAAAAATGCTGATATTTTTAATGAATCGTTATCAGTAGATAAACAATTATATATGCACGATATTATAGCTAGTGTTGCACATGCAAAAATGCTTGGTACTTGTGACATTATTTCTATGGAAGATAGCAATCTTATCTGTGATACTTTAATGGAAATCTTAAAGGATATACAAGATAATAAACTTAAAATAAAAGATGCTGAAGATATTCATAGTTTTGTTGAAAATGAACTGATAAATAGAATTGGTAGCGTAGGTAAAATGTTGCACACAGCACGCTCAAGAAATGATCAAGTTGCAACAGATTTAAGATTGTATACAAAAGATAGTATTTTAAATGTTTGCACAAACATTAGAAATTTAATTGCGCGCTTACTAGAAATATCAGAAAGCACAATCACAAATATTATGCCAGGCTATACACATTTGAGAAAGGCACAACCCATTACTGTAGCACAATATTTTAATGCTTATAGCGAAATGTTTTTGCGTGACTTAGAACGCTTTGCTGATACTTTAAAAAGAACAGATGTTATGCCACTTGGTAGCGGTGCTCTTGCAGGAACAAGCTTCCCTATCGACCGCAGAATGACTGCTGAACTTTTATCCTTTGGTGAAATTTCACAAAATGCACTTGATGCTGTATCTGATAGAGATTTTGTTGCAGAATATATTTTTGCTGCTGCATTGACAATGTCACATCTCTCTCGTTTTTGTGAAGATTTAATGCTTTTTTCTACGGAAGAATTTGGTTTTATTGATATTGCTGATAGTTATACTACTGGTTCATCCATTATGCCCCAAAAGAAAAATCTTGATATATTTGAACTTATTCGTGGTAAATGTGGTAGAGTATATGGTGATTTAACCACTATTTTAACAGTTATTAAAGGACTTCCTCTTGCATATAATAAAGATTTACAAGAAGATAAAGAAGCATTATTTGACGCTGAAGATACAGTTTTAAGTTGTCTCACTATTTTCAATGAAGTTTTATCACATCTATTATTGGATACCAAAAAAATGAGGACTGCAGCAAATGGCGGCAATGCAACAGCAACCGATGTTGCAAACTATTTAGTTGAAAAAGGTATGCCTTTCCGTGATGCATATGAAATTACCGGTCGTATCGTGCAATACTGTATTGAAGAAGATAAGTCATTATTATCTATGTCATTTGATGAATTTGCTTCTTTCTCTGATTTATTTGAAGAAGATATTCTTTCTGCTGTAAAAGTAAATACTTCTGTAAATGAAAGACGCTCTATTGGTGGAAGTAGTAGAGCTGCTGTGCGTGATAATATCCGCTCAATTACACGCCGTCTCAATAAACTCTTTAAAGGCTAATAGCGAATAATTTAAAATATTTTTTTGAATAACATTACTTTTACTCTAAAAGGGAACAATATATACATTGTTCCCTTTTTCTTTTTAACAAATTTATCTATCTTGATAAAAATTATAAGATAATTATCTTTCTACTCTGCAATGAAAAAATATAATATTTTATTTTTCCTTTTATCTCTTATTGAATTGTATAATATCTGAATAATTTTTATATTCTATTTTTTTAATTTTTCAAATTGTTATTTATTTTTTGTCCAAATAATGCTCTTTTTTCTTCTATAATTTTATCTATTTTTGCTAGATATGTAGGAATATCTTTAGGCGTACCATATCTTTCAATTCTATTCTTTTTTTCAAAAATAACTTTACTGATTGCATTTGCACCACAAGCAATTGTATCCGCAATCTCTTCCATCATATGTATATTATAGATGCATGCTGTGTTTGGTTTACACCAACCAATATTTTCTCCATCTGCCATAATATTTTTTTGTCTATACATATAGTACGGTGCATATCCTGCCTTTAAAAGCTGTTTTCTTGCATAGTTAAGCATATGTTGCACTGCTTCAATCTTTTTATCTATACAATCATCTTCCAGCATCGCATTCTTTACTTGTAACTCCGCCCCTTTTTTGATACTTAATGTATGTACAGTAATATTCTCTGGAGTTAGTGCTATCGCCTTATCTACACTCTCACAAAAACTTTCATAACTTTCACCAGTCAATCCAGCAATCAAATCACAATTGCAAATAAAATTATATTTTTTTGTCATTTCCATAGCTATTAAAATATCTTTTTCAGTGTGTGCTCTACCAATATTTTCTAATGTTTGATTGGAAAATGACTGTGGATTTACACAGATACGATTGACTGCAAACTCTTTTAATATTTCTAACTTTCTTTCTGTAAAGACATCAGGACGCCCAGCTTCAACTGTATATTCAATGCCATTTGTCACAAATTGTTTTACATTGGATAATAGACTATAAAGTTGCTCTTCATCTAAAATCAGTGGCGTTCCACCACCAATATAAATACTGCTTAAACTATTGTACAAGCCCTCGATGTGCTGCAATTCTAACTGTAATATTTGTAAATATTTTTCTAGATATTGCCTTGTTTTGCTGATAGGCGCTGTGATAAAAGAGCAATAGTTACATCGTGTAGGACAAAAAGGTATGCTGATATATAAGTCTGCTTTTTGCATTGCCTTTTGATTTTGATAATAAGGTTTTTGTATTTTTAAAATTTGCTCTACTAAACTAATATTTTGTGGCACTACATGTAAATTTGCAAAATTCTGTTTAAAATCAGCGCCTTGTTCTATATATTGATATGCAAGCTTTGTAGGACGAATTCCTGTTAAGGCACCCCATGGTAATACCTTATGCGTTTCTTGCGATAGTGCCTCATATAAAGCTAATTTTGCAAAACGCTTTACAAGCCGTTTTTGCTCTATTGGGTCTCCTTCTTCAATTTCTTTTTCTTGTCGGTATTGATGTTCATTCACAGTTATATCACTCACAACTTTATTGCTATTTATTTGTAAATGATAATAAATTTGCAAAGAAAATGTAGAAAAAAGACGTACTACTTCTAAAAACTCTGGTTCTAAAGCAGTCTGATTGGTTTTAAAAGTTATCCTTGATGTATTATTTTTATTATTCATATTTTTAAAAATTATCTATATCTTGAAAGAGGATTATTTGCTTTTTCATGTCTAATTGTTGTCGACCAACCATGTCCAGGATGTACAATAATATCTTCCCTTAATAGCAACAACTTATCAATAGATTCCTGCATTTGTGCCATACTGCCAGTTGATAAATCTGTTCTACCAACACACTCATAAAATAAGGTATCTCCACTAAATAAATGATTTTCAATGAGTAAACAGCAACTTCCTATTGTATGCCCTGGTGTCGCAATGACTTGTATATCCATACCAGCAAAATTTAGTTTATCGCCATCTTGAAAATAAAAATCAAACTTACCATATTGCATCAATTTTTCAACTTGTACTCTATCTTTTGCATCCATACAAAATACGAGTTCGTTCCCACTCGTTAGTGCAATCTCTTTTTCTTGTTGCAAAATGCCTACTTTTACTCCCCGTTGCATAAGTGCGTAACAACCAACTATATGGTCAAAATGTCCGTGGGTCAAAAGCAAATGCGTTATATTTAAATTTTGCTTTTCTGCTTCTTGTATAACTAAATTTCCCCCACAGTCTATCAAAATGGCATCTTTATTGTTTTTTGTTACTATATATCCATTCATATCAAGTTGACCATCTGGTACAGTATAAATTTTCATTTTTAACTCCTTTTTCAAATTCTATCTATAAACTGCCAAAAGCTGCTGATTTTTTTCCAATTGCTTCATTAAATTTTCTAAATTATCTTTATTCTGTAAATGCACAGACACCTCTAAAAGAATATTTCCACTTTTTAGTTTTCTTGAATTTACACCAGAAAGTTTTAAACGCATTTCCTTTAACACTAGAGTTACAATATTGAGTCCTTCCATCATATCTTTCGTCTCCATAAAGATAGTTGCTATAAAATCAATATTTTGTTCCTTTGCCCACGATGCTTCTAATAGTTTATTCTCTCCAGTGTACATTTGTACATTGCAACAATCAATACGATGTATTACAATACCACGTTCACGCCTTACAATACCAACAATTTTTTCACCAGGTAATGGATTACAACATCCAGCAAGATGTGTTAACAAACCAGACATCCCTTGTACTAAAATGCCACTCCCATTTTTCTCTTTTGTGCTATTTGTCCAATGTGTTAGATTTGGTTGTTTGAGTTTATATAAGTTGATAAGTTTAAATAAAACTTGTGTATATCTGATAGCTCCATAACCGATAGAGGCATATAGTTCTTCTATATTGGAAAGATTGAGTTTTTCATTTACCTTTTGAAAACTTTCTTCTGTAAGCAAATCAGTTAAAATATACCCTCTCTTTTTTGCTTCTATCATTAAGATGGAGCGTCCTACCTTGACATTTTCCTCCTTCATTTCGCGCTTGAAAAATTGTTTAATCTTTGCTTTTGTTCTACTCACTTGTGCAAAACGCAACCAATCCCATGAAGGGCCTTTAGATGTAGGTGAAGTTAAAATCTCTATAACATCACCCGTCTTTAATTTAGAATGTAATGGAACTATTTTTTCGTTAATTTTTGCACCTATACAATGATTTCCAACTTCACTATGGATACTATAGGCAAAATCTATAGGGGTTGCATTATGTGGTAGTGAAATCACTTTCCCTTGTGGTGTAAAAACTAAAATTTCACTATCATATAGTTCTGTCTTTAAAAGTTGTAAAAAATCTTTTGAATCTTTTATACTTCCTTCCCAGTCCATGATTTCACGAATCCATGACAATCTTTCTGTAAAGGCAGAACTATCCACTCTTTTTTCTTTATATAACCAATGTGCAGCAACGCCAAATTCTGCAACAATATTCATTTCATATGTACGAATTTGAATTTCTACTGTCTGTCCATAATTTGTCATAACAGTTGTGTGCAACGACTGGTATAAATTTTTTTTAGGCATAGCAATGTAGTCTTTAATTCTACCAGGAATAGGTTTCCATTGCTTATGAATCTTTCCTAATACTTCATAACAATTATCTATAGTTGCTACAAGCACACGCACAGCAATTAAGTCGTAAATTTCATCAATACTTTTATGCTGTTCCTGCATTTTCTTGTATATAGAAGCAAAATGTTTAGGTCTACCAAAAACCTCTGCTTGTATATCACTTTCTTTTAAAATTTTTTCTATCTCTTGCACAATAGAGTCTACTATTGCCGTTCTTGTTTGCAATTTTTGTGCTATTCCATTGCGAACTTCCAAAAAGGCAGCATTATCTAAATATTTAAAAGATAAATCCTCTAATTGCGATTTCATTTGTTGCATACCCAATCGCCCAGCAATCGGAGCATAAATTTCTTGTGTCTCTTTCGAGATTGCTATTTGTCTCTCACGCGATAAATAATCAAGTGTCTGCATATTATGTAATCTATCAGCCAGTTTGATGATTATGACACGAATATCTTTTGCCATTGCTACAAATAACTTTCTAAAATTTTCAGCATCTTCCTCTTCTTTAGACTGAAATTCTATTTTATCAAGCTTAGTGACACTTTGAACAAGTTGAAAGATTTCATCACCGAACATTTTTATTATGTTTTCCTTGGTAACAGCAGTATCTTCTATTACATCATGTAAAAAGGCTGCAGCAATTGTAGATGCATCTAAATGTAAAGCAATTAAACTCTCTGCTACTGCATATGGATGTATAAAATATTCTTCACCAGAACGCCTTTTTTGTCCAGCATGTGCTTCTTTTGCAACTTGATATGCTTTCAAAATAATTTTTTGTTCTTCTGCCGTATACTCTTGTATTTTTTGTTGCAATGCTTGATACATATATTATCCTTTTTCTCTTGCGGCAAATTGTAGTGTAAATTTTGCATCATACAAAATTTTACCTTAAAAATTACGCACCTAATAGCAATTTTTCTTGTAAACTTATAATTCTATTATATATTTTAGAATTTTGTAATTCTGTTTTTTCGCCCTTAGTCGTTCTTAAATAATTCCCTTGTTTTGTAAATATACCTAATTCCAAAAAAACTTCAATGGCAAAAACAAGTTCCCTTTGTTTATCTTCATCTTGCTGTAACTGTTTTGCAATTGCAACACTATCCTCGCCTATAAGTGCATTAAAGCTAGAGAGTTCTTTATAGAGTTTACACATATTTTCTCTTGAAGTATCCATGTTTTTTAGTTCTTCATATCCACAAATATCGGTATTCACCATAATTTGTTTTGGAAATGTAGAGGCAAATTGATAACTAATTGCCGATTCTAAACAGATAATATCTTTAAAAATAGAAAGATTTAATCCATCTTGTGGAGCAATCAACAGTGTATCATCAGCTACTTTTGAAGAGAGTTGAAATATATTTACAGTTAAATCTTTTAAAGCAGTTTGAAATTCTTTAGGTGGTCTTTTATTGCTTACAAAAAGCATTCCATAATTTTCCCCTGCTTTTTCACGCTCTTTCATATTTGCTAAAATCTCTTCTGTCTTGCAAAAATGGATAGAGAGTCTTTCCTCTTCTAGCAAAATTGATTTTAATTGATTTTGAAAAAAATATAATTCAGCAATTTTACCACCTTGTCCTTCACAAATCAATTCACGCACAATACCTCTAATACTTTCTACATGTTTAAATTTAGAAATATTGCATTCGAATATAATTTTTTTAGGTACATCTGCTTGCAAAATAGGCATATATTGTTGTGCAGAAAACCATAACATCTCTAATTTTTTTGCTTTAATTAAGAGATGTGGGGAACCTTCTTTTAAAGTTTGCACTTGCAAATTTGTAGCATCAATAGCAAAAAGTGGCTTTTTATTCCCTACACCACATGGTTCAAGTCTTTCTAATTCCTTAACAATAGCAGGTGTTAAATTATAGTTTAATTCACACACACTAATAGTTGGTACAAAAGCTTCTTTAGAATAATGTTCTGCAAAATACTTATTTAAAGCAGCTTTTAATGGTTCAAAATTTTCCTCTTTAATATTGACACCCGCTGCATGTGCATGCCCACCAAATTCTTCAATTAAATGTGCTGTCGATTTTAATGCATTATAGACCCCAATACTTTCAATTGTTCGTGCTGATCCCTTTAATTTTTCTCCATTTTTTACAAATAAAATGGTTGGACGATTAAATTCATCAGCAATGCGCGCTGCTACTATACCAACAAGTCCACTATTCCAATTTTCATCATAGAGCATAATAACACTTTCTGTTCCACCAGACTGCATAATTTTTTCTTTGACACTCTTATAAACTTCTTCACACAGTTGTTGCCGTTGTACATTATAGTCTACTAAATTTTGTGATATTTCTTCAATTTTACTAGCATCAGTCTCAGTTAGTAATTGTAAAGCACAGTTTGCATTGCCCATTCTACCAGCAGCATTGATGCGTGGAGCAACATTAAATGCTAAAGTCTGCACAGTAATTTCCTCTTTTTTACCTTGTAAAAGTTGTGCAATGGATAATCTTGTTCTTGCGTTGATTCTCTTTAAGCCTTCAAAAACTATATCTCTATTTTCGCCTATAAGAGATACACTATCCGCTACTGTGGATATTGTTGCAATATCTAAAAACTGATATGCTTTTTCGCCTAAAATAGCACAAGCAACTTTAAAGGCAACGCCTGCCCCTGCAAGATTGTTATATGGATAATATTTACAATATTTGGGGTTTACAATTACACAATCTGGTAATATATCTGGTAGTTCATGATGGTCTGTTACCACAATATCCACCCCATGCGCCTTTACATAGGCAACTTCATCTTTATTGCTGATACCACAGTCGACAGTTATAATTAAGTCTGGTTTTTCGTACTGGAATAACTTATCTAGCGAAGTAATATTCAAACCATATCCTTCACTGCGTTCTGGAATAAAGGCAATTACATTTGCATCATATTCTTTCAGAGCCAAATATAAAATAGATGCTGCACCAATACCATCTGCATCATAATCACCAAATACAACAATTTTACCGCCTTTTGCTTTTACAGTATCAATTTTCTCTTTTAATATAGACATACCCGTCATTAAAAATGGGTCAATAAAATGACTACTTGAAGGATTTAAAAAGTTTTCTATTTTTTCTTTCGTGTCAATAGAACGAGCATACAAAATTTTTGTAGTTAATTCATGTAAATTACATACCTTAGCAAGTTCTTGAATTCTATTTTCATCTTCAATCTGCAAATCATAGTCAAATACTAATCTCTTCATATCATACTCTCATCAATTTTATGTTACTATTATACCTAAATCTATCAAAAATGTCAAATATAGAAATTCAACTTATTGAAGACAATATCCCCATTATGCTATGCTACTTATATAAGTAGAGACTATATTTTCTCAATACTTTACCTATAAAAAATAAAATGAAGAAAAAATATATTGCGTTACAAATTGTATCTTGATATAGCAAAAAACTAGTAAATAAATACTCGTCTTATTTACTAGTTTTTTATTTATCTCTAAAAAAATATCTATTTAGATTCTCTTTTTTTCTTAGCATTAACTTTTGTTATTGTAGCAATCATTACCCATAGTATAGTTGCAAGTAATAGTGCACCACCAATAACAAATAAATTTATTGTTTTTTGTTGCTCTTTATCTAAAATAGTTGGCCCTCTTAAAACTCTTATAGATATTTCGCAAGTTGAAATGTTTCCATCACTATCTGCCACAGATAAAGCAACATTATATCTACCTGCACTTCTAAAATCCCAGTTAGATTCAACTTTAAAGTTATCTGCTGTAAGAACTATCTCTTTATCTTCATTATCAAATACTTTTATATAATTTATAAAGTCTAAATCTTTATACTGATCTACTTCAATATTGTTATATAAAACTTCTATATTTGGTTTTCCACCCGCCACTATTTTTTGCATAAGTTCTATATAAGGAGCTTTATCTTCTTCTCTTAATGTGTAAAATTTAGTTAAAAAGAGAGATTTATCTTGTTCATTTAAATATTTGCTTTCAAGTTTGTTTGGATTTTGATTAAAGTATTCTACATATTGATTTAATTCATCTATCAAAATAGGCCTTAATGCTGTATATGCAGCATCGGCAGCTGAGAAAGAATCATCTTTAAAGCTTGGTACAAATCCATCTTTCGTGATTGTATAAGAGATTGTAACCCCATTATTCGTATTGAGTCCAGTATAATTCGCAGCAGGAAGTTCTTGCTTTGTTATCATAGAATAGACTTTTACTCTTTTAGGATTGTGCGTAAATATTTCGACAACATAACCATAGTCTAAAGTAATTGTTTCATTTGGCACAGTTGAAGTTGTAAAATATCCATTGCCTTTTACTTCTTTCAAATATATTTGATTTTTATTATTATCAAGTATTTTTACACTGATAAATAAATCATTAGGTGCATTTGCCCATCCATTACTTTGATTGCCAAGATTTGCTGCTCCTAAAATAACTGTACCAGAAGTATTCTGCTTTGCCAATTGTAATTGAAATCCATAAGTGTTATGAATTCCAGTAATACCAAGCATTGTTGGATGATATCCAGTTGTATCTATTGAACTATATACAATATCATAACTATTATCACCTTGTTTCAAGGTGGAAAATTTTACTTCACGAATATACTTCTCTAAAATTGGTGAACGTAAATAATAGGTTCCAGTATAGATATTGTTGAATACAACTTGCCCACCTTGTACATTTGCTTTATATTTTGTATTATTCCCTTGTTCAAGAAAAAATAGTTTTCCTTCTATATTAGCTGGATTATCTATTTGTATATTGATAGTTAAATTTGATTGCACATTATATTTTTCTAAAATGCTATCTTTCACAACCAAATATTTGCGTGTTAAATTTTCGCCCTGCATAATCTCATTTAATTTAGTCCCTGCATTATCAGCAAGTATAGAAGCAGATTGACTTACATTTTCCATTCTTTTTACTACTGCATCACTAACATTAAGTCTCCACGCATCCCAATATGGTAAGATATTCACATTATATTCATCAGCAAAGAAAAGTGCATAAATATCTTGATTTGGTGTAGAAGATGTAAATTCACCAGTTAGCATTTTTTCTCTAAAATATCTAAACATCTTCGCGTATGTATTTGGTCCTTCAAAGGAATCAAATAAATTTACTATGGCATAAAGTCTTTCTTTTACATTAATTTGTAAAAAAGTTTTTCCAGATAAGCGTCCAGAATTTCTAGCATCTTCCTTATCTTTTTCCAACCAATCACTACTTGCAGGATAAATTGATTTATCCATTTGCGTATAATGTGCAAGTATATTATTGCCAACCTCACCCAATTGCATAGTGCCTTTCCCTAAATATCCTTGATAACCATGGCCAACCTCATGTATTTCCGCCCAACCAGTTGTAAAAAAATAGTCCATTGAAGCTGAATTTGCTCCTACATGGTTCCCATTATAATAAGCAAATCCCCAACCATTTTTATTTGCTCGTATCAAATATTTTGAACGAAAATTTTGATGCACTGCTTTATCTGGATGAAAAGATAATCCTACTATATCATCCATTTTCCGCACTACTTTTAAATAATATTCTAAAACTTTATCATATGTTTTAAAAATACCTTGTTCTGCAGCTCTTATATTTATAACTGGTGTAAGCATTGTTACTGCTTCATTTTCTATAATTGCAAAACCATCTCTACTATCGAGCCAAGTTTGTCTAAAAGCTGCTTCATCATCGCCATAGCGATAATAATTTAATGGATGCACATCATCTGCATTATATTCCATCTCAATTTTATATGTTGTAGAAATATCTCCCCCTCTACCTAATATAATTGATGTTACCAATGGTATACTATCATAACTGCTTGCTGGTTGATTTGAAACAGTGTTTTGAACGGTTGTGTAATTATCATTTGCAGTATTATACTTTACTGTTAATCCTCTTTCTTGTAACCTATCATTATTTAGTAAGTCTATAACAGTATTTCTGCCACCTTTAAGTACTCTAAATTTAAAAGATTTTCCTGCTGGAAGATAAATACCTAAATGTTGTCTATCTCCCTTATTACATCTATTCATACCAACAAACTCAAAATTCCAGTCATTTGGAAGCATATATAAAATTCTTTCAACATTGATTAGCTTATTTTCATCATTTGTAACTGTTACTGGCACTGTTAATGTTGAAGTATTATTATGTGAATCTGTTACAGAGTACACAATTGTATATTCCCCTGCTGTATTTGACTGTACATTATTAGAGATACACTTTACTGCTAATTCTCCATCTTCAAAATCTCTTGCAAATACTCTAAAGCGTGCATCTTGCACATTAAAATTGGTTACTGCATTTTTAGACATTTTTATCTTAGATGTTCCATAAATAACTGGTGCATTTTTTTCACTATAATAAAAATCACTATTTTGTCTTGCTAAAGCAAAAATATTTGGAGCATATATTGCTATTATTCCTAAAAAAAATGTACAAAAAATGAGTATTGCTAGAATAAGAAATCCCAACTTTTTCTTGAACATTATTTCTCTCCTTTATGGTATCTGCTTATTATATCTATTATTTTTTATCCTTATTTATCCGTACAATTCAATATATTAAATATACAATATTACATTATACTAATACATATTTAAATATAATAATACAATTCCTTAACATATCTTTTAATTTATGTATTATATAATAATAGCATAAAATGCAAAAAAAGTCAAGCATTTGGATAGGTTTAAAACATTACATCAAATTATAACTGTTATAATTTTTATTTTATTTATAATAATGGCTATTCTTAAATTTAATACCTTAAAATGTATTGACATAAAAAAATAAGACAAGTTATTCACTGTCTTATTTTTCATTTAATCTATTCTCTTTTCTTTCTGTAAAGTTAAGTCTTTACCTGCAAGATATATTTGTTTCCCTTTTTTTATTTTTATAGAATCAAAACTTTGTTGTATACTGTAAAATAATATCGGCGTTAAGAAAATGGTATTTGTACATGTAATAGCAAGTCCTAAAAATGTACTAAGCGCAAATCCAAATAAATCGGCAGCAACACGAATAAAGAATCCTGCTATAATAGTTATCCCGCCTAAAAGAATACCAATAATGGCAGCAAAAATGAGTAAAATTGTCCTATTTTGCTCTGCTGTTTCAATGGTTGCATTGCGTAAAGTTTTTGATTGCCAGTCTAGTTTTCTAAAGTTTTTATACATACTAACAAATAAAAAAGTGCTACACAACATACTAAATAAAAGAGTGACTGCTAAAGAACCCATCAATGAAATACCTACTGGTATACGACATAGAGCTACAACAGATAACATTGCCAATCCATCTAAAATCAACATAATGATTGCAGTTATTGACATTGCAAGACGATACCGAATAGCTAAGTAAATAAACCAAACAACAATGAAAACACCTATTGCTACTGCTGCACGCCAAATATGTTCAAAATATGGTGCATACTGTCTGGCATGTGCTGTTAACACTGGAGTTGGATTTGTATTTTGATTAAAAACGGATAAAGTTTTTATTTCATTTTCTAAACTAGAATTATTACAAACTTCCTCTATCTTGCCAAAAGAACTACTTGTTACATATTGTAATTTTGTACCTGCTCCTTCTCCTGACAAAATTTGAGAACGCTTTATCTTTATACCTTGACTTTTTAAAAGTTTTTCTACATCTTTTAAAAGGTGATTTTGTTGTTCATCCGTCATTAAAGTTATGGTGTTTTCCGTCAACTCAATGACATTATTATTCGATGCTGTACTATCCCCATTAAAGCTTATCACGCCAACAATTATTGCTCCAGCAAGAATTAGCGTACCAAGTATAGATAAAAAAATAATTAGGATTTTTTTGAAATCAAAAGTATTCAAATTAATCTTCAAATTTTTTAAATTAATCTTCATCATCTATATCTATTACCTCCTTACGCAAATTACAATATTCTATCTTATTTTTCGCCTGTGGCATTGTCAAATATAGATAGAATCTATTGAGGCCTAAAGTTACTGCTGCTGATAATCCAATACCAATCATGAAGAGTAAACCTATAGACTGCATCATACCAGTTGCAATTGCGTAGCATAATGTTGCAAATACAAATAACGCTCCATGCACTTCTGCTGTTAAAATTGCCGACTTATTAAAGGCATCGTGAATAGATTTATGCAAGGTTTTACCTTTTTTAAACTCTTCTTTAATTCTATCGAATGACATTTTACTAAATAGAGTAAGGAGTAATCCAGAGAAAAAAATCGCAATAAAACTTGTTGGTGTAATTACGAGCGTTGGAATAAATGTTGTACACAAAATCAGTGCCAAAATAAAAGTTACTATTGATAATAAATATACAAAACCTAGCCCTTTATATCGAATAAATATATAAACTATAGCAGCAATTGTTATTGCACTCAATGTCAATAATAATATCAATGCCGTATACTTACCCATAGTTGCATCAAATCTCTGCATTGTTGATGTCGTAAAAGACATGGAGAAGGTATTTTCCTGTCTCCGTGCAAGATTGATAATTGAAACAATGGTATTTGCCTCTTCTTTTGTTCTAAAATTACCACTTACTTGTAATGTGGAAGTATCTAATTGTTGTGTTACTTGTACACTAAACAACTCTGTAGTCCCAACATATAAATATATTTTTTTATCAGTACTATTTTGAGTTGCTCCTTCTGTTAGTTTCTTAACTCTCTCTCTACCTGCTCCCGTTAAGTTGATACGCACGCCATAACCAGTGTCTCCTGCATTAAATACAGATGCACTTTTAATCAAACTAGAATCATTATTATTTATATAATTTTGTGAAGTATTTTCTGCATTTGTAAATTTAATACCACCATCTGCACTCATGTATTTGAATAACGCACTACTCCCTTCTTCAGTTTTTGGAACGCGCACTAGTATACTATAGTCATCTTGCCTAAAAATTGAAAAATTTGTATATAATTTTTGTTCAAAACGCTTTTGAATTACTCTGAATGCCTGTTCAAAACTATTTTTAAAGCTATCTGTAATCTGCCCTTGTGTATCAAAATTGTCATTCTGTATATAGATACCTTTATGTGCTCTATAATTCTTGGATGCGTCTGCTAATCCTTGATATTCTGCTTTTGAGATAACTCCTTTAGGATAGTAAACAGTTTCCACTCCTCCGCCAAGTTCCATACCGAGTTGTGAAGAACCTACAAAGGAATTAAATTTACTCACTGCATTTATAGGAAATGGCACAAAACTAAAAAATAAAAGTGCCACTAATATAATTGTTGTTAAAGTAATAAATACTATAGATTTTTTCTTACCCATATTTTACTCCTTATTGCTAAGGCATTTCTATACTAGACAAGTATACCCTAAAAGCAAGGACAAGTCAATTAAATTTATTAAAAAAAGCAAAAAGTTTAGCAAAAAAAGTAAAATTTTGTATTCCTTGCTATAGTATCCAAAATTTAGCACATACTTTATAACAAAAAAAGGAGTGCATGTATGTCCTTTTTACCATATGTTTTATTGGGTGCTTATGTAGTTGCCATCAATTTATATCAATTATTTTTTATTAAAGGCCTAGCAAATGCAAGAGATTCAAAAGCAGAAAGTGTAAAATTTGCCCATACCAAAATTTTACTTGCTGGATTATTTGGCGGTGCACTTTTAGGATATTTATCTTTATTTTTCTTTAAATATAATACTAGCAATTTATTACTCATGATACTTTTACCACTTATGATTGTTGGAAATGTATATTTAGTCATTTGGCTAGTGCGTGGGAGTATGGTTTTATTTGCAGGATAATTTTCTTTACACAAAATCCCACAAATACTTTAAATGTATTGTTTATCTTGTAAGTTAAAATACAACATTGCCTCTGCACTATCTTGTAAATAACCCTCTAACTGAAAACAACAAATAATAGATGCAATTTGTTTCCAACATTGCATTTTATGTTCTATAAATTGCCTTTTACCTTGTTCCATTGGACCAGTTATAACATACTCTAAAGTGGATAATAGATTTTGTAGTTCTTGCAATTCCTCGTCTGTAAATATTTTTTTCTCTTTATCATTTAACAAAATGACTTGTATACTATCTAATACTTTTTGATAATATCCAGTGGTAAATTTATAAAAATAATTTTCAAAAACTTTTTGATACACTTCATCTTCATAAATGGAGATATTTCTATCTTGCTTTGCTAAATAACAAATTTGTATAGTTTCAACATCTTGTAAAATCATATGCATCGCTTTTAAAGAACTAATATTTACTGTTTTTGTGTAACAATGTTTTATATTATATTTTAAATAATACAACACGGAATTTATACTTTCCACTTCCTTAAAAATCAATACTTTAAGCCAAGCTATATAGTCTTGTAAAGCTTTCGTTTTTATTTCTAGTTGTATATTTTCTCTTTTATGATTATATCGTTTTGCAATCCATACAGTGACGCATACAGAGATAAAAATGCCGATACCTAGAATGAGTATACAATCTAAAAGTAGCGCAACACTTTTGGAGATTTTTGTAAATTTAATGAACATTTAGCTTTCCTTCTCTTATCTTTTTGTGTAATATTTAGAATAGTATTTTTGTGCATTTTTATACAATAAAAAGATAGTTTTCGTAAACTATCTTTTTATCTTTTATTTTAAGCTATCAAAATCAAAAATAGCAGCTTTTGTATAGTTGATAACTTTAGCTTCGAAAAAGTCAGTTTTTGTATTATTGATTTTTGCAAAACTATCAATCCAAGGCATTGGATGTCTTTGGATTTCAGGATACAGTTCTGGCAATGCAATTGACCTCAAACGAAAATTGGATAAATAACGAATATATTTATCAATTAATTCATTATTGATACCTAAAATTTGATTGTTTGTAACATATTGTCCCCATGCAATTTCATGTTCAACAGCAGTACGCATCATTTCAACAAGCTCTGCTTCAAGTTGCGGCGTAAATAACTCTTTATTTTCCTTTCTAAGCTCTTTTATAATGCCTTGGAATAACACTAAATGTGTAATTTCATCACGATTGATATATTTGAAAATTGAACTTGTGGCAGTCATTTTACCTTGCCTTGCAAGTGTATAGAAAAAACTGAAGCCAGAATAAAAATAAATTCCTTCCAAAATATAATTTGCCATAATTGCTTTAATAAAATTATATGTTGTAGCTTCTTCATTAAAACATTGATAGATATTTGCTATAAACTCATTACGTTTATATAAATGTTCATTTTCACGCCAAATATCATAAATTTTATCACGCGTAACTGGATTGGTTACTGTATCTAAAATATAAGAATAACTTTGCGCATGAATCTCTTCTTGAAAAGCTTGTATATTGAGGAGAGAAGCAATTTCTGGTGCTGTGATATAACGTGATAAGTTGGGTAAATTTTCACTTTGAATAGATTCTAGAAAGTTTAAAAATGATATAATTTTATCAAATGCATTTCTTTCTCCATCTGTCAAATTTGGAAACTGTTTTACATCTTCAGTCAAAGCAATCTCTTCAGGAATCCAAAAGTTATTGAGCATAGTTCTATACAATTCACTACACCAATCATATTTTATTCGATTCCATTCGCGTAAATTTGTCGTGTTTCCTCCTATGACTCTCTGTGTACCACGTTCACCTTGTGCATTAAAAATCTTCTTTTTTTGCATAATATTTACTCCTTTTCTCCTATTTTATAACTTTTCATCTTATATTTACTCTGGCATTAACTGGAACAACTTGTACATTCATCCATTTCAAGCGATTTATTCCTTATATAGTATATTGTTTTTATCCCCTCTTGCCATGAGCGTATATACATATCTAAAATTTCAGTCGCTTTTAGTTCTGGTGTAATGTATAAATTAAAAGATTGTGCTTGGTCTATATGGCGTTGACGCATACCACATGCTCGAATACTCCAAGTTTGGTCAATTGCATGTGCCTCTTTATATAACCAAAAGTTTTCATCAGAGAGGTCTGGTGCTGTTTTTGGAGCATAAATCCCCTTTTTCTCTTCCACAAAAAACTTTTTAAAAATTGGGTCAATACCTGCAGTTGTATTTGCTATATTTGATGTACTTCCGGTAGGTGCAATTGCCATAATATAACCATTGCGTATACCAAATTGTGCAACTTCTTTTTGTAATTTTTTCCATCTATCCGTTGTATAACCACGCTGTATAAAATAGCTTCCATCTGCCCATGCTGACCCTTTAAACATTGGATATGCACCCTTTTCCTTTGCAAGCTCCATAGATGCCTTTATTGCTTGATAGGCAATTTCTTCATAAAGTGCATCTGCTTCTTGTAGATGCTGTTCGCTTTCCCATGCAATTTTATGATTGACCAAATAGTGATGATATCCACTTGTTCCCAATCCGATTGCTCTATATTTATCACTTGTCAAACGCGCATCTAGTACAGGTAAATTATTTAAAGTAATAACATTATCTAACATACGTATTTGCAATGGTATACAATCTTTAAGTTCTTCTTTTGTAACTTTACCTAAGTTGATTGAATTTAAATTGCAAGTAACCATATCTCCAGCAATAACTTTCGTCAAAATTTCATTCCCGATAGGATTTTCATCTTGCACAAAATTTGTTTCACTCATATTTTGTGCAATTTCTTGACAGAGATTTGAAGAATAAATTATACCTGCATGCTTATTTGGATTTGCTCTATTTACTGTATCTCTAAAAAATATAAATGGAGTTCCAGTCTCAACGGCACTCTTTAATACCTTTTTCATAATATCTAGACAAGATACTGTAATTCTAGGTAAATGTGCATTTGCTTCACACGCTTGATAGCGTTCTGTAAATGCATGATTATCAAAATCATCAAAATAATCTTCTAGACAGTATCCCATTGTTTTTTGCACTTCATATGGGTCGAATAGTGACCAATCTTTACGCTCTTGTAGACGCTCCATAAATAAATTTGGTACGCTGATAGCAGTATATAGGTCATGTGCTTTTCTTCTATCATCTCCATTGTTTGTCTTTAAATCTAAAAAGTCGTGCAAATCTTTATGCCATATATCTAATGTAACACAACCACTCCCCTTTCTTCTACCAAGTTGGTCAACAGCTATTGCAGTATCATTATAGAGTCTGACCCAAGGGATAACGCCACCAGAAGAGTTTTTATTTCCTCGAATTTCACTATTTAAAGCACGCACTTTGCCTATGTAAATACCTAAAGCTCCACCATGTTTAGAAACTTGTGCAAATTTTTGATTTACATCATAAATTGACCACAAATTATCACCAACTGTTGAGATAAAGCAACTACTAAGTTGATAAAAAGGTGTACCAGCATTTGCTAAGGTCGGTGTTGCAACTGTCATTTTTAGCTTGCTCATTAAATCGTAGAATTTTTTGGCATAATATACTTTTTTATCTTTTTCTGGAATAGCTAAGTGCATGGCAATAATTAAAAAGCGTTCTTGCGGAAGTTCTAAAACTTGACCATTGATGCCTTTTACCAAATAACGCTTTGCCAATAAATTTAACCCATCATAATTAAATAGATAGTCTCTATTGCCATCAATATAGTTGCCAAGTTCTTGAATTTCCTGCTCTGTATAGACTTCAAGTAAATATTTACCATATAGATTTTGTGCTGTTAATTCTTGCAATAAACTATAAAAATCACCATAACCAAAGTGGTGGTATTTTCTATTGATAGCAGCTTCTTTATATAAGTCGTAAATTAAAAGACGAGCAGCAACATATTGCCAATTTATATTTGTTTTTTTTACAATATTTCCAAATGCATCTTCTTCAGTGGAGATGACTTTTTCAATAGCCGTTTGAATCAGTGTCTTTTGAATTTCCTTCGTTGTCATTTTATCTCTAAACTGAATTTTTGCATCCATTTCTAATTCATAAGGGTCACAACCATCAACATCATTACATGCAAAAGCAACAACCTTTTTTGTTTTATCAACAGATAACTCTTCTTCGCTGCCGTCCCTTTTAATTATCTTAATTCCCATTGTTGCACTTTTCTCCTTTTTTTCTAAACAGTATTTATTCAATAAAATATATATTGTTTATATTTATTGTAGCAAAAGCATAGAATATATTTGAATGTTATAATAAATACTTATTCTATCTAAATATTCTCTCTAGTATAATAAAACTTATGATGCACAGTGTTTATTTATCATAACACAATCACAATAATTTATCAACTATATTTATAAAATAAGATTAAAATATTTTGATTAAACTATTTGCTATTTGGGTATGATTTTAGTATAATAAAAATAATTCTATTTTGGAGATAAATATATGTTAAACAAAAAAAACATATTGTACTTTATACAATTTGTAGCTGGATGCCTACTGACTTTTTTAGGTATGTATTTAATTATATTTCCTAATTTTCAGCAGGAAAACCTACCCTATAATAAAATTGAATATACTTTACTTTTATTATATCTACCAACTTTTATTTTTCATATCATAGGATATGTTGTGCTAAATGCCTGTCAAGAAGATAGCATAACCAAAAGAAAAAAGAATCTTGGTATAATTTCTATAACTTTATTTATAGGATTTCTTGTCGTTCTCGGATTGATTTATCTCATATTGAAAAAGTTTCCACTAGCATTTTCCATTTATTTTGCCTTTACTTTACTATTTGTTGGCTATCTCATTTACTTAACAATTAAAACTTTTACAGATAAAAAGTTTGCATCATAAAATTGTACCTATCTACACGCATACTGCAATTTAATTATGTTTAAAATACTTTTTTCTATAAAAATTCCATTTTTTACCACATATCTGTTTAATCTCAAAATGGTTGCTTTGCAAGCAACCATTTTCTTCTATTATCAATATTATGTCTTACTCCTATTTTCTTCTTCAATTTGCTCTTGTGGAGTAGATATATTTTCTGCATTTTCAATTTCTTCTTCACGCAAGGTGATAGCAACTGTAGCTATTGCAGAATTTTTTAACCTCATCAAGCGCAAACCTTGTGTATTTCTACCTAAAATTGAGATGTTTTCAATATGCATACGCATCATTGTTCCACTTGCAGAGATAAGCATAATATCTTCATTGTCATTTACAATTTTTAAGTTGACTAAATGTCCAGTTTTTGCATTGAGTACTCCCGCTTTTATACCTTTACCTGCTCTAGATTGTAAACGATATTCCTCAATACCACAACGCTTACCATATCCATTTGAAGTGATTGTCAACACTTGACAACCTTCTTGTACAGTAAGCATATCTACTAATATATCACCTGTATTGAGCTTCATAGCCTTTACACCTTGTGTGCCTCTACCTGTCGGACGCACATCTTCTTCATGGAAACGAATACATTTGCCCTCTTTACTTGCAATGATAAGTTCATTCTCCCCAGAAGTAAATTGTACAGAAATAAGTGTGTCATCTTCATTGATTTTAATTGCTATTTTACCTGTTTTTCGAATATTTTCGAATTCTTCTATACAAGTTTTTTTAATTAGACCTTGCCGTGTTGCCATAGTGATAAAACCTATAAGTTCTTTAGGCATAGGAATAATTGCAGTAATTTTTTCCCCTTGTTCTATTGGCAAAAGTTGTACAATAGCCTTTCCTTTTGCCTGTCGTTGTGCCTCTGGAATCTCATACCCTTTCATACAATATACTTTACCAAAACTAGAAAATAATAAGATTTTATCATGTGTTGAGGCAACAAAAAGCTTTTCAATAAAATCATCATCCTTAGGTTTGTGTGCAGTTATACCCACTCCACCACGATTTTGTGCTTTGTATTCAATTACCGGAATGCGTTTAATATATCCAGAATGTGTCATTGTAATGACAATATCTTCTTCATCAATTAAATCTTCTGTTAAAATCTCTTCATAATTATAAGAGATTTCAGTCTTTCTCTCCGCAACAAATCCATTGGAAATTTTTTGTAAATCTTCTTTTATAATGGCATTTACACGATTTTCATTTGCTAAAATATCTTTCAAATCTGCAATCTTTTCAAGAAGTTCTAGAAGTTCAGCCTTTAATTTTTCCACTTCAAGTGATGTTAAGCGTTGCAAACGCATATCTAAAATTGCCTTAGCTTGCTCTATAGAAAGTGCAAATCTCTCTGTTAAATTTGTCAACGCTGTTGCACTATCTTTTGACTGTTTAATTATTGCAATCACTTCATCAATATTTGCCAATGCCAAAATTAACCCTTGTAAAATATGTTCTCTTGCTTCCGCTAAGCGTAGTTCATATTGTGTGCGTCGCGTAATGATTTCTTGTTGATGTGCAATATAACAGGCAATCATTTCCTTTAAATTTAAAACTTTTGGTTCTTTATCCACAAGAGCAAGCATAATAATTCCATTTGAAGTTTGCAATTGAGAGTATTTATATAATAAATTTAATACAACTTGTGCATTTGCATCTTTTTTTAACTCAAAAACAATACGCATACCATCACGCGCAGACTCATCTTGAATATTCGCTATACCTTCAATTTTTTTATCTTTTACAAGTTCAGCAATATGCTCAACTAGTCTTGATTTGTTGACTTGATAAGGTAATTCCGTTACTACTATGCGATATTTTGTTCCAGTATTATTTGTATACTCTTCAATCTCTGCTTTTGCTCGCAAAATATAGTTACCACGACCGGTTAAATATGCTTTTCGTATACCAGAGCGCCCCATCAATATTCCCCCAGTTGGAAAATCCGGAGCAGGTAGGTATTGCATCAACTCTTCTATAGCAATATCAGGATTATCAATCTGTGCAATAATAGCAGCAATACTTTCATTTAGGTTATGCGGTGGAATATTTGTTGCCATACCAACAGCAATACCATCACTACCATTGACAAGTAAATTTGGAAAACGCGCTGGAAGCACTATTGGTTCATAACTAGAATCATCAAAAGTAAGTCTAAAATCTACCGTTTCTTTATCTAAATCACGGAGCATCTCTCTTGTAAGTTTTGCCATTCTAGCTTCAGTATAACGCATTGCTGCTGGTGGATCACCATCCACTGAACCAAAATTACCATGTCCATCAACAAGCGGACAATTTATGGAAAAGTCCTGTGCCAAGCGCACAAGTGCATCATATACAGCAGTATCGCCATGCGGATGGTATTTACCTAGAACATCCCCAACAATTCTCGCACATTTTTTATACGCTTTATCATGTGTTAAGCCAAGTTCATCCATAGAGTATAAAATTCTTCTATGCACGGGTTTTAACCCATCTCGCACATCAGGAATCGCTCTACTTACATTTACAGCCATTGCATAGCTTATAAATGATTTTTTTAACTCTTCTTCCACTTCAATATCAATTAAAGTTGTCATTGCGAGTGTCTTTTTAAACTCTTCAGTCAAAGCGGAATCTGTTACTTTTTTTGCCATATCTATATCCTTATTTTTCATTAAATATCTAATTCTTGCACAAGTGTAGCATTATCTTCAATAAACTGCCGTCTTAGTTCCGGACGCTCCCCCATTAAAATACTAAACATTTCCTCTGCCTGTATAGCATCTTTCATACTCACACGCATAAGTGTTCTCGTCGCCGGATTCATCGTTGTCTCCCATAGCTGCATTTTATCCATTTCACCAAGTCCTTTATAGCGTTGTAACCCATCTTTTGGAATTTCTCCATGTTCTAACCGATAATTTTCTAGCTCTTCATCACTATACAAATAGGTTATATTTTTTCCTTTTGTCACCTTAAATAAAGGTGGTCGTGCAATATAAACATGCCCATTTTCAATTAAAGGACGCATAAAGCGGAAGAAGAATGTTAGCAATAAAATACGAATATGACTACCATCAACATCAGCATCTGTCATACAGATGATTCTATTATAACGCAACTTGTTTAAATCACAATCATTGAGCATTCCACAACCAAATGCCGTTATCATACTCTTAATTTCTTGATTTTCTAAAATTCTATTGAGTCTAGCCTTTTCTACATTTAGAATTTTACCTCTCAAAGGTAATACTGCCTGAAATCTAGAATCTCTTCCCCCTTTAGCAGTTCCACCTGCAGAATCTCCCTCTACAATATAAATTTCACACAGTTCCGCTCTCTTTTCACTACAATCACTCAACTTGCCTGGTAAAGTCGTTCCTTCTAGCACACCCTTGCGTCTTGTAAGGTCTCTTGCATTTCTTGCCGCTTCTCTTGCCTTTTGTGCTGTAATACAACGTAAAATTAAAGCTTTCGCCTGTGATGGATTTTCCTCTAAAAAGGTTGCAAAAAAGTCCAATGTTGCCTTATTTACAAGCGTACGCATAAAAGTATTGCCAAGTTTTGTCTTCGTCTGTCCTTCAAAATAAGGCTCTTCTAGCTTTACAGAGATAACGGCAACTATCCCTTCCCGTACATCTTCCCCTGAGAGTGAAGCATCATTCTCTTTAATAATTTTTAAGTCCCTACCTGCATCATTTATTGCCTTTGTGAGTGCAACACGAAAACCATCTAAATGCGTCCCACCCTCTTCTGTACGGATGTTATTTGCAAATGTAACAATTTGTTCGTTATATCCATCATTGTACTGAAAGGCAACTTCAACAATTCCATTTTCATAGTTTTTTTCAAAATGTAATGTCTCTGCAAAAAGTGTCGTTTTGTTTTTATTTAAATCATTGACAAAATATGCAATACCTCCTTCAAAATGGAAGCTATCTTCTCTCTCTTTTCCTTCCCGTTTATCGGCAATTGTTAGTTCTACTCCTTTATTGAGATAAGCAAGTTCCTTGAGACGCTTTGCAATATTATTGTAATCAAATTCTACAACTTCAAAAATTGTTGCATCTGGATAAAAAGTAACTTTAGTCCCTGTAGCATCTGTTTCTCCAATAACGGTAAGTGTTGTTTGTGGAATACCTCTTGCAAACTCCTGTCTATGCACTTTCCCCTTTTGAGAGACTTCAACGACCAACCATTCGCTGAGCGCATTTACAACTGAGATACCAACGCCATGTAGACCGCCAGATATCTTATAACCACCGCCGCCAAATTTACCTCCTGCATGCAATTTTGTCAAAACAACTTCTACAGAAGATATTCCCTCTGTTGGATGAATATCTGTTGGAATCCCTCTACCATTATCCTGTATGGAGATAGAACCATCTGCTTGGATAACTACATCTATTTTTGTACAGTATCCTGCTAAAGCTTCATCAATAGAATTATCAACAATTTCTTGTACTAAATGATGCAATCCATTGCTATCGTTACTTCCGATGTACATACCAAATCTTTTACGAACGGCCTCTAATCCCTCTAAAACTTCTATTTGGTGTCCACCATATTCACCTTCAACTTTATGCGACATATTTACCTTTCCTTATTGAAATTTTACCTTAACATTATAGCACATTTTGTAAAAAAAATAAAGTTATTTTCAATAAAAATATAGCAAAATATAGAATTTTTTTAAATAAATGTTATACTTATGTATCATTTTTTGCCATTGCATTATACTGTTAAAAAGATAGATTTTTAAGGAGTTCTAATGGGAAATATTTGTAAAAGATGTGCTAAAAAATGCAAGGCAATTGAAGAGTACACTTGTCAAGATTGCGGCAAAATAAGTTGTAAAGAATGCTGTACACAAAATGCTATGCTCTGTCCCTTTTGCAATGGTAATTTATACAGACCAAGTTAAAACAACTTATTTATGTTATAGAAAAATAGGAGAGCGAAATAGCTCTCCTATTTTTCTATTTATCCATTATGCAAAAGCAAATTCTCGTTGAATTATCTGTAATAGTTTGCACTCAAACTTTGCTATTCCTGCAATGTTATAGGATTCTGCCTGTCTGTATGCTTCTTTCCACTGCTCTTCTATCTTTACAAAACCTTCTTTTTTTGCCAAAATTGCAAGTCTTGTACGCACTGTTGTTAGTGCATCTCCTTCTAGATACTTTTTTAAAGATTCTGCCAAATACTCTACTATATTTTCCTCTGTATATACTGCCAAAACAAATAATATTTCTGTTAAAATTTTTTCTCTATATTCTGTGGGAAAATATTCCTCTTGTTGTAAAAGTTGTAGTGCAATCTCTAAAGCTCTATCAATATCTTCTTCATCTAAATATCGATAATATTTTTGTACTTTATATAAAATGCCATATAAATTATTCTCTGCAACTACTACTGTACTAGCATATAATTTTTCTGGAATTTCTCTAGGGCTCTTTCCTTGCACTAAAGCACTTTCAATTGCCAATAATGTCTGTAATAGGATAGAAGCATTCCCGCCTTGTAAAAAGTCTATAAGTACCTTGCCATCTGTATGGAGTCCACCAATTTCAAGTGGTATGCTATTGAGTATAAATTGATATACTGCATAGGGCAACGGTGCCACACAGAGAAGATAGATACCAAAAGAAAGTTTCTTATAAAAAATAAAGGCGACAATACCAAACAGTACAATACAAAATGTAAAAAACAACCCGCCACATGTTATACAGATAAATTTACCTTTTATATGACTGTCTCGTCTCGGTAAAAGAATACTTTCTCCCGCAAGTTTACCAAATGGATTGGATAGATAAAATCTCATTTTTCCAGTTGATATATCAAAATTAAAAAAAGATAAGCTCATCTTAACTACTTTAAAATTAAAACATAAGCCAAAAAATATATGTCCTAATTCATGTAATATATCTACATAAAAGATAGCAATACAGCTTGTAAACAGTAAAATAAAGGCTGTCAATATATGATAGGAAAAGGTTTGCACTTGTGTATATCTTAACCCAAACAATAGATATAAAACTTCAGCTATAGCAGCAATAGCAACAATAACAGAATATAGAATATTTTGCTTTATTCCCTTCATAAATTATCCTTATTTTGTAATAAAAATTTAAAGATATATCCCTCTAAATTATCTTGTTCACTCACTATGATTTGCTCTATTTGGAGCATTTGCATAATGGATGATAATAAAAAAACGGCACCTGGTAATACATCTGCTCTTGCCTTATCCATACCAACTAAAGCAAGACTCTCTATATAACTTAGTCGAAGTAGTTTATCTGCCCACTCCTGTACTGTTGCTCGCATCAATATTTTCCCATGTACCTTTACACTATCATATGGCACAATTTGATAAACCAATGCAGTAAGTGCTGTTGCCGTGCCACCTATTGCATAAAACTCTGCCTTTGGCACATCACCATATAAGGCAATTTGACTTTTAATACAAGCTTCTAATTGCATTCTGTCCTTCTTGCAACTATCATATAGACGAACTGCGCCTATTGGCAAACTTTTGGCATAGATTTTTCGCTTTTCGTCTGCAACAATAATTTCAGTACTTGCTCCGCCAATATCAATGATGCCACCTGCTTTATTTTGCAAACAACCTAAAAGACCACACTCTGCCTCTTCTTCACCAGTCAAAATATCTACTGTATATCCTGTTTTCATCTTTACAGATTCTATAAACTGCATATTATTTTGACTACTACGCACTGCTTCTGTTGCAAAAATATAAATATTGTGATATGCTAATTCTTTTGCTCTATGACAAAATAGAGAGATAGCTTGTACTGTTCTCTCTATTGCTTCTACTGTCAAAATTTTATTTTGTTGTAAGCCTGCTGCAAGACGCGTTATCTGTACCTCTTTTACAATACTTTTACCCTCTTTCCACAGTAAAAGGCGTACAGAATTTGAACCTACATCAATGATGGCATATTTATTTTTGCTTTCGTAGTTGAATGATGACATATTTATTTTTTCTTTCATTATTTATCGCCTGGCTTAATTAAGCCAAGTTCTCTTGCTTTCATTTCTAACCATTTTAAACTTTCTGTCTTTTTCACTTCGTCTGTTGTCGTTGCAATAATTTGTTCCAACTCTGCAATCTCTCTTTCCAACTGTCTGATACGATTTGTTTTATGGAAGATGGACGCTAGTTGATAAATAAGAAAAATTACCAAAACAGCTGCAAGTGCTACAATTAAAAAGGTAAGTGCAACTATCTTTCTTTTTGCTTTTTCTGTTTGCATAATTTTCTCCGACTAAAATAGCTTTTGTATTTACTATAACATTGTTTTGCTAAAATTGCAAGTATTTTATGAATACTTTTATAATAAATTAAAAATCCCAAAAGACAGCCTACTGCAATATATAGTCTAAAATTAGGTAAAAAATAGAGACTAGCAAACAATATATAGCTTATTGCAAATAGCAGAAAAAAGACAATATCTGCAATAAGAATGACAATTCTATTTTTGCAAAAAAACCGACAAAGACAATTTCCCTCATACAGTATTCCAGAGCAGAGACCAATAGTAATTGCCAAAATAAACTGATAGAATTGTCCAATCTCTATCATTTCAAAATCCTTTTTAACAATTTGTCCTGTTTATTGCAAAAACGCATTCCTTTTATATTGCCTATTGCCACAAATTGTCCACCACTTTTTGTAAAACCAGCAATTTTTAAATTACTACCGAAGACAATAATCTTCCCTGAAACCAATTCCAAAATAATTTGTTGTGTTGTAAATCCTTCAATACTCAACACACCAGATAAAGTAATCTTTTTTTGATTCTCAATCAAAACTGATTGTTCTTCACCAACTGCTGAAGTATTTTCTTCTATTTGTTGCATAATTCCTTACACTCCACTAGACTTTTTTACTAGTGTATGCATTATCTTTATGCTTTAGAACTCTTTATACTTTTTTCTTATTTCTACTTTTTGCGCGCATATCATTATCTAAAATTTGTTTACGAATGCGTAAATTTTGTGGAGTAACTTCTAAAAGTTCATCATCGGCAATAAATTCCAAACATTCTTCTAAACTCATTTTTTTGATGGAGTTTAGACGCATTGCATCATCACTGCCCGCCGCCCGCGTATTTGTGAGTTGCTTGCGTTTACATACATTCACAACAATATCATCTCTTTTAGGAGATACTCCAACAACCATGCCCTCATATACCGGAGTAGCTGGTTCTATAAACAAAATTCCCCTATCCTGTGCATTATATAGACCATATGTTACTGCTTCTCCACTTTCATGTGCCACAAGTGAACCTGTTTCACGGCGTTGTAAATCACCTTTATAAGGTTGGTATGCATGAAAAATGGAGTTTAAAATACCTTCGCCTTTACTTGCTGTTAAAAATTCCGACTTGTATCCAAAAAGTCCACGAGATGGAATTAAAAATTCTAGCCGCATTCTTGAACCTATGGTTGACATATGCAAAAGTTCCCCCTTTCTTTCACCCATACTTTGAAAGACTGCTCCAGTTCCCTCTTCAGGGACATCCACAATCAATCTATCAATTGGTTCGTATAAATTACCATCAATCATTTTATATAAAACTTTTGGTGTACTTACTTGAAATTCATATCCTTCCCGACGCATCGTTTCAATTAAAATGGAGAGATGCATTTCCCCTCTGCCACTGACTTTAAAGGCCTCTGCACTATCTGTATCTTCCACTTTTAAGGATACATCTTTTAGTAGTTCTTTATACAATCTGTCTCTAAGATGTCTACTGGTTACAAATTTACCTTCTTTTCCAGCAAAAGGACTATCATTTACAGCAAAAGTCATTTCAACAGTAGGTTCACTTATCTTTATAAATGGAAGTGCTTCTATATGCTCTACTGCCGTAACAGTGTCGCCAATCGTAATATCCTCAAGTCCAGAAAAGCAAACTATATCCCCTGCCTTTGCCTCTTCTACAGCAACTCGCTGTAGGCCTTCAATCTGATAGAGATTGACGATTTTACTCTTTTTAACTTGCCCTTCTTGGTTATAATTGACAACTGCAACTTGTTGATTGGCTTTTACTATACCTCTCTCTACGCGACCTATACCAATTCTACCAACATATTCGTTGTAATCAATGGAAGAAACCAATATTTGTAATGGGGCATCCATATCCACTTCCATAGCAGGCACATGATTTAAAATACATTCAAATAATGTTGTTAAATCTTTCTCTTGCTTTTCTCTATCTCTACTTGCTGTACCGGCTCTACCAGAACAGTAGACAATTGGACTATCAATTTGACTATCGGTAGCATTTAAATCAATGAGTAGTTCCAAAATTTCATCTTCTACTTCTTTGATTCTAGCATCTGGTCTATCCACTTTATTGATAACTATAATCAATTTATGGTTAAATTCCAATGCTTTTTGCATCACAAAACGCGTCTGTGGCATTGGACCTTCAGCAGCATCGACTAAGAGTAATACACCATTTACCATTTTGAGAACACGCTCTACCTCTCCACCAAAATCGGCATGTCCAGGCGTATCAATTATATTGATTTTTGTATTTTTATAATGTACAGAAGTATTTTTGGCTAATATTGTAATTCCTCTTTCCTTTTCTAAATCATTGCTATCCATAACGCGCTCTTGCACAACTTGATTTTCTCTAAAGGTACCACTTTGTTTTAACATTTGGTCAACAAGAGTTGTTTTACCATGGTCTACATGGGCAATAATTGCCACATTGCGTAAATCTAATCTTTGCATTCTATATTATTCTCCTTGATGTACATATTCTTATCAAGTATATCATAATTTCATCCTTTTAGGCAAACAGAAATACCCTCAAAAAATCAAAAAAATAGCAAAAAAAAAGAGTAGTAGATTTCTTTTCTACTACTCCTTTTGTTTTAATGTAAACAAAAATATTTTATTATAAATACAAGCTTATTACGGCAGATTTATAATACTATATTTAATTTACTTAAAACAAAATCTATTTGCAAGCAACATTGTACTTCAAGAGTACATTGCACTTATATTATTCACTATAGTGCAACTGTTGCTACAAAAATAGTTTGGTACATTTTTTATAATATATACATTCAATTTAAAATTTTTTATTTTTTTTAATATACAAGCATATCTCTTGTTAATAAATTGTTCTTACATTCTATTTACACAATTGCATATCGACTTAAACTAAAAAGAATATTTTACAAATAAGAAGTTTTCTTCCATCTAATTTTCATAGCATATCGAAAATACTATTAAATAAAAGTTCTATTTTTGATTTTAGTATTCCTTTACAGTTATGTACGGATTTGTCCATTGCCACGCACACAATATTTATAAGAAGTCAATTCCTTTAATGCCATTGGACCTCTCGCATGTAATTTTTGTGTAGATATACCTATTTCTGCACCAAATCCGAACTCAAATCCATCTGAAAAACGCGTGCTCGCATTATGGTAAACAACTGCACTATCTACCTGTGCTAAAAATAAATTTGCGGCATCTTCATTCTCAGTTAAAATACAATCGCTATGATGTGTACTATATTGATTGATATGTGCAATTGCTTCTTGTACATTGTTTACAATTTTTAAGGATATCTTTTTGTCAAGATATTCCGCATAAAAATCCTCTTCTGTTGCTGGTTGAATATATTTTGATACAAAATTCTGAGATTCTAAAACAGTCATTGCCCGATTGCAAGCATAAATTGTAACCTCTTTTTCTATCAACGCCTGTACAATTTTTAATAAATGTTGTTTTGCATAAACTTCATCTATAAGTAAACTTTCACAACTATTACAAGGAGTAAGACGCTGTGTTTTGGCATTGATTAAGACGGATATTCCCTTTTCAATATCGGCATCTTTTTCAAAATAAACATGACAATTACCCGTTCCTGTTTCTAGAATTGGCACTGTAGCATTCTGTAAAACAGATTGTATAAGTCCAGCACTGCCACGCGGAATAATTACATCAATTAACCCATTCATTTTCATAAAGGCAGTGGCCCCTTCACGACTACTATCTGTAATGAGTTGAATAAAGTCTGCAGTATAACCGTTTGCAATAAGTGCTTTTTTGATACTTTCCACTATGGCAATATTGCTATGTAAAGCATCTTTACTCCCGCGTAGTACAACGGCATTACCACTTTTTATTGCAAGTGCAATAGCATCAATGGTAACATTTGGTCTAGCTTCATAAATGATACCTAGCACACCAAGTGGTACACGCACTTTTTCTATGTGTAGTCCATTTTCCACAGTAAACTCTTCTATAATTTCCCCTATAGGACTTTTTAATTCTAATAACTTTTCTAAACTTTTTGCAATATCCTCTATGCGCTCTTTATTTAATAAAAGTCTATCAATAAAATGTGCAGGACGGTTACAACTCTCTATATCTCTCTTGTTCTCAGCAAGAATATATCTTTGATTTTGACGAATAGCATCAGCACAAATTTGTAACATTTTATTTTTTTCAAACGCAGTAGAGTTTGCAATACAATAACTATTTTCTTTTGCCCTTTGACAAATTACGCGTATTGACATTATCAAATACTCCTTTAAAATTCATCATTCTCTTCAGGTAGCTCTACATTATGGTAGACATTTTGCACATCATCTAAATCTTCAAGGCGTTCTAAAAGTTTTTCAAACTTATTTAAATTTTCAGCAGAAAGTTTTACTTTATTTTGTGGAACCATCATAACTTCTGCTTGTATAAATGTTAAATTTTTCTCTTCTAAAAATTTACGAACAGTTGAAAAAGTAGCTGGAGTTGTATAAATTTCAAAAGCATCATCAAGGGTTATAATATCTTCCGCTCCAGCTTCAATAGCAAGTTCTGTAATATAGTCTTCGGTGCATTCTAAACTTCTCTCAACAACAAGCAATCCTTTATGTGCAAACATATAGGTTACACATCCAGTACTGCCAAGTTCCCCGCCGCCTTTCGTTAAAGCTGCTCGCACATCTCCAGCTGTTCTATTTTTATTGTCAGTTAAAGTTTGTATAATTAAGGCACTTCCACTTACACCATAGCCTTCATATACAAGTTCTTCGTAGTTTGTACTTGCAAGCTCGCCTGCCGCCTTTTTAATGGAACGCATAATATTATCATTTGGCATATTATTTGCCTTTGCTTTTGCAATGGCATCGGCAAGTTTACTATTCGTCTCTGGATTGGGATTCCCCTTTGCCGCTACCGCAATTTCTCTTCCAAGCTTTGTAAAAATTTTACCTCTTGCAGCATCCACTTTTCCCTTTCTTGCCTGTATATTGTGCCATTTACTATGTCCTGACATAAATAATTCTCCTTTCTTTTTATTTTTGCATACTAAACATTAGAATTGATGCCGCTACTGCTACATTTAAACTCTCTGCTTGTTTATGTATAGGTATGGTTACATATTCGAAGCAATATTGTTGTACTTCTTGACTAATTCCATTCCCTTCATTTCCTAAAACTAAACAACACTTTTCTGGAAAGTGATAATTTTGCAAATTTTTACCAGCTAAATCTGCTCCAATCATAATAGTATTTTCTAAGGCATCTAGCATTTCAGAAAATCCACCAATATGTAACCGTACAAAAAAGATACTACTCATACTCGCTTGTACTGTTTTTGGAGAAAATGGATCTGCACAATTTTTTAAATAAATATCTTGTATACCAAAAGCATTTGCTGAACGCAAAATTGTCCCTATATTACCACAATCTTGAATTTCATCTAATAAAATTGCATTGCTTTGTGGACTTTTTATAGTCGTTTCTGGTATTGGCAAAACAGCTAAAATCCCCTGTGGCGATTTATTTGTACTTATATGAGCAAATAAAGTTTCTGGCACTTCAATGATTTGTATATCCTTATAGTTCTGTAATAGATACAAATAACTCTCTTTTTCTGCAAAACAGTCACTAACAATAATTTGCAAAATTTGTATATTATAGTTGAGAGCTTCTCGTACTTGTTTTTTCCCTTCAAGCAAATATTGTTTATATGCTCTGCGTCCTTTTTTAGATTGCAGAGCAATTATTTTTTGCATGATAGCATTCTGTTTGGATGTAATACGCATATTGCACCTATTCCTTTATGAGACATACATTTTGCAATTGTCCAGTAGGTAAAAATAAATACTAAAAAGATAAAAAACATCTTATTCGTTTAAGATGTTTTTTATCTATTAAGCAAGTGCAGTTTTTGCTTTTTCTGCAATAGCAGCAAATGTTGCAGAATCAGTTACAGCAATATCAGCTAAAACTTTTCTATTTAAATTAATGCCTGCTAATTTTAAACCGTGCATAAATTTACTGTAAGATAGACCATTTATTCTTGCAGCAGCATTTATTCTTGTAATCCATAAACTGCGAAAATCTCTCTTTCTAAGTCTTCTACCAATGTATGCATACATTAAAGACTTCATTACTGCTTCTCTAGCAATTCTATAAGAACGACTTTTAGAACCAAAATAACCTTTTGCTAATTTAAATATCTTTCTGCGTTTTTTAACCGCATTAACACCTCTTTTAATACGCATAATCTTATCTCCTTACAATACATTATTTTTTATATGGTATCATATTGCGAACTGTTATTTCTTGTGTTTCGTTAACATAGCCAACTTGTCTTAAATGTCTCTTTCTTTTTCTAGGTTTGTCCCCTGTGTTGTGGTTTTTACCTGCTTGTGCTCTCTTTATTCTACCACTAGCAGTAACGGAAAAGCGTTTTTTTGTTCCACTATGTGATTTTTGTTTTATCATTTTAAGACCTCCAAACTGATATTACTTTTTATTTATACTTTTGCTGGGGATAGCAACATAGTAATTGTTCTACCTTCGCTACTTGGTTTTTTATCCAAAATAGCTTTACCTTCTAAACTTTCAAAAAAGGTATTCATCACTTCAATCCCTAAAGATACATGTGCATTTTGTCTACCTCGCATACGAATAGATACCATAACTCTATTCCCACTCTCTAAAAATTTTTGTGCATGACGCGCTTTAATATTTAAATCATTGGTATCAATGGTCATAGAAAGACGCACTTCTTTTACTTCAACCTGTTTTTGATTCTTTCTTGATTCCTTTTCCTTTTTTGCTTGTTCAAATTTAAACTTGCCATAGTCCATAATTTTGCAAACTGGTGGATTAGCTGTTGGCGATATTTTTACAAGGTCTAAATCAGCTTCATTGGCAATTGCCCATGCTTGCGTCGCTGACATTACTCCTAACTGTTGTCCATCTTCTCCTATTAGTCTAACTTCACGGTCTTTAATAGCGCCGTTTACCTGATGTTGTTCTTTAATTGTTATGCACCATCCTTGCTAAAATTTTATAAATAAAAACGAGTTCGTAAAGAATACAAACTCGCTTTTCATACAAAATATATGATATAGAAAATTCTATATAATATTATTATACTATATGCTATATGCACTTGTGTAACTTATTTGCCACAAGGCGAGAATGTACTTCTACTTTACTATTTAGTATAATATCAAAATTTCAATCAAAAGTCAATCATTTTTTCTCATTTTTAAAAAATAATTTTTTCGTCATTTTCTCTTCTAAGTTTTGCAATCACTTGTTCAAGAGACATACTCTCATTCTCTACCCCTTGCCCACGCGTACGCACAGATACTGTATTGCTTTCCGCTTCCTTTTCACCTACAATCAACATATAAGGAATTTTTTCAAGTTGTGCCTCTCTAATTTTATAGCCAATTTTTTCGTTGCGTTTATCCACTTCAACACGAAGTCCTAATAGACGCATTGCCCGCTCTACTTTCTGTGCATATGGTAAAAATTTATCACTTACCGGCAAAATGATTGCCTGTGTTGGAGAGAGCCATAGAGGAAATGCCCCTGCATATTTTTCAATTAAAAGTGCAAGTGTGCGTTCATAGCATCCAATGGAGCTACGATGAATAATATATGGATAAGTCTTTACTCCTTGTTCGTTAATATAGGTCATATCAAAGTTTTTTGCAAGAAACATATCCACTTGAATGGTAATTAAAGTATCTTCCTTTCCGTGTACATTTTTAATTTGTATATCTAGTTTTGGTCCGTAAAATGCTGCTTCACCCACACCTACAGTATAGTCTATTTTTAAGTGATTTAATATCTTTTCCATTGTCCTCTCAGCTACATTCCATGTCTCAGGGTCATGAATATACTTGTCATTTTTAGCATTTGGATCCCATTTTGAAAAACGATATTTGACATCATCTTCTAGTCCAAAAGTTTTAAGTACATAACAAACAAGGTCTACTACGCCAGCAAATTCCTCTTCCAACTGTTCCGGTGCAACGACCAAATGTCCATCACTCAATGTAAATTGACGCAAACGAATTAGTCCATGCATCTCCCCGCTGTTTTCATTACGAAAGAGTGTGGAAGTCTCATTATAACGGAGCGGTAAATCTCTATAACTCTTTAAGCCATTATTAAAGATTGTATATTGGAATGGACAGGTCATTGGACGCAATGCCATCACTTCATCCCTTTCATTTTCTTCATCACCAACAACAAACATACCATCTTTGTAATGTTGCCAGTGTCCAGAGATTTTATATAAATCACTCTTTGCCATATAAGGTGTTTTCGTCAACTTATAGCCTCTTCTTTCCTCTTCATCTTCGACAAAACGACTCATAATTTGTAAAATTTTTGCCCCTTTTGGCATGAATAGAGGTAGACCTTGTCCGATATTATTATCTGTCATAAATATACCTAGTTCGCGACCAATTTTATTGTGGTCGCGTTTTTTTGCCTCTTCCACTGCTTCAAGATAAGCTATGAGTTCTTCCTTTTTTTCAAATGCTGTCCCATAAATTCTGGTTAGCATTTTATTATTTTCATTCCCTCTCCAATAGGCACCGGTTACTGATAACAATTTAAAAGCTTTTATCCCCCCTGTGCTTGGCAAATGTACACCGCGACACAAGTCAACAAAACCACCTTGCTTATAAAAAGATATTTCAGTAGCAATAGGTAAATTTTGAATCAACTCTAACTTATAATTTTCCCCATATCTTTGCATGAGTTGAATTGCCTCCTTTCTAGGAAGGGTAAATCTTTCAATGGCAAAATTACTTTTAATAATTTTTTTCATCTCCTCTTCAATCTGTGCTAAATTATCCTGTGTAATAGGTGTTGTAAAGTCGATATCATAATAAAAACCATTTTCAATTGTTGGACCTATACCTAGTTTACAAGTTGGCCAAATTTGTTTTACTGCTTGTGCTAAAATGTGTGCTGTAGTATGTCTATAGACATCTAATCCCTCTCTATCTTTTAAAGTGATAATTTCTAAAGTACAATCTCTCGCAATCACTGTTGATAAATCGACAAGTTGTCCATTGACTTTGGCACAGACTGCAACGCGTGCCAATCCTTCGCTTATTCTTTTTGCAATATCTGCAACAGTGTGTGGATGTTCAAAATATTTTTTTGCTCCGTCCTTTAAAGTTACTTCTATCATATTCTTCTCCTTTATTCTATAAAGATTTCTTATAAAATAAAACGCCCCTAAACAATTGTTGTTTAAGGACGCTTTTTTGCGTGGTTCCACCTTAATTGTCAATTTTAAAAATTGACCACTTTTTCTTTTTTGATAGAAAAGATAAAAACTATCTCACCTAAAAGAGTGGTTTCATGTAAACGCTTTACTATGCAACTTTCAGCCACGATTGCACTCTCTTATTGTAAAGACTTGTTTACACTACTTGTCTCTTTATCCTAGGCAAATTTAATTTCATACATAGATTAGCACGAATTTTTCTATTTGTCAAATAAATTTTAATAATTTTTTTCAATTTTATGAACTAAAAAAACCAACCCGACCGGCGTAATAACTTTTTAAAAAGCTTTCCTGTTTTGAAGATAACGCAGTCAAGCATTCCACTTTACCAGCACAACTGAGTACAATTTCACGTAGACTATTTAATTCTCTGCCTCCTTCTTCAATCAAATCGGCACGACGTAACCGGCGACATCTACTGTCATATACCTTTTGCCCCTTTAAAAAAACTTTGCCCTTTCTACCACCAATTAAATACTCCATAAAATCGGCAAGTTGCTTTTTGCTGAAAGAAGAGGGTAGACAGTTGATAACTCCCTTCCATTTTTTTTGCAGTGCACATAATCTGAAATTATAAAATCCGTCAATCGTGTGCTCCTGCATCTCTTCTAAATAACTGACTAAATATTTTCGCTCTTCTGGAAAATCCGCAGCTATTATAGAAGCATAGAGAATTTCTATATCCTCTTTATTGAGTCCAGCAATTTTAATATTCTGTTTTAAATAATCATATTTATATCCTATACATATAACTTCAGCTACCTTTTCAGCAATACTATATTTTAATAGGGATGCCATATTGCCACTTGCTTCAACTTGTAAAATTGCTCTATCTCCTTGAAAAGCAATATTACTCTGTATACCTTCCTTGCCTTGCAGGACATTGGCTACATAAGCAATATATCTACAATTTTTTTGTTTGTCACTTACACGAATATTTTGCATACATTCAGTGTATGCATCATTATGCATTTTATTTACAATTTTTTAAAAATTTATAAACTTTATTTATTTACTACTTGCTTATACAGCAAAAAAATAGTATAATGTAAATAAAAAATTCTATTTAGGAGTATTTTTTTATGGCTCTATGGTTAAAAATTTTAATTGTATTTTTAGCAGTGCATTATGCCCTTGCTATTGCAGTAATCTTTTTCGTATTAAAAGATAATTTAAATACTGGTGTAAAAATTAGACGATTTAAATTGATTTTTTGGAATTTATTTGTACTATTGCTTCCCATATTTGGTCCACTTATTTATTGTATTTATAGGTTATGTACAAAATCTAAAGCACTACCGAACAGTACTACTGGTACAGAATATATAAATAGTGGTACTGCAAATACAGAGGAAATAGTAAAAACAGAATTAGAAATAAAAGAGAATTTAACCACCAAAAATGAGGACGAATAACTATGGATATGCAAAAAATTGAAAAAAAATGGCAAAAAAAATGGCAGGAAATAGATCTAGCAAAAATAGATAGAAGTAAATTAGATAAAAAAATGTATATATTGGAAATGTTTTCCTATCCATCTGGTTCCAAATTGCATGTTGGACATTGGTATAATTATGGACCTACAGATAGTTATGCTCGTTTTAAAAAAATGCAGGGATATGAAGTATTTCAACCAATGGGTTTTGATGCCTTTGGTCTACCTGCTGAAAACTATGCCATTAAAACACAGATACATCCTAAAGATAGCACGGAACAAAATATTGATACAATGCATAAGCAACTACAAAAAATTGGCGCAATTTTTGATTGGGATGCAGAAGTCATTACCTGTCGAGAAGACTATTATAAATGGACACAATGGTTATTTTTACAGTTATATAAAAATGGTCTTGCATATAGAAAAGAAGCCCCAGTCAATTGGTGTCCTAGCTGTCATACCGTTTTAGCAAATGAACAGGTACAACAAGGTGGTTGTGAACGCTGTGGTACAACTGTTGTAAAAAAGAATTTAACACAGTGGTTCTTTAAAATTACAGACTATGCTGAACAACTTTTAATAGGTCTTGATAGATTAGACTGGCCTGAAAAGACAAAATTGATGCAAAAAAATTGGATTGGTAAATCCACTGGTGCACAAGTGCAGTTTAGATGTGAAAGTGGCGACATTTTAGATATTTTCACCACGAGAATAGATACTATTTTTGGTGTAAGTTATATAGCTCTTGCCCCAGAACATCCCCTCGTACAAAAATTAACAGCAAGGGATATACAACGCAATGTAGAACATTATATCGACCAAACCGCTACTATGAATGAAATTGAGCGTCTATCTACCACAAAAGAAAAAACAGGTATTTTTATTGGACATTATGCTCTACATCCACTCACGGGCAAAAAGATACCTATATTTATTGCCGATTATGTTTTAAATAGCTATGGCACTGGTGCTGTTATGGGAGTACCTGCACATGATGAACGAGATTTTCTATTTGCAAAGAGATTTCATTTACCAATACAACCAGTAATTTATAATGAATCTGATGCATTGCCTTATACAGAATATGGCAAATTGATAAATAGTAAGCAGTTTAATGGTCTTATGGCTGAAGTGGCACAAGAGCAAATTCTCAACTATTTAGAAAAAAGAAATTTAGGATATAAAAAGGTAAACTATCGTTTACGCGATTGGCTTATCTCCAGACAGCGCTACTGGGGAGCTCCAATTCCTATTCTCTACTGTCCAGCCTGCGGTATTGTACCTGTCCCTGAAAATGATTTGCCTGTTACACTTCCGTATGCTGTAGAATTTAAGCCGGATGGCAAATCACCACTTGCAAAATCAAAAGAATTTATGCATACAACCTGTCCACAATGTGGTAAACCTGCTACGCGTGAAGTGGATACATTGGATACTTTTGTATGTTCTAGCTGGTATTTTTTACGATATCCTGACTCTCAAAATAGAGAAAAACCTTTTGATAGCGAAATAATAAATCAATTTTTACCAGTTGATAAATATGTCGGTGGTGCAGAGCATGCATGTATGCATTTGTTATATGCGCGTTTTATCACAAAAGTTTTATATGATTTAAAGTACATCAACTTTGATGAACCCTTTACATCCCTTGTGCATCAGGGTTTAATTTTAGGACCAGATGGGAATAAAATGTCTAAGAGTTTAGGGAATGTAGTTTCACCAGATACATTTATTGACCAATATGGTGCAGATATCTTTAGATTGTATTTAATGTTTGGATTTTCTTATACAGACGGTGGAGCATGGAATGATGACGGTTTAAAATCAATAGCAAAATTTTTAGATAGAATTGAACGGTTAATTACAAAATTTTTACAAGAAGAAAAATCTAAGCAAAAGAATTTTGATATAACAAGTGCTGAAAAAGAACTTTTGTATATGCAAAACAATGCAATAGAACAGGTTACAAAAGATTTAGAAGCATTCTCCTTTAATACAGCAATTGCAAGACTTATGGAATATCTAAATACTTTACAAAAATACGATGCATTGCAAAGAAAAAATTATCAACTTTTAAGACAATCTATTGAAAAATTTATTCTTTTACTTGCTCCAGCAACCCCACATTTTAGTGAAGAAGTATGGGAAATGCTTGGACATAATCGTTCTATCTTTTTAGAAAAATATCCTATTTGTGATAAAAATGCACTTATTCGTGAAGAAGTTGAATATGCACTGCAAATCAATAGTAAAATTAAATGTAAATTGATGATTGCATCTAAATGGAGGCAAGAAGAAATTGCAGAATATGTGCAAACAAACACTGAAGTATTAGCATATACAGAAAATAAACCAATCAAAAAAATTATTATTGTACCAAATAAACTTATCAACATTATTCTTTAAAAAATAAAAAGATAGCTTTAAAGCTATCTTTTTATTTTTTACCGTTTAATAATATTTTTCTTTCTTCCTCAGTAATACCATCAAGAACTAAATCAATGATATGTTTTTTAGAACCACGCATTACAGTTACTTGTATTTTTTTTGCTCTACTATTTAACCATTGTATAATATTCTCAATAAAAATATAGTCACCAACTTTTAAACTGCCTTTGCTATATGTAAATGGAATAATACCCCATTGTATTAAAGCTTGACGATAATTTTGACTATAAGAATGTGCAATGTTAGCCAATCCTCCATTCGTGCGTTGTGTAAATGCAATTTCTTCTCGCATACTGTCATCACCGATAGAATTTGCTACAATACATGTACCAAAAGATAACCCTTCTTTTAAAACTTCTAATGGAATACAATTTGTAATTTTTTTATTGATATTTAATTCTGTATTCCAAGCTTCCATTTCATGCAGACAATTTTGGCAATTTTGATAATACTCTTTATCTTTCCATTTCAAAAACTGTTTCGCTAAATAAGTTGGCTTAAAAATTGCCTTATCTGCTAAATCTTTTGCAAGCATATCATTTGCAGAAATTTTGCCACTATGTTGTGTTGCAGCAACTTTTAAAAGCATATGTTTTTTTACAGGTAAAACAGCTGGCAAATCTTGAATATGTCTTGTTATTTTTGTAGTATATGTATGGTCTGCAACATTCTCATAATTTGATATTCTTGTATCCAATAATTTTGCAAAATATTTATATTTCTTCAATTTTTTATTGTATAAATTACGCTTATCTGCTACAAGATGACCATTTGCTAGTAAACTTGCTGTTATTGTATAAGCATCTAAAATCATTACATTATCTGCTTGAAAAAATTCTCCGCTACAAACTGTAAAAGTATATGGCGGTGCATAAATGGAAGTTGGTTTATCTACAACCTTTACATCAAATCCACTATCCATCATAGATATTATATAATTCGCTTCTAAGCCAGCTCTATAGATTGCTTGACTAGATAGATATATCGTAGCATTATTTTTATCAATCACTTTTCTATATGTAGCAGATGCAATATTCGCTAAAATTTCATAATTTGTATTGAGTAAATGTGCTTTCTTAAATTGTAAATTACCTTGTTTTAAACTAGCAACAAAAGTATTTAAATTCGGATTTTCTTCAGCTAACTTTTCAAATTTTTGTATAAGTTCAATGCTTGGTGAAATTATATCTTGCAATTTATAAATTTCTTCCACAAAAGGAAGAGCTATCATTGGGACTACAGTATTTAAGTTGACATTTATTCCAAAATCATAGTAGACAACCTCATCCGGTTTTAGTTCTTTATAATCTGATTCTCTACCATGTATTGATAAATATGCTTTCGTTTTTTCATCTGTCTGCCAAATCGTTGCAAAACATCCTGTTAAATGCATATAACTATCAATAGTATTTCTACATTCTTGACTTAAATGTTTTACTCCAGTACCAAAAATTTCTACAATCTTATTTTTTAAAAAGTTATTCTTTAATGTTACCTTTAAAATATCAAGAGCAATATCGGTACCACCAATTCCTTTACGCGCTTTACCACGCAAATAAATTGCCACTTTTTGTGGAACTTTATCAATATCTATAGTTTGGTTTTTTAGATGATTTACAATGGTAAAATTATGTACATTTATGGACATACAACCAAGACTACCAAGTTGTCTGTTACTTGTTGATAATATTACATCAGCAGTTTTTGCCATACTTTCTAACAAATATTGTCTTGTTGTTGCAAAAGACTGTGGCAAGCATATAGCTCCATATTTTTTTGCTACTGACTTAATATAATTTTGCACATCAAGACACGTGATATTCGCATTTGATAGAAGCACAGGCAAATTAAAATTATTTATAGCATTATTTTGTAAAAGTTGAAGCACTGCTGTTGCTTGGTCATTTTCAATTACAATAGCATCTGCACGCAATTTTAAATTTTCACAACTGCTAGAATTATGCAACTTAAAAATTTGATAAGACATACTACCAGTTAAACTTTTTTCTTTCATATCGCCCATAATAAAGGCACGATTTTTGCGAAGCAGTGCATTATTTTTATGGTAACAACCGCCAGTAATAATTTTAGCCATCTAAATTCCCCTATCTTGTATTGATGTTATTATAGTAAAAAATTTAAATTTTGTCAACATGTTCATATGATATTTTAAATTAAAAAAAGGTAGCAAACGCCACCTTTTGTCTATTATTGACGAAAAAAATGTCCGCCTTTTTTTAATTTAAGACGAGCAAAAGCTCTTTGCATTGCTCTCTTGTTGAGTTGAAATTCAGCCTCGCTCTTTAATAAACGAAGTTGCTCTTGTGCTCTCTCTTGCGCCTCTCTCGCACGATGTTCATCAATATCTTCTGGCCATTCAACAGCTTGCGAAAAGACTACCACTGCATCAGGACGAATTTCAACGAATCCTTCACTTGTAAACGCTTCTTTTGCCTCCCCTGATTGAGTAAGTACTAAAGTCCCTGGTTCTAAAGCAAATACCATAGGTTGATGATTCGCTAAAATAAGGCACTCTCCAGCACTCGTTGGCAGCTTTAACTTTTCAACTTCATCGGCATAAAATTTTTTTTCCGGAGTAATAATTTCCAAATAAAATTTATTCATAATTGCATCCAAAATATTTTATTCAATATCTGCTTTCATTTTTTTTGCATTTTTTCTTACATCATCAATATCCCCTACATTGAAAAAGGCATTTTCAGGGAGATGGTCAACATCGCCAGACAAAATACTTTTAAAACTTGCTATTGTTGCAGAAAGTGGTACATAACGCCCTTCAATACCAGTAAAGATTTTTGATACTGTAAATGGTTGAGATAAAAATTTTTGTATCTTTCTTGCTCTAAATACCACATTTTTATCTTCTTCAGAAAGTTCGTCCATACCTAAAATAGCAATAATATCTTGCAACTCTTTGTATCTCTGTAAAATTGCAGTCACTTTATTCGCTGTATCATAATGTTCATGTCCTACAATTTGTGGGTCTAGAATTCTTGAAGAAGATTCTAGCGGGTCAATTGCAGGATATATACCCATTTCTACTACCTTTCTAGAAAGTACTGTTGTAGCATCTAGATGCGAAAAAATTGCAGAAGGTGCAGGGTCTGTAATATCATCCGCTGGCACATATACCGCTTGTATAGATGTAATAGAACCTTTTTTAGTACTTGCAATTCTTTCTTGCAATTCACCCATTTCCGTTGCAAGTGTAGGTTGATAACCTACTGCAGATGGCATTCTACCAAGCAAAGCTGAAATTTCGCTACCTGCTTGTATATACCGATAAATATTATCGATAAATAACAATACATCTTGTCTATTGACATCTCTAAAATATTCTGCAAGAGTAAGTCCAGTGAAAGCTGTACGCATTCTACTTCCGGGTGGTTCATTCATTTGACCAAAAACTAAGGCAGTATTCTTTAATACTCCTGAGCTTTGCATATCTTCAACCATGTCAAACCCTTCTCTACTGCGTTCACCAACCCCTGTAAAGATACTATATCCCCCATGTTCATTCGCAATATTATGCATAAGCTCCATAATAAGCACTGTTTTACCAACACCAGCACCACCAAACAAACCAATTTTACCACCTTTACTATATGGTGCAATTAAGTCAATTACTTTTATACCTGTTTCAAATACCTCAGTCATAGCACTTTGTTCAAAAAAGGTAGGCGCTTTTCTATGAATATTCCATTCATGTTCTGCGTCAATTTTTTCCTTTTTATCTAGTGGTTCACCAAGTACATTTAGAACTCTACCAAGCACTTTTTCACCAACAGGAACGCTAATTTGCGCACCTGTATCAAAGATATCCATACCTCTTGCAAGCCCTTCAGTTGCTGTGATTGCCATACAACGCGCAATCCCTTTTTCAAGATGGGCAAGCACTTCAAACACGGCATATGGTTCTGTACTAACCAATTTTTGATAGATTGGTGGCATATGGTCGGTAAATTTAACATCTACCACTGCCCCCATAATTTGATAAATTTTTCCTTTATTTTGCATAATTTATACCCCTCAAATTCTTCCTGCGGAAAGGTCTGCAAGTTCTGTGGTAATTTTATCCTGCCTCAACTTATTGTATTGTAAATTTAATTCATCCAATATCTTATCTGCATTCTGATTTGCATTTGACATTGCTGTTCTGCGTGCCGTATGTTCACTTGCAGATGCATGTATTAAAGCAGAATAAATAAGTCCAATTAAATATTGTGGTACAATAATCTTTAATATTTCATTGGGTGCTTGGTCATATAAAATATCACCAGAAAAAGTTGGTTTTACATCCATTTGTATATCTTCTGGTAATACCGGTAATAGACGAATTATTTCTGGTTTTCTAAAACTTGCAGAGTACATATGCGTAAATACCAAAAAAACTTCATCCATTAAGTTTCTATTATATAAATTTAAAATATCACGAGTAATTCCTCTTGCATCGTGCAATGTTGGATTTGTAACAGCATGTGTAAACGCAAGGTCAATTGAACGTTCTTTGCTTTCAAAAAAAGAACGCGCCATTTGTCCAACAGTGATTACATAATGTTCAGGTTTTGTCTGTATATCTTGCCACGCAAGTTTTAATACATCACTGTTGTAACTACCACATAAACCTTTATCTCCAGCAATTACTATATATGCTGTTCTATTCCCCATGCGTTTTTGTGTATATGGATTGATAACATCAGAACTATGTAAAAGAATATCTTTTACAGTATAACGCACATTATCAAAATAAATAGAACTAAAACTTTGTTTTTGTATTACCTTCCTCAATTTTGAGATGGATATTAGTTCCATTGCCTTTGTAATTTGATGCGTATCTTTAATACTACGAATTCTATGCTTTAACTCTGTACTATCGGCCATATTACTCTCTCCTTATGTTGCATACTTTAGATATTATCAGGATGAGTAACTGCTATTTTACAGTATCCATTTGCAATATCTTTTATTTTTTGCATAAGTTCAGGACAAATTGTTTCATCTGGGTCAATTTCATCCATCAAACTTGTATGATTTGCATGAATAAATTCCAATATACCCTCATTAAACTTTGTCATTTCCTTAATTGGTATTTGATTGATAACTTCACTTTGTATTATAACAAGCAAAATTATCATATCTTTTACAGAATAATTGGTATATTGTTTTTGTTTTAAAGTTTCCGTCATTTTAGCACCTTGACTCAATGTGCGTTTTGTTTCAGCATCTAAATCAGAACCAAACTGCATAAAGATTGCAAGTTCTCTATACTGTGCTAAATTTACACGCAACTGTCCAGAAACTTGACGGATTGCCTTTCTCTGTGCTGAACCCCCTACACGAGATACAGATAGACCAACATTAACTGCTGGACGCATACCACTATTAAATAGTTCGCTCTCTAAATAAATTTGCCCATCTGTAATGGAAATAACATTTGTCGGAATATACGCTGCTATATCTCCAGCCAATGTTTCAACAATAGGCAATGCTGTAATAGAACCACCACCTAATTCTTTTGAAAGTTTAGCAGCTCTCTCTAAAAGTCTTGCATGCAAATAAAATACATCCCCAGGATATGCCTCTCTACCAGATGGTCTTTTTAAGAGCAAACTCATTGTTCTATAGGCAACAGCATGTTTAGACAAATCATCATAAATGATTAAAACATCTTTCCCTGCATACATAAAATATTCAGCAAGAGCACACGCACTATATGGTGTCATATATTGCATAGTGGCACTTTCATCGGCACAAGATGCAACTATACATGTATATTCCATAGCCCCATTATTTTGTAGCGTTGTTATTACTTTTGCAAGTGTTGATGCTTTTTGTCCAATAGATGCATAGATACAAATCATATTTTTACCTTTTTGATTTAAAATTGTATCTATAGCAATTGCTGTTTTACCAGTTTGTCTATCCCCAATTATCAATTCCCGCTGTCCTTTCCCAATTGGAATCATACTATCAATTGCCAATATACCAGTCTGTAATGGTTCATTGACTTTATCTCTATCCATAATAGATGGTGCAGGATATTCTATATTACGATAGGCTTTTGGTTGAATAGGTGCCAACCCGTCAATAGGATTTCCCAAGGCATCAACAACACGACCAAGCATAGCTTCAGTAACTGGCATAGTAGCAATAGTACCACTACTATATACATGGTCACCAACTTTTATTGCACTTGCCCCTGAAAAAAGTACAGCACCAATACCATCTGCCATTAAATTCAAGGCAAGCGCTTTATATCCGCCTTGTACCTCTAATATTTCATTATTTTTTACTTCTTCAAGTCCTTCAATATGTATGACGCCATCACCAACAGAGATAACTTTTCCAGTCATTTTCTTTTCTGTATCTGTTGAAGCATTTGTTATTTTTTCTTTTAAACTTTCCCCTATTTTGTGGACACTAATCATGGATATTATCTCCCCTGCTCTATTTAAAATTATACAGGTAAATTAAATCGATTGTTTTAAGGCAATTAGCTTTGTCTTAACAGAACCGTCATATACCTCATCTCCAAGGCGGATGATAATACCGCCCATTATTTCGCTATCTATACAATATTGCACTTCATCGTAACCATGTGCTTGCACAAATTTTAAAATTTCTGCCTTCAAGGCATCACTAATGTCCATAGCAATGGTTACATTTGAGATTTTTTTTTCTCTTTCCATCTCTAATTTTTCCTCTTTTCCCAACTTGCTAGACTTTCACGAATCAATTGTTCATTGTCACTTGGAGTAACATCTCTCTCCAAAATTTTTTCTGCAACAGCAATAGACACATCACGGATTTCTTTCTGTATATCTGTTGAAAGTTTAAGTCGTTCTTCAGCAATTTCTTGTTCAGTCTTAGACATGATATTTTTTACTTGATTTTTTGCATCTTGAATCAACTTATCCGCTTTAGAGTGTGCAACAGCTAGAGCAGTTTCTTGGATGGCAGTTGCTTCCTTCTTTGCCTCATCTAAAGCTTGCTCTGCTTGTTTTTGAATGATTTGCATATTTGCTGTCATTTTTTTATTTTTTTCTACTATGGAATTGACTTCCTCTTGACGCTCTTTAATTTTTTTGCGTACCGGTTTATAAATTAGAAAATAAAGAGCAGTTATCAAAATTGCAAGTGCAATTAAGTGGTAGACAATTGCCATAGGTTGTATTCCCAGCTTATTTAATAAGTCTGAAAATGCTGAAAGTAATGCATTTTGCATAATCATAATCCTTATAATTTCTATACGAATAAAATTAAAATTGCTACAAGTACACCATAAATTGCTGTAGTTTCAGCAAATGCCAAACCGAGAAGCAACATTGTTCTAATTTTACCAACAGCTTCTGGTTGACGCGCAGTTGCTTCTACTGCTTTCCCTGTTGCAATACCCATACCAATACCAGCACCTAGACCTGCTAATGCAGCGATACCTGCTCCAATCAATGCAATATTTCCACCGATTCCTTGTGTTGCCCCTGCTAAAAAACTAACAATAGTTGCTAAAAGTTCTGTCATGATTAAATTCTCCTTTTAATTTCTTTCTTCTTTACCCTTTTGGGAGAGCTAGCTACATGTTCAATCGCCTCTTGTACAAATATATTTGATAATACTGCAAATATATAAGCTTGTATAAAGGCATGAAATAGTGTAAATAGAGGCGATAATGCTGCCGGTAATCCCAATGGTAAAATCCATAATGCTAATGGTGTTATAACAATATATATCAGCTCCATAATTACCAGTCCACTCAATACACTTCCAAACAATCGAAAGGTCAATGATACTGGTACCGCTATATCCGTTACTACATTGATTGGATTTACATAATGAATCATACGCTTATGCTTATTACGTGCAAATCCAAAACTATGTATACAGACAAATGTAGATAACGCAAGTGCCAAGCAAGCTGATATATCCGCCACTGCTGGGCGCAGTCCGACAAGTTCAATCAACACGCCGAAACAGATATAACATGCTGCTCCCATAGTATATGGGCCCATAAAAATAGAAAATTCTTCAGTATTATCTTCTGCACTTTTATCAAAAAAAGTAACGATATACTCTAGAAACATCTGTCCTGCAGTTGGTACAACCTTCCACTTTCTGATAACTGTCAACCGTAAAATTACAGCTACAATTACAATCGCAAATACTACTATAAACCCCGAAACTACACTGGCATTGATTGCCCACCAACCATTACCAATTGTTGCTGTTGGAAAAATAGCATCTTTAATATGTGAAAAGTCCGGACCAGATGCTCTCGCTGATAGAAAAAATTCTGTCATCACATTTCATCCTCATTTACATACTCTAAATAGTATTATATTACTTTTTTTTTTAATAGTCAAAATATTTTATATACTTATCTATTAAAAATTTAAATTGCAAAAGCTTTATTTATAATTTATATTTATATTTTGTAGATTTGTTATATTTCTATTTTTAATTGCCAAAACTCTAAATATATGCTATAATATGGATTATAATGTGGAGGCTTAGTTATGACAATAAAGACAACAAAATATAAATATCAACTTAATTTAGCTCTAGTTATAATGACAATTTTAATGTTTGCCATAGGTTTATCAGCTATTTTATGGACTATTTACCAAATATTCATACATAGCTTTAGTGGATTACTCATCTTACAATATAGTATTGTATTTATTTTTGCCATACTTACTATCGTGGTTGCATCCCTTATTTTATTTTTCTCACATTATAAAATAACAGATACCGCTATTATATTATTTTTTGGTTTTATTCAAAAAAAATATCCATTACAAAAGATAGTAGCAATAAAATTATTAAAATATACTAAGCAACTTGTTATTTATCATACACTCAATGAAAATAAATTTACTATAATTTCTATTGCTAGCAAACAATATACAGAGTTTATACAAAACCTATTAAAACAAAATAAAAATATTATCTACGAAGAAATTAGTCATATTTATGATGAATTAAATAAACAATAAAATTTATTTATGTTACCAAAAAAATGGAACGCAATATTGCGTTCCATTTTTTTGGTTTTTGATAAAGTATATATATTATCTTTCTTCTATGTCAAACTTATTTTTCCTAAAGTAAAATATTTTTCCTTTCTACTCTATGTCTAAAAAATTGCATATTTTGAAGATATTATTATTTTCTCTACAAAAAAAGGAACTAGTTTACTTTATTAGTTCCTTTTTTTGTTAAATATAAGATATCCATTTTGATAGTTTTTTGTGATTCCATATATATAAAATTTACTATAATACCTAAACAATAATATAACAAATTCTATAGTGAAACCATTTATAGGAATTTATATAACTTTTTTATATAATTTCATTTTGAATATATCGTTTTTTGTTTATTTACTATATAAAGAACAACATTGTATATTATATATGCAAATTTTACTAAAAGAAACTTGAAAAATAGTAACTATCAACTTCTAATATTATTATCCTAAAAAATATATATGACTAACTTTTTACCTTGATAAAATAAATCAATAAAGCAACTGCAATAGCCAAAAGAACAATACCTATACTTACACCTAACACAATAAATAATATCTTATTCTGATTTTGTTTTATATTCTGACTGTATTTTATATTCTAATTTTGTTTTATATTCTGAGTGCCAATCATTTCTACGCTATTCCCATTACTAGATATGTTATTTTTATTTATATATTCTTCCATCTGTGGAGTAGCTTCAAAAAAAACTTTTAAAAGATGTATCCCTCCAGCTTCAGCAGCACTATTTTTTTCAATTATTCCACTATCTATTTTTAATAAATGTCGCCCTTCATCATGATACCCTGTATTTTCATTTGTATATGTCCATTTTTGTTCAGTAGCACCAAATAAAATAGCACCACCTTTTTTTTCTGCACTATTTTCTATAATTTTACCGCTAACCATAGTAAAACAGCTAGAATATAAATCAAATCCACCACCTTCAATAGCACGGTTTCCCTGTATTAAACCGCCTTGCATAGAAACTGTAGCTATAATACCAGCAACTCCACCACCCCATTTAGCTTGATTATAAAGAATTTGTATTGTATTTGCAATTGTCAAATTTGTCAATTTGAGATATTGATTGCCCATTAAATAAACTGCTCCACCAGATACTCCTGCTGTATTATATGCAATTTTTCCAGAATTTAACTCTATACTACTCTGTCCTTCTACAGAGATTCCACCACCAAAACTGCTAGAATAATTTCCAATAATATCCCCACCATTTAAAACAAATTTTGCATTTGACCCGACAAAAACACCACCACCATAGCCTCTAGAAATATTGCCAGCAATACTACCGCTTTGCATCTCCACAAAAGATGGCTGCCCAGTATAGCCTAATAAACAACCTACTACAATCGCTCCACCATAAATATTCCCGTTTGTCCCTGTAATGAGTCCACCATGGATAGTAATATAACTATTTACTTTATTTATAGGAAGATGTCCATCTTGTATTTCTACTCCACCACTTGGACGCGTTTTACTATATTTAGAATATGCATGTGTATTTTCGTCATAAAGCAAATAGTGTGTTGTATTTTTATTACTATCTATTATTGTCAATTTTGCTCCATTTGTCACTTGAATTGCTGCACTTCTATTGGATTTTATACAATATCCATTTAAGTCTAATACAGCATTTTTACTTTCACCATCAAAAAGAATAGATGTTCCTTCTTTTAAAGTCATATCATTATTTAACTTATAATAGTTATTATTTTGACTATTACTTTTGTTGTTATTATTTCCACAACCCACAAAGAATACGAATAAGGGAAGCATTATAACTAAACATAGTAATAAGTAGATGTAATTTTTTAATTTCATTTTATCTATTCCTTTTAAAAATTGTAGTATATTCCATTAGTTATATATTTATTGCCATAAAAAAATACACTACATAACTAAAATAGTTATAAAATTTCTAAATTTTTATGGAAAAATTTTTTAAATTCTGTAAAAGCTTTCATTGCAGAGCGAATTTCAAGGTCGGCATTGTCTTCGACCTCAAGTTTCATAATAGCAGAATCTCCTAAGATATCACAATTTATATTTTTAACAACGCCAGAATGACTACGGTCTAAACTTTCAGCAATGCGTAAAATTACTCCTAGTTTTTTTACATTTTCAAGGTCTTCTTCAGTGATAATCCCACGAAAACGCAACCATTCTGCATTTGTAATTTCTTCATTATGATGACAACTTGCTACAAATCCTGCAAGCACCATTTCACGATGCGTTACTCCATATAAATGTGCGTTATGAATAAAATAACAACTATGTTTTTGATGGTCATAAAATTTAACAAGTCTACCTATATCATGTAAGTTTGCTGCTAACAACAAAATTTTTAAATATGATTTTGAAAGTTTATGCAAAACTCTAAGTTGTATAAATAACTGCTTTGATAGATGTACGACATGTGTAATATGTGTTTTCTCAATATTATGATATGCTAAAATTGTATCTATACTATACTGCATGATATCACTCATTGGTTTATCATTACTGATTGGTAATTCCTCTTGAAAAATTATTCCTTCACGAATACCAGCTCTACCCAGTATAAACATATCAAAATTAAATAACTCTGTAAAAGATTTAATAATGGCAAATGCTGCCGTTAAAATATCTGCACGATTTGCTGCAATACCTTTTATCTTTTTCTTTCTATCTAAGTCAAGTCCTTTAATCATATCATATAATTCTTGAAAATCATCTACATTCATATGATAATTATGCACAGAATTTAATGGATATTTATGTGTCATTTGATAAATTTTAAACAGATTTCTAAAGGAACCACCTACCCCAATCATTTGTGTTTCTTGGTCAATGTCCTTTAGCCAGTCAATAGCATCAAATTGCTTTTTAATAAATTTTTCAATAGCAATTGCCTGTTCATTTGGAGAAAGTTGTTTTTCTTTAAACATATCAGTCAATGTAACTGCACCAAATGGCAAAGATGCATAATTTAGAATTGTGCGACGGTTATAGTATACAATTTTAGTGCTACCTCCACCAATTTCTACAACCAACCCCTTTGGCACATCTAAAGAGTTTATAACGCTACGATAAATTAACATAGCCTCTTCTTCTTCACTCAGTACACGCAACTTAATGCCACAGCTTGATTGAATTTCATCTAAAAAACTGCGTTGATTTTTTGCCATACGCACAGCTGATGTTGCAACTGCAATAATTTTATCAACTTTATACGAATCTGCTAGTTTTTTAAAAAATCTTAAAATTTTTATGGTTTCAGCTATCCGCATTGGTTTTAATAGAGCACCTTTCTCCATATCCTGCCCTAAACGAACACTTTCTTCATATTCATCAATTACCGTAAAGTAACTTTCACCAAACAATTCAAAAACAACTAATCTGGCATTATTTGAACCTAAATCAATAATCCCTATTCTTTTCATTCTCTCTCCTTCATCGTTCAAAACTCTACACACTTTTATCAAATTCTATTCGTGTACTTTGATGCATTTTGTCGGACACTTTTGTACACAAGTCATACACCCAGTGCATTTTGTATAATCAATAACTGGTAAATCATTTTCCATTGTAATTGCTTGGTTCGGACAACTACGCACACAAATATTGCAGGCAATACAGCCATGTGTACATAAATCTTTTACCTCCTTTCCTTTACAGTGCAAGGAACAAGCAATATATACCGGTGCTTTTTTGGGAATTCTACCAATAATAATTTTCGGACAAGTTTCAATACAAACTCCGCAAGATGTACATTTATCTTTAATGACATGTGCATATCCTTCGTCATTCATAATTAAAGCATCATGTGGACAGACATTCACACAAGATTTTTTACCAATACATCCTGTTGGACACGCTTTTATTCCACCAGATACAGAGTTACATGCAATACAATCACCATAACCTTGATAGCTAAATTTATCAATAGCTGCATCGCCTCCATTGCAAAATACAACGGCAACAGTCTCTTCACCAACTTCTCCACCACCAAGTAGGTCGGCTATTTTTTTCTTATTTGCAACAGATGTTGGATTACAATCTGTGACCACAGATTCACCTTTTACCAAACTTTCTGCAAATTGAGCACATCCTGCCTTTCCGCAACCACCACAATTTGAACCAGCAAGTAAATTTTGTACTTCTTCAATCTTTTTATCTCTTTTCACTACAAATAAATGTCCACATAAAATAAGCACAAAGGCGAATATCACTGCTAGAGCTACCATAATGCCAACTGCAATGACAATATTCAATACATTTTCCATACATTACTCCTATTTACGCCAAAACACCTGCAAAGCCTGCAAATGCTAATGCAATAATACCTGCTGATATAAGTGTTAAAGGAAAACCTTTAAATGCTTTTGGAGCAGGTACATTATCTGCCTTTACACGCACACAAGCAAGTATAACTATTGCTAGCAAAAAACCAAAACCTGTACCTACACATGTAATAAATGTCTCTAAAAAACTTAAGGCATTTGCAGTAACTGTTGTATTTACACCCCCTAAAATAGCACAGTTTGTTGTAATTAAGGGGAGATATACCCCTAATGCACTGTGCAAAGTCGGTGAAACTTTTTTAATAACAATTTCAATCAATTGCACTAAACCTGCAATGACAAGTATAAATGCCATAGTATCTAAATAAGTAATATGCAATGGCACTAATATTAAATTATAGATACCCCAACAAAAGATGGAAGATATTGTCAAGACAAATAATACTGCAAAACCCATACCTGTTGCTGAAGAAATCTTTTTAGATACCCCTAAATATGGACAGATACCAAGTGTACGAGAAAGAACAATATTTTGTGAAATAATAGCCGTAAAGAGTATACTAATGATTGACATAAAATTCATTATTCACTATCCCCCTTTACTTGTTGATTTGCTGGTTTGATTGTATCTTTATGGACTTCTTGTGTTTGCAAGATTGTAGTTGGTTGTTCTACGCCATCAACTAAAACTGCAACAACTTCTTTTGTCTTTACAAGAGTAGCTTTTTCAAGTCTTTTTTCTCTTATAGCATTCAATTTATGCATAATGACTTTAAAAGCAGCAATATAACATGCTAATACAATAAACCCTATCACTGTGCTTGCTGTACCACTTATTGTTGGAAAATTAGGAATAATTGTGATTCCCCAAAAACTTCCTGCTGTCAAAAATTCACGCACAACAGATATTAAAGATAATCCCAAAGCAAAACCAAGCCCCATTGCAAAACCATCAACAACACTTATCCATATCTTATGGGAAGAAGCAAAACCATCTGCCCGCCCAAGCACTAAACAGTTTACGACAATCAGTGCAATAAATGCTCCTATTGACCTATTTAAGTCTGGTAAAAATTTACGCATAACCATTTGTACAATAGTTACAAAAGTTGAGATAATAATTATATAGCATGGAATGCGTACTTTATCTGGAATAATTTTACGCAATGCACTGATAATTAAGTTTGAAAAAACAAGTACAAATAAAGTGGCAAGTCCTGTTGCAACCGCTCCTTGTACAGTGTTTGTAACGCCAAGTGCTGGACACATACCAAGCACTAATACAAAAGTTGGATTATTCCAAAAGACTCCGCCAAAAAAGGTATCTTTTACTTTTAAATTTTCATCCATTACAACAACCATCCTTCTTTATTTTGCACTATTTTTTCTTGATAAAATGGTATTTGATTTTGTCTAGTTCTATTATTGATAAACAAATTTTTATTTACTTTAGTATTACTATCTGCTTGCATACTATTCTTCGTTTTTGTTTGATCTTTTACCATATCAGGCCTTACTTTATAATACTCGGCTACAGCTAAAACAGCTCGTTTAATTGCTCGGGATGACCATGTTGCACCACTTGTATGGTCAATAGAACTATCTTGTAACTCGGTAATTTTTTGATTTAAAATTTGATCAAAATATCCGCTAGCATTTAAATTTGGAATATATGTTTCACTATGATTTCCAAGTTCTACGCGTTCAATTACAGTTGTAGATGCATTTATAATGAGATAAACTTCAACAGAGCCACCATAACCACCATTTCCTATGGATAAAAAGGCATTTGTTGTTCCATCAGTTGACTGTGCATAATACAAAATTTTTGCATTTTGTGCAGACCAATTTTCTTCTAACATCTTTGTATATTGTTTATTTGAACTATATTTTGCAAAATTATTATATGCTGATTGTAATGGGTCAATATAAGTTATAATATTAAATATACCTAAAAGCACTGTACATATCAATGTAATAGCAGATAATACGAGTACGCCTTTAAAAATAGAGAGTATTACATCTTTACGCATAATGCACCTCCCAACCTTGTTGGTACTTGTCTTAGTATAGATTGTTGAATTTTTGTAAAAACTTCCGTTTCTTTTTTTATTTCTATTATATCTTTTGTAGATTGTAATTTTTCTACAGCTGTTATATCCTTATTTAAAGTAATTCTTTGCACTTGTAGTACATATTTTGCAAAAGTTATACTGCAATTCCTATCTTGCTCTACATTTCTTGCTTTAGCATTATTGATGCTCGACAATAACAAGTGGCCTTTCTCATTCTTATACAAGAGTATTATATCATCATACTGTCCTTTTACAAAACTTTCATTATATACACTTCGATTGTTAGAAGATTGGACTTTATCAGAAAAAGACGCTACTCGTTCTTTTTGCATACAACTTTGATAGGTAAAAGAGTCTGTTTTGACATTAGCATTATTTATATATGGATTTACAACAGCGAAAATAGCAGATAAAATAATAATAATCACTAAAAATACTGGTACTATCCATTGCATAGAGATTCCATAGTAATCAATACGCACTTTTCCCTTTTTATTTGTTTGCCCGAATCGTAAAGGCAAAATAAATCTATCTACAATTGGAACAAATAAGTTTGCTAAAATAATGACAAATGATACACTTTCTGGATAGCTACTAAACTTTCTTAAAAGAATGGTCATAAATCCTAAAAAGATACCAAATAATACACGATTGTGTTTAAACTTAGGACAAGTCGCATAATCTGTTGCCATGAATACAGCCCCAAACAATAATCCACCCGATAAAAGTTGAGGAAGTACATCCGAAGCACTTTGATAACAAATTAAAGCCATTAAGGCACTACTGACAATATAACTAATAGGAATACGCCAATCAATTACTTTACGTATCATCAAATAGGCAAAACCAATTAAAATAGCTAATGCACTTGTTTCGCCAATACTACCGCCAATATGCCCAAAAAAGAGTTGTAAAATATAGCCCCAATATCCAGAGACTCCCATAAAACTACCTTCAAGTGTTGCATAACCGCCACCTAAATATGTAGGTCCTGTTAGTCCATCAATATGTACAAAGTCATTGACTGTAGGTATTAGGAATTTCCCCATTGGTATACTAAAGGCAAGCAACAAAAAGACTCGTGCCGTTGCTGCAGGATTTGATATATTTTTACCAATTCCTCCAAATAGCATTTTAATAAACACAATGGCAAATACAGCTCCAACTATTGGTATGTACCAAGGGGTTTTTGGTGGCAAAATCAATCCTAAAATCATACCCGTTACTAGGCATGATAAGTCTGTTGTAAAAGGTTTTTTTATACATAAATTATAAATTTGTTCACAAGCATAACAAAGCATCATACACACTATTACTGTGTAAATGGCATTTAAGCCAAAAAATACAATCCCAGCAATAAAAGATGGTAAAAGTGCTATAAGCACATCAATCATTATACCTCTAGTCGACTCTTTACTAATAGTATGTGGTGAAGCTGTAACTTTAAAAGTCTTAGTATCTGCCATCAAATGTTACGCTCCTTTATCAATTTTTTTGCTAACTTTACGCTATTTGCTAAATGCCGTTTTGCCGGACATACATATGAACAACAACCACATTCAATACAAGCACTTGCTCCAAAATATTTAGAATCTTTTAAATTATTACGCATGAGTCCCGCTTCAATAAATACAGGCGAAAGTCCCATTGGACATGCTTGCACGCATTTTCCACAACCGATGCAAGATTCAGCCTCTTGAGGGGAATTTAATTCATTTTTGCCTATAAATAACAATGCTGAACTTGTTTTTGTACACGCAATATCTAAAGAAAATACCCCTTTCCCCATCATAGGCCCACCATCAATAACCGTTTCACAATTCGTGTCTGCATTTACAAATGCAGCGATATCTTGAAAAGTAGTCCCATTCTTTATCCAATAATTACTCGGATTTGGCACTCCCCCTCCAGAAACTGTCATTATGCGTTCATAACATGGAATATTCAGTTCTACCGCTCTATAAATTGTAAATGCTGTATGCACATTTAAAACAATAACGCCAATAGCGATTGGAAGTTGATTCTCAGGCACCTTTTTCCCTGTGCATGCAAGAATCAATTGTTTTTCCGCTCCTTGTGGATACATTGTTTTCAGTACAGTAACAGTAATTTGTTTTTGTATTTTTTTTGCAGCAATTTGTTTTTTCAATATCTGAATAGACTCTAGCTTATTATTTTCAATACCAATCACTACCTTTTCCGCACCAGTAGCAATTCTAGCGAACTCAACGCCTCTTAAAAATTCCTCTGTAAAGAAGTTGAGAATATGTTCATCACAAGTAATATAAGGTTCGCATTCTGCAGCATTTATTATTAAAGATTTCACCTTGCCTTTCGTCTTAAATTTTAAAGCGGTAGGAAAACCAGCGCCGCCCATACCAACAATACCTGCATCAAAAATGCGTTGTTGGATTGCAGTTGCAGTAAAGTTCTCCATCTGTGGCAATAACATACTATTTGCATTTTCTGGGGACACTTCTATTTTAATATGTTGTTCTTTTTTACCACTTATCGTCATATGTCTTTCAATAGCTTTTACTATACCAGACACAGAAGAATACACATTTGCTGAAAAATCACCATCTGCCTTAGCAAGCAGTTGACCACGTATAACCTCATCACCAACGGCAACGATAGGCAGTGCAGGTTTACCCATATGTTGCGATAATGGTATAAACATCACGGCAGGAGTTGGCCCATCTTTTATAACATTGCTTCGTGATATTTCTTTACAGTCTTTTGGATGAATTCCACCTTCATAAATATGCAAAATTTCTCTCCTTACAACTAAGAATATTTATTTATATTATATCACAGTTTATACAACTTGTAAAGTACTAATTTTTTGCTTTTTATGCAGTAAATTTCCTTCAAGTCATAACTTAATTATTTTGTAATACATATATTTACTCTATTCGGTCGTCCCGCAAAATACTTATATAATAATAAAAAAATTTGCTAAAAAATTAAAAAAATTCAATAAATTAAAGCATTTTTATTTAAAAATTAAAGTTTTTATAATATACAATTTTAACAATTTAAAGCAATTAGTAACAAATGAGTAACAAAAAAATTAAAAGTATTTAAGTATAAAAAAAGAGATTAAATAAAATTCACTCTCTTTTTTATTAGTACTATCTTGACAAAATGGTAAAATATGGTATATTTATACTATATTAAATAAAAAGAAACTATTATAGGAGATTTTACGATGTACAAAAAATTACATAAGTTTATTTTTCTTCCATGTATTTTACTTTGTTTACTTTTTTCCTCCTTATTCTTTGTTGCTTGTAAAAATGAAAATGAAGTAAAACCAAATGTTTTTAATGATATTGCAGAGTATATAAAAGCTCATCCCACTGCCAATTCTACAAACCAAAACTTTGCCTATATTTTAACACAAGCTCCAAATAATAATAATCCAAACTTATATGATAAACAATTTTTTATAATGTATAATACCACTAGTAACAGGTTATATTTTACAGGTCAATATAATCAAGTAGAATTTATTTGTCAACTAAATTCTTTAGAAGATTATTCAAAAAATATAATTACAATTTTTATGAGCTTTAAAAATGTACAACCTAATACTACAAATCAAGTTTATTTTGCCAATGTTGATTTACCTGCAACAATATATACCAACATTCAATCAACATCACCTTTATCTGAATTTTATAAATTTACTGAAAATATACCAGCAGATATTATGAAATCATTTCGTAATCAAGCTAGTCTTTTATTAAATGAATATTTTAACGAATTAAACAATTTCTATGTACAAAAAGTAAAAAATGGGGATACAAGATATAATGGTGCAATTTATCAATATTTCTATTTACCAATTATTCAAATTGAAAATAACTAAATAGTAAAAAAAGAGAGTAGCGATTGCTACTCTCTTTTTTGATTTGCTGTTTTATTCTTCAGGTTCGTACATTAAAGATAGGCAATTTGCTACTGCTGATACTCCACCTATCCAAAATTGTGCCTCTGTAATTTCTCCTCTATTAAACTCGCCTACATTCATTTCATAATCATCTTTAATAGACTCTTCTTCACTCTTTAAATATCTGTCTATCTCTTGCTCTGATAGCCTTTTATTAAACTCAATAAAATCTTGGCGTACTGCATTATAAAAATTCTCATATGTTCTTGTTGGATATTTTTCCATTATTTATTCTCCTCCTCCATTTTATTATCTCTCATCTCCATTGCTGTATCATAATCTTCACTTGCTGGCACTCTTGCATAAAACTCTTCTGCACTTTCGGTTGATTTCTTACCTGTATATCTATAAAATATTATAGGCTCCGGTTTATCTCTATTTTTATCCCAGTCATGTGGTGCATACTCTTTATTAAAGGCACACCAACTTACTGGCTCAAATCCATTCTTACAATAAAATTTATGATTGCCTGCATAACTATCTAACTTTGTACCACCATTTGCTACTGCTTGCTGTATAAGGGATGACCCGCTTACAGTATCATTATCATTTTTACAAACAGCAATTATATCCCCATTCTCTTCAACTGCGACAGTACTACCTCCTGCTGTTATATGTAAAGTTGCATTTGGATGGGATACTTTAAACTCTTCAATGCTTCCGTTATAGTCTGCCACTCTCCATGCAATTTTAGGAGATAATGTTTTTTTCGCTATTACAAGTGCATCCAAATATTCTTTGTGCTTTGCTCCACCACAAGATATTCCGCACATCTGTCCCTATATTTTCGCAAATAATATAAAACTGCGTTTCTTCTTTAGGAGCATTCAGTAACCAATCTACAAACTTATGCCCTGCTACCAAAGATTTGCTGCATCCTGTCGCTCCAGCCAAGAAGAGTATTTGCGCTTCGTCTTGCATCGGTGTCTGCATTTTTTTCGTCCAAATAATATCTTTGAGTTTCATTCCCGAAGCTTCCCACCTTTTGCTTGCTCGAGATACTCTTTTAATAGCTCTTGACTTTCACTTGTTACATTTGCCTCTACCTTGTCCACTGGCTTTTCCCCTATGGTGTCCCTCACGAATATGGATGCTTGCACATCTCCTTTTAAAATCTTCTGCCCAAGAGCCACTGCCCAATTCTCTTGCACTGTCTTTCCGTTGCTCTGTTTCGTCTCTAGGATAAGGAGTAACTGCTCTTTCAATGTCTTTTTCTTTCTCCTACTTTCTCCGCTTGCTTTCCCTGCCTTTTTGGCAATTTCTCGGCGTTCGTTCGGAGTTCGTTTGTCATTCTGTACTAAATTTTGAAGCTGTTTCTCTGTCATCTATCCCTCCTTTTTTCCATCAAAAAAGGCAAGCCCCTTTTACCGGTTCTCGCCTTTCACTTATTTATTCCTTTTCTGACATTTTACAGTATATCACATACTATTACTGTATTCAACTGCATTGAACTGTATTTTACTGTATTCAACTGTATTTTTTTATTGCTCTATTATGCCTCTTCCAAATAAAGCTATCGCTATAATCAAGAGCTTTTTTAATTTCCCACCATGTTTTATAAGCAACATATCTCATTTGCAAAATTGTTTTATCTATCTCTTCTAGCTCTAACCCATTTATGTATTGCAATGTTTCTATTTCAATCTGTGCAAGCCTTTTTAAATCTTCTTGTATTTCCTTTTCTAAGTCCACTACTTGCACCATTGCTAGCTCTATTTTCGACTGTGTATTTCCACCACTTCCTAGACCTGCACCGCTTGTACTGCTTGCTAAACTTTTCCAAAATTCTAACTTTTGCTCTTTTTTTAGTATCTCTTCTCTCAGCTTCCACCCTCTCTGCAAATATTCTTTCATTCACACCTCCTTTTTAATATCTCATCTCTGTCCACCAGTACGCCACATCTTCCCATATTTCTTCTTCCATTTATATATTTACTCCCTTTCCCAATTTTTTAAATACTCTTCCACTTTATCTTTACATAAATTTTTATTCTCTTTTATAAGATGCAATAATCCTCTCTCTATATCCCCTGCTGACATCAATGCACCTTGTATATTTGCTTCTTTATGTAATTCTTTCAGCAATTTTATTTGTTCTGCAAAATGCATATTTCTTCCCTCATATTCTTTAAAATCTTTTAGCTCCTCATTAAGAGCTTTTTGTATTTTTTCTTTTACATTTTCCAACTTTTCAACTATCTTTTTACTTTCCTTAAAACCATCAACAATAGCACACAATTTTACTCTTTCAATTTCTCTCTCTAAAACATTGTTGATAATTGCAAAATCATTAAATTCAAATTCTAAAAATTTCATTATCTACCCTCCCATTCTGCTCTTGCAAAATCTTCTAGCCTTTTGTCTAATGTATCTAAATACCCCTGCATATACTCTCTTTGCTCTTTTAAATAATGTGCTTGTGTTTCGGATATGAATGCTGTATGCTCTATAAATACTTTATCTAAAAATCTATTTAGCTTGTCCAACCTTTCCTTTAACTCGTCCCTTTCTTCTTTCACTCTCTCATATACTGTTTTGTTTGCTTGTTCTTCTTCCATTTTGTATAATTTTTCTAATTGCATATATTATCTCTTCTTCGTTCCAAAAATCATCTTCTCCAAATTGCATATTGTCATCAATTTCCTCTAATTTCTTTTTTATTTTTTCCAATATCTCTTTCATTTTCTTTCTATCTACCTTTCGCAATCCTTATCTTTCTCTGCACAGTCATTAAATATTGTATTATGTACTTTTACTATTTCTCCAGTCTCTATGTCTGTATTAGCTATACTCTCATTGTATTCTGCGTTTTCATATTCACTTTCCCCTTTTAGTTTTTCAAAACTTAACATAACATACCCATCTGCTAGACCTGCAAATTCTTCATGCCTCAAAATATGAGTTATTCTTACTAAAATAGAAAATCCTGTATATCTGCTATGTAATAATCCATCTTTTGAACAAGTTACTCTTTCTATTTCTTTTAATTCTAAAATATCCCTTACTTTATAATCCCTATCATTCTTTCGTATTTCTACTTTTTTATTTTTATAATAAACAGCCCTATAATGCTCACTCTCTATCTTTAACTCGTGTAATTTCATTTCCCTATCTCCTAAACCAAATTATAAATTTTATCCAAGTTGCATCAACATTCCAATATTTACATATTAAATCACCGACATACATTGCTAAAAAATAACCACCAATGCTTAAAAGTATTCCAATAATTATAAGTATTGTTTTCAAAAATACTTTATCAGTTATACTAACAAAATAAAAAGTTCCAAGTAGACTAGGTACACATAAAATTGTAGTAATTAAAAATATAACTGCTATCACTATACTCTCTTTAAACATATTATAAATACCTATTTTATCTCCTTTTCTAATTTTGCTTTGAGTTTGTTTAAGTATTTTATATACAAAAATATATTATATAAATCTGGATAGCTATTGATGCAAATTTCTTTTTTTAATGCTCTTATGTGGTTTTTTATTTTGCCTATCAATACTTTTACTTTTTTTATATTTTCTTTCCCATATTTTTCTACAAAATTATTATTAAAATTATTTATAACATGTTTGCATCTTCTATGTTACCATTTGATAAATAAATATTGATTGCATTGAAATATTCAATACACTCTTCTGCTAAATCTCTGTATGTTTCTATCTCTTTTTCTTTCTTTCCCATTTTTTTACTCCCTTTCTAAAAATCTCTAATTCTTCCCAATATTTAATGTTATACTCAATAAGACTATACTTGCTACAGCTAAGATTGGTATCATTATCAATACAACTATTCCTAGCGTTCTCGCTCTTCCTCTCTCGTCAAAAAATATCATTAGCAAAGCTAGTCCAACAAACACGCCTATAAAAGCAACTCCTCCACTTGATATCCCTAAACCAATCAATAAACCATATAACCAACTTGCCATTTAAAATACTTATCTCCCTTTTAAAATTTCTTGCATAAATTTTCTATTTTCTAGCTCGTTATTTTCTCTCTGTTTTATTGAATTTACTTTTAATGGCATACATTTTTCTAGTACTCTGCTGTATACTCTTGCCCTTTCTAAGTTGCTTGTATCTTCTCGCATTTCCTTTATTTCTTTCAGTGTCAAATTTGTTGTTAAAATCAGTATCTTATTCAGTGCTGTCGCTCTGTTTATAAATTTATATCTCTTCTCCTCCGCATACAGTGTCTGCCTTTCTGCACCTATATCGTCTAACACAATAATTTCACTTGCCAATATATACTCTATTTCCTTTTGTTTTCCCTCAAACTCTAATTGCAGAACATCTACTAAACTTGTACTCTTTACTCTATATCCTTTATCTATCAATGCATTTGCTATTGCATGTGCATAATATGTTTTTCCTGTCCCTATTCCTCCATAGAATAATAACCCTATACTTCTTGTTCGTAGTTTTTCAAAATTTTCAACATATTTTCTACAACTTTCACTTATCTCTTTATCAAGTCTATTGTCTTTGTCAAATGTATATTCTCTATATTTCTCTATCTCAATTGCATACTTTCTATACTCCTCTAGCTCCTTTTTTTTCTTTAATTCTTCTTCTCTCTCATACGCCTCCCTTTCACATCTACATGCTCTTGAGACTACAATTTCAAATATTTTCCCATTTTCTTTTGGTACTTCTATCTTTTCATATTTTGCTTCTTGACACTTAGAGCAATATGTATTGAGTCTATTTTTATCCTCTACTGTTATCATTCTTTCCCTCCACACTTCTTGCAAATAAGCTCGTAATTTTCCGTCAAGTACTCATCTTCTCTTACTTTGTAGTCCTTAAATTTTTCTATTCTCGCTTGCATTTATTTCTTCCTTTTGCTACGCCTTTTCTATAAATCTAGCTAACCCTGTCATTGCTATCCCAAACACCGCAAGCACCTCGTTCAATTCTTGCTCTTCATCTTTAGACATCTTGCTTCCCATTGCTAATCCTGCTATCTTCCAAATGACATTGTTTAGCTCTTCTTTTATTTCTATCAATTCCTTTATTTTTACTTTCCCCATTTTTACACCACCTTTAAATTCTTTCTTATTTGCCATTATTTTTGCTGTTTTTATCTTTCACAAACAAATACTCAACTTTGATATATTTGTTTGATTTTAGCCGCACTCAACTCTTCACAGCTTGTCCTAGCTTTGTTTTATTCTGCATCATAGTCCCTTTGTATACCTTTTGGCTCGTACTTTAATTCTTTTTTATCCAGCTTGTCCCAGCAGATTCCTTGCCACATATTTCCCATACTCTCTACTATCACCGCACACACTGCAGTCTCTCCGTACTTCTCCACATTCTTTGCTACTGTTGTTAGCAAGGACTTTATACCTACCTCTGCATATTTCCACTTTTTGTATTCCAACCATTCCAGTATTTGCTCTTGTACTTTTGTGGATAGATTGCTTGCTTGTACTAGTTTTATGTACTCTGTTTTTTTGTCTTTCTTTTGCTCTAAGGGGGTAGGCGAGTTTACCTCGCCGTCTCCTTTTTCTTTTATACTTTCTTTTTTATTATCATTATTAGTATTAGTACTAGTATTTGTATTTGTATTAGTATTAGCTTGATTTGCTACTCTTTGCTTATCTTTGCTAGCATTTGCTTGATTTGCTACTCTTTGCTTGCCACCAATTGCACCTGCTCTTTTCCTTTTTTCACAAATCTCTTCGTACTTTTGATTTGTGCTATCTAAGTTTATTTTTATAAATTTAAAAGCAATCTTTAACTCCTTATCAGTAAACAATGGCAATTTATTGTCAATCTCATAATTTAAAATTGCCCTAAATAACTCTCCTAGTTGTTCATTGCTTAAATCTTCAACTTGCTCTCTAAAATCATGATGAATGAGAAAAGCTTTTCTTGCCATTGTTTGTTACTCCTTATCTTTTTAATTCTCTGCATACTGCAAATATCTATGTTTATTGTTTAGTTCTTTCAATTCTTGCCTTATCTCTATTTTTCTTTTTAAAATACCCACTAGCTCTTGACTGTAGTTTTTGATTTCTACTTGCAACTTTTCTATTCTTTCTTTCTCTTTTTCTCTATGGAGTTGCATTTTTTTATCATAGTAAATATTGTGTTTTACTATCTCTTCTTTCTCTAACAAATTCAACTCTGTCTCTAACTCTTCTATGTGTTTTATTCTCTCTTCCCTTGTCATACACTACCTCTTAAAACGGTATTTTCTGTACATTTTTTTACAGCTGAACATCTTAAATCATACTTGTTGCAATAGCTATAATAATAAGCCACACCAACCGCATGATATTTTGCAGGATAATATGTTGTTACCCCTTTTACTCGTTCACAATATTTACATTTTTTACAAACTTTCACTTTCATTTTTTGGCTCCTAAAATGGTATATCATCGTCATCTTCTACTGGTTGCAATACTGCTTTCTTTTCTCTCTTTGGTTCTTCTTGTGTTAGTTCGAATATCTCTGTA
>CAJULO010000005.1 GCA_910586945.1 uncultured Christensenellaceae bacterium
TAGCGGTTCGACAAAAACGAATTCTTGTTCGACAGCTAGCAATCTTGGTGGAGCAGGCGGGAGTTGAACCCGCGTCTTACCTAGTGTTATATAGACCTTCTACATGTTTATGCCACAATTTTTCTTAAAATAAAAGCTTCTATGACCGAAATCTTTTTATTTGCAAGAGCTTTATTGCCACTTTTTTGTCGCTCTAAACAAAAAAGTCATACCCTACTACCTTTTACGCCATTATAATAGCGTAGGTCTATTACTCTGACGCGCCACTATAAATTAAGCAGCATATGCTAACTGTGTGTTACCATAATTAGCATTGTTTGCATTTTTTTCTGCGTTTATATTTAATTAAACGGTTTTTTACAAGGTCATTTAGCCTTGACATGCTTATCTATCTAAATCTAGACAATCGAAACCAGTACTGCCCCATATTTTTATTTAGCATCATTTATATAATGGATAACAATATATCCTATATATACAACTTACTTGCTGAACCTCTCCTTCTCCTCCCTTTTTAAAAAAATAGATATCTTGCAAATTTCTTTATTTAATACTTTATTGCCTTCACAATAAGCTATATATGATTTACCTTGACAACAAAATAACTTATCTATAGTATGCATTATTTTCTTTTAATCGCTTAGCATTACAATAAAAGTATAAACAAAAATATATGTTTTAGATATTGTTTTAGAAAACAAACTTTTTATATCTTTTTTAAAGTAACTCCATTTTATGTTTTATATACAATTCTTCCCTTACTTATAATATTATACCATAGTATTTGTATAATTTATCCACTAAAAATAAATTTTAAAAATTTTTTTATTGCATTACCTATATTCCTTTATTTGTCTCTCTTTTTCTCGTAAAATATCTTTTTCACGCAATGCTCTTTTTTTATCATAAGTATGTTTTCCTTTACAGAGTGCAACTTCAATCTTAATAAGTGCATCTTTAAAATAAACTTTGATTGGCACAAGTGTGTATCCTTTTTCATTCACTTTTCCAACAATTTTGTCAATTTCTGCACGATGTAGCAGTAATTTTCTATCTCTTTTTGTATCTACTGTATTGAAAACTCCGCTTTGCTTGTAATAGGCAATATGCATATTCTTCAGTACTACTTCTCCTTTTCGCAGATAACAAAAACTATCTTTTAAACTACAATGCCCTGCACGGATACTCTTTACTTCATTCCCTTCAAGTACTATACCTGCTTCATACTTATCTTCAATATAATATTCAAATGAAGCTCTTTTATTGTATTCTACTACCTTCATTTTTGTGCTTACTCCACTTTTTTTTCGTACTTTTGATAAACTTATTAGATTTTTTAGCTTTAGAATTCCTTTCTGTTTGGTTATCCTTATTCTTTTTAGAAAATTGACTCTTTATTCTTTTTTTACTACTTTTTATCTGTCCAGTTTTTTTATTATTGTTATTCCTAAGTCTATTTTTTTCATTTTGATTATTCCTACTCTTCAAAGATTTATCTAAAGTATTGCAATTTATATCATCTAGTAAAAATTCTATTTTTCTTGCTTTAATATCGCAACGCATAACTTGTATTTTTATACTATCTCCAAAAGTATAGCTATGTTTTGTTCCTTTTAATTGCAACTTTTCTTCCATAAATATATAGCTATCTTGCGGCAAATTCTCTACCTTTATCTGTCCTTCTATGCTATTTTCAAGTTCTACAAAAATAGCAAAATTTGTTACTCCACTAATTGTCCCTACAAAAGTTTGCCCAATATGCTGTTGCATATAAAAAACTTTATATAGCTCTTCTATATGCCGTTCACACTCTTCTGCCCGCCTTTCTCGTAAACTAGATTGCTCACTTGCTCTCTCTACAAAAAGCTTAAAAGATAATAATTGTTTTTCTTCACCATTTAAAATGTGCTTTATAATTCTATGAATTAAAAGATCTGGATATCGACGAATTGGCGAAGTAAAATGTGTATAACTGCTACTTGCAAGTCCAAAATGTCCACAATTTATATGGCTGTAACGGGCTTTACACATGGACCGCAACATGACTCTATGCACTATAGATTGCAATTTATCATTTTGTAAATTTTTCAAAATATTGGCATAGTCATGTGATTGTATATTCTCAATGTCCATATTTACTCTTATACCCATACCTTGTAAAAATTTTAAAAGATTTGCTACCTTTTCAGCTGCTGGATTTTCATGTACTCGATAAACAAAGGGAAGCTTCTTTTTCTCCACAAATTGCGCTACTGTTTCATTTGCTAAAATCATTGCCTCCTCTATCATTCTATGTGCAAAAGTACGCTCATATTTCTCTATGACAATTTTCCCTTCATCTACAATAATTTGACTCTCTTCAATGTCTAAATCAATACTCCCTTTATTCTTGCGTTTTTCAATCAGAATTTTAGTTAATGCTGCAAAATCTTTACACATTGGTAAAATAGCTGCATACTGTTCTTGCAACTTCTCATCCTTCAATTCATTCTTATATTTTTGCTCTATATTCTCTAAACAATTTTCTAATGCAAGGAGTCTAGTAACTTGCTTATAAGTCATTCTATGCGATGAACAAATCACAGAATTAGCAATTTTATAGTCAATGACATTTCCCTGCTTATCTATACGCATGATACAAGAGAGTGTATATTTATCTTCCCCTTCATTGAGTGAACATGCTCCATTGGAAAGTTGTGGAGGCAACATCGGTAATACTCTATCTGGTAAATAAACACTCGTCCCACGCTCATATGCTTCTATATCCAAAAGGTCGCCCCGCTTTACATAGTGTGTTACATCAGCAATATGCACGCCTAAAATAAAAGTATCCTGCTCTCTTGTAATGCTGACTGCATCATCATAATCACGACTATCATCACCATCAATTGTAATTGTTAAGCTATTGCGTAAATCTAAACGGTTTTCTACATTTATCTTTTGTTTGCTTATCTTTTCAGCATAATTTAAACAGTTTTGAGAAAATTCTTGCGGCAACTGACTCTCTGCAAGTATGGCATTTTCCTCCACTTCTATTTCGCCAGCATAACCTAATACTTTTTCTATTCTACCATATAACTGACCATCTTTTGTCTGTCTTGTAATTCTTACAACAACTTTTTCACCTTGTATTGCATGTTGTATAGGCATTTGATTTTTTTTCTCTTGCCTGTCTGCAAACATAAATATATAGGAAGCACTATCCATAACATCGCTATTAGACTCTTGCATGCTCTTTTTCGCTATATTGATTGGATAATTTTCAATATAGATATCCTGTGCATATCCATTATCATCAGGCGTTACTTTTCCACCCATTTTACTATAAAAATACTGTCCTACAAGCGTTATAGTATTACGCTTTACAAGTTTTACTACAACTGCCTCATCTCCCTTTTTTCCACCAATTTTTTTGACTAATACTTGGTCGCCATGAATAGCTCCATTTAAATTTTCTTGTTTTATAAATAAGTCTTGTCCCCCATCTTCTGGAATAAAAAAAGCAAAACCTCGCTTATTCCCCTGTAATTTACCAGCAAGATAACGAATACGCAACCTATTATTTATAGTATATTCAATCTCTTTTTCTTCTAAAAGCTGTGCTATCGTCCTTTGTAATTCTTGTTTACTAATTCCTCTTGCTTGTTGATAAATCTCTTTTTCTGTTTTATTATCAAAAACACCTTTATAAAAAAGTTCTTTTATTCTTTGCATCTCTCTTCCTATACCCTTTTTTTATTCCAAAAATTTTTATACTGTTGTATATATTTTTATAATCTAAATATATTGCTAACTACTGAAAATAGAATGTGGTCAATATATATTGCGTAAAATCATAAAAAAAACGGTTATTCTAGTATGAGAATAACCGTAATAAAAAGATTAAGATTTAATACCCCAAACGACATCAGCACGTAGAATAAAGAAAATAACAGCAAGTACAACTAATACGGCAAGAGCGATATAAGTAATCTTTTTCAATTTATTTTCAGCTGATTTCCCTTTATTTTTACTAAAAAAAGTCTCACTTGAGCCATTGAGTGCATCAATCCCTGTAGAATTACCTTGTTGAATAATAACTAAAACAATCACAGCAATTGCACTAATTGCCATAAGTATAAGACAAATTGTTGTTAATGTAGCATAAAGAGAGTAACTCGCATCACTTGAAATAGGTGCTAAAATAATAGAGAGTATATTTTGCATGTATAAACTCCAAATAAACAGTTATTTTTCATTAGTATACCATATATTTCTATATTTTTCAACTATTTTTAGAGATAAAATCAAATATTTTAATGTTTAATGAGCGATTTTCCTGTCATTTCTTTCGGTTGTGGTAATTGCATAAGTTCTAATAAAGTTGGTGCTAAGTCTGCAAGTACACCATCTTTACGCAAACTTAATCCTTTATAAGCATCTCCAATCAAAATACATGGTACTGGATTGGTCGTATGTGCCGTAAATGGTGAACCATCTGTATCTGTCATCTTATCGGCATTCCCATGGTCTGCTGTGAGTAGAGCAACTCCACCCATTTGCAATATTTTTTGTAGAACTTTCTCTACACACTCATCTACTACCTTTACTGCCTGTTGTGCTGCTTGTAAAACACCGGTATGTCCAACCATATCACAATTTGCAAAATTTAATATCATAACATCATATTCATTTGTAGAAAGTTCTTCAATTACACGGTCAGTTACAAGATAGGCACTCATTTCTGGTTGTAAATCATAGGTTAACACTTTAGGCGATGGAATCAATGCGCGTACTTCATTTTTATTTGGTTCTTCTACTCCACCATTAAAAAAGAATGTTACATGTGCATATTTTTCAGTTTCTGCAATACGCAATTGCTTTTTACCATACTTTGAAAGATATTCACCTAGTGTATTTTTTAAGCTTTGTGGTAAAAAGGCAATCTCAACATTTTTAAAAGTTGCATCATATTGTGTAAAACTGATAAATACAGGGGATAAATAGTCACTTTTTCTATCAAATCCTTTAAAATTTTCTTCAGTAAATGCCCTTGTAATTTCTCTAGCTCTATCCGGTCTAAAATTAAAGAAAATCATACTATCGCCTTGTTCAACCAATCCAATAGGCTTACCACTTTTCACATCATTTGGTTTATTGCCTACAACAATATTAGTTGGTGGAATAAACTCATCTGTTTTATCTGTATACATATCTTCAATCGCTTTTATTGCATCCGTGGCCCATTGTCCTTCACCCATAGTCATACAATTATATGCTTCTTCAACACGCTCCCAACGATTATCACGATCCATAGCATAAAAACGCCCTGCTAATGTTGCTATTTTACCACAATCAGTACTTTGTAATTTCTTCTCTAACTCTTGTACAAAATAAATTCCTGATTTAGGGGCAACATCTCTGCCATCTAAAAAGCAGTGAATATATACATCTTTTAGTTGGTGTTGTTTACATAAATCTATAAGACTAAATAGATGGTCAATATGACTATGTACACCACCGCTAGATAAAAGACCAAGAATATGTAATTTTTTACCACTCGATTTTGCATGTTCAATTGCATGGAGTAATGCCTTATTTTGAAAAAAAGAACCTTCTTGAATTTCTTTAGTAATTTTTGTCAATTCTTGGTAGACAATACGACCCGCACCAATATTTAAATGCCCTACCTCAGAATTGCCCATTTGTCCATCTGGTAAACCTACATTATTTCCACTGGCACCTAATGTTGTATATGGATAATTCGCCTTATATTTATCTATATTAGGAGTTCCTTGTGTTGTAATTGCATTATCAGCAGCAGCTTCTCTTTCCCCAAAACCGTCAAGAATAATAATTGCATAAGGTTTTTTCATAATTCTCTCTCCTTTTTATTCCCTATTTTATCATATTACATTGCATTATATATTTTTTCTTATCTACTCTTATTATAAATACATTATATTGCATTTATGCAAAAAGTAACAAGAAACATATAACTATATCTCTTTATGCATTTTCCTTATTTCTCATCACCAAGACATTGACTTGTCTTTACATCGTTCTATATTTTATATAATCAATTCTATTATACAATTATTTTGAAAATTTTGCAACTATTTGCTAAAATAGAAATATTTTTATATATACTATAACAGAGGTAGCTTTTTTTTATTTTATACTAAGATTTTATCCACTCTAAACATACAATTGAAGTTATTGTAAAACTATTATAAGAAAAATTCTCAATCTATGCATACAAATAAAGGAATAAAAAAAGACTTTACTTTTTTGCGTAAAGCCTTTTTCCTACAAGTCAATTATTCCTCTTTTTTATCAACTATATCATTTATATTTTCTTCTCGTCTATCCTTTAAAAGAGTTAGCTCTGCATCATCTATTAAAATTTCTTTTTTTACACTATCTGCACCAATCAAATGTTTGTTTCGTTTATTTCGTTTATCTTTATTTGGTAAAAATATCAATACAAGTAATAAGATGAGCAATGCTCCACTAATTGAAAACAAAATAACTGCAGCTAAATTATTCTTTATCCATGAAGAATTATGTCCTTGATTGATATCTGCTTGACTTAAAACATCTATTGCTTGAAATCCATATGCCGATGTATTTGGATTCGATAGGCTTTTTACTTCTACTTGTACTATATAAAAACTTTCACTTTGTGGTACAAATGAATAACTACCACTCTTTGGATTCCACTTATAGATATTATCTCCTGTAGTTTCACTTAATTCTTCGTTATATGCATTGATTTCTCTTAAATATCCAATATAGCTACTTGGATTTTTATCATAAGTCTCTTTATTGTCTGCAATTGTATGGCTAGAGCTTGTATTTTTACGTAAATTTTCCATTGCACTTACAATACTATCTCGTGTAAGTCCGTTCTTATTTGGTGCAACTAATTCATATAATGTATATGTCTTCCATGACTTATACACTTCTGTATCAAGAGCAATTACATCAATATTTACATTGTAAAATGGAGTACCAACATATCCAGATACTGTAGATGTACCATTTGATACTTCTGGACCACTATATGCAATATGAAAATTTAAAATAGAAAGTAACGCTTTATTATTTGTATCTTCTGCCAAGCGAAATACATTATTTGTATTTATATCTTCACCATTCACTTGCATAGCTACACCGTTATACTGTGGCACCAAGATAATTTGATAATGACCTGGTTCATTCAGTGCTAGACGCAATTCATTGTTCTTAGCTGCACTTGCAGATTGTACTTCGCCACTTTCACCCAATCTATAATAAATTGTATATAGAATATTTTGCTTACTAACTATATAGCTTAAGTTAGTATTTGTAGCATTTACTTGTAATGTATTATTTACAATTTCTGTTAAAGCTCCAAAATAAAGATATGCTCCACTGCCAAGTGGCATATTGATAACATTATTTGGTGCTTGATATCCTGTAGCTGTAATACTTGCTTGTTGAAAATTTTCAACATTATTAGGATTACTACTAGTAGTAGTGTCCCACTGCATAGTTGGATACATTTTACCATCTTCTACTGGTGGTAGAATAGGAATATCTTTTTGATTTTCTGTATACCACTTTAAATTAATATCAAATTCTTCAGTTGTAGTTGTTTGCGAATCACCGCTACCTGTTGTTGTACTCTTTTGCAAACTGATAATAGCTCTAGCATTTGAATTTTGTGCTGCATTTTGTAAAACAATCTGCTTATTTCTATTTTCTACCTTATTTTTTGCATTCTTCTTAAAGTCTTCAAGAGTAGTACTACTATTCTCAATTCCTAGGTAGTCTTGTGTAGAAAGAGTTGAGCTTAAAACATCTATTTGTTTAAAATCAAAATTATCCGAAAAAGTAGTTCCATTAATAAAATGATGGACAGATGTATTTGGTACAACTACTGGAATGGCAGAATCAACTATCGTATTGCCCCCAGAAAGAGTAAAGTCTTGTCCATTTAAATCTTTAATTAAAAGTACAGATTCCCCTTGTACATTATCTTCCATTGTATATTCTAACTTTAGTGGAGTAGTTGTTACTTTATCTGTTTTACGATAACTTGAATACCATCCATCAACATTACTAATTGTACCAAGACTAATTGTATTGCTACCTCCACTAGTATTACTCTTTTCAAGTTCTAGTGTATAACTATCTTTGTTCTTTGCATTAAACTTAAACTTTATATCACTACTTAGGTCAATTGTCTCATTTTTATCAATTCCATTTACTTTTACCTTACCAGCATTATCAATCTCAACATTGATTGAAACTTTACCTGCCTTACTAGCATTCACTGCAGGAGCTTCCAAAATAAATTTTACAGACTTAAAATTTTTATCAGCAAACTTAAATGTAAAATTGAAAAATTTTTGTACTCCATTATTATTAGTAGTATCTTTTTCATACCAAGAGAAGGCCAAATCTTGTTCATAGGAAAGCGTATCTCCTTGTCTCATTCTATAAGCAAGATAGTCTTTATTATTATCTTTACTAGGAATAATATCACTAGCCTCCCCACTAAAGTAGAAAGGAATATATCCAAAAATTGTACTACTTGATGTTGCTCTGCCTATAGGTTGTGTATAATTTTCAGTGATAGATGTTGCAAGGGTTCTAGTTTTACTGGTAAACAGTACAACAAAAGATAGCATAATTCCAGTGCATAAAAAGATTAAGCTAATGCAGCAAGCAACAAATTGTGTACTCCAACTTTTTTTCATTATAGACCTCTCGACCTTATACTAATTACTAAGGATTAAAAAATAACAGTCATATAGTATTTATTCCCATTCAGAAATTATGAATACGACTTATATATTTAAAATCGTATAGGACTATATACTGTATTTTGTTTTTTTATACTATTTTATTTGTTCTAGTTTACAACAAAAATGGCAATTTGTCAAACTTTAATACAATAAAATCATTTACTCTGCTAAAATTTTCAAACAAATTCTATAATTTTTCTATACAAAACTATAAATTTTTACAAATATAGATATCTTTTTCAATGAGCAGACTTAGTTTTTTATTTTTTTATAAAATTATAGTTTAAAAAAATTATTTGTATTAAACTGTTTAAATAGAGTTGTTTCCGGTGGTTGTACCAAAAAGCGCATTTTATCTTGTGTTGTAGGATGCATAAAAACTAAACTATACGCCCAGAGAGATAAATTTCCCTTTTTTGCTTGTGGATTATATTTCATATCGCCAAGCAGTGGACAATCAATAGCTGACATCTGTACGCGGATTTGATGTGAGCGTCCAGTATGAATATCAATACTTACAAGAGTTTGTCCATTGGATAAAGTCTGAATGACTTGATAGTGCAATATCGCTCTCTTTGCCCCCTCTGTCGTCTGTGGACAAATGTAAACAAGATTATTGACAGCATTTTTCTTTAAATAATGCACTAATTCAGCACTTTCTTGTCTTGGTTTTTGTTGTAATATTGCCATATATTTTTTGTGAAAGATACCATCTTGCAGTTGACTAGATAATCTTGCCGCAGCCTTGCTCGTTTTTGCAAATACAAGAATTCCACCTGTCGGTCTGTCCAATCTATGTACTAAGCCTAAATAAGCAGTTTGCTTTTGGTATTTCTTTTGTAAATAAGCTTTTGCTATATCAAATATACTAGCATCCCTACTGCTATCTGGGCAAGTTGGTATATTTTGTGGTTTGACTAGGACAAGTAAATGATTATCTTCATATAAAATATCTAATTCATCTATCCTTTCTTGTGCAATTTTTTCCATTTGTATCCTTTTTTCTGTCGCAAAAATGCCCTTTGTTAAAGTTTGTCCATCTATAGTTTGTAGCTTATCCATTATAATAAATTCCTCCTGCTCCGCAAGGCAAATATATCCCTTCTTCTGTCGGTAGTCCCACTTCATAAGCTTCAATTTTACCAACTCTATCTCCAAGTAAAAGTTGTAATATATTCCCTAATACCATGGGTTGTAAACCAGTTGTATAACTGTTGATGAGCATAAACAATGGCTTCTCTACCAAAAGTTGTGTCGCCAATGCAACAAAGTCGAACAAGTGGTCTTCAATTTTCCACAATTCACCATTTGGCCCACGCCCATAGGATGGCGGGTCCATAAGAATAGCATCATAACGATTTCCTCTTTTTAATTCTCTTAAAACAAACTTCTTACAATCATCTATAATATATCGAATCCCTTTATTTATTCCACTCAATCTGGCATTTTCCCCTGCGCGCTCTACCATATTTTTTGCTGCATCTACATGTACAACCTCCGCTCCCGCCTTAGCACAAGCTATACTCGCTCCACCAGTATAAGCAAATAAATTTAAAATTTTTATCTTTCTACCAGTAGCTACGCTGCGTTCAATCAATGACTGCATTCGCTCCCAATTGACAGCTTGTTCTGGAAATAATCCGGTATGTTTAAACCCCATTAGTTGTACTTTAAATTCTAAATTTTTATATTGTATTGTCCAAAAATTTGGTAGTTGTCTCTTAAAATTCCAAGCTCCGCCTCCCCTTTCACTTCTCATATAGATGGCATCTATATGAGGATAGGCGAACAAATTACGCTCGCCTTTCCAAATTACTTGCGGGTCTGGTCTCAACAAAATGATGTCTTTCCATTGCTCTAGCTTGTAGCCATCCCCTGTAGCAATAATTTTATAGTCCTTCCAACCACTTGCTATACGCATGTATTTCCCCCATAACTCTATATTTCTTTTTATACAAGTCATTTAGAAAAAGAATATCTAAGTAACTTCCTTTTTGCAAAAGTTCAATCTAGACCTATATTCTATATTGCAATAGATAAATGAATTGTATGTTCATTAACTTCCCAAGTTTTTGTATATTCTACATCTATAGTAGCACGATAGAGATGTTTTGCTAATACTGCCTCTTTAATAGTAGTACTATTTTTTTGTATGATGTGGGCAAAAGCATCACTACATTGATAATATACGGTGATTACATCTGTTACAGCAAAAGTTGTCTCTTTACGCATAGTTTGTATTTTAGAAATAAGCTCGCGTATGAGTCCTTCTTCATACAATTTTTCATCTATTTCAATATTTAATGCAACTGTCATACCTGCATCACTATCACTTGCACAAGCAAACCCTGCCACATTTTCAGTAGATATAAGTAAATCATCTAGAACAATTTCTACTTCACTATTGTCTAAAATAGTCACAAACTTGCCCTTTTCTTTGATTTCTTGCAAAACTTTAGTGGCATCACAAGTTGTTAAAAATGAACGAATTGCATTCAATTTATTGCCATATTTAGGTCCTAAAGTTTTAAGTTGCGGTTTCAATTTATAGGTAATAAAATTATTTACATCTACATTATTTCCATAGTGGAATTCTTTTATATTAAGTTCATCTAAAATTACTTCTTGTAAATCTTCACAGACAGTCATAGGTGATGCTGTAAATAAAATCATCTCTTTTAAAGGCTGTCTATTTTTTATGTTGCTTGTATTCCGCGCTGTTCTAGCAAGAGATACAATTTTTAAAACATTATCCATTCCTATTTCTAAGTTTTTATTTATCCATTTCCTTTCAGCTTGCGGAAAGCTTGTTAAATGTACAGATTTTTCCGCCATAGGGAAAAAGTTTGGCACTAAATTTTGATAGATAAGTTCAGCAATAAAAGGTGTAAACGGCGCAGTTAATTTAGCTGTATTTACAAGTACTGTATGCAAGGTTGTAAAAGCAGCAATCTTATCCTCTGTCATATCTTTACCCCAGAAACGATTACGTGCTCTACGAATATACCAATTTGAAAGTTGGTCAACAAAATTTTGTAACAATCTTGCAGCTTCTGTAATTTGGTAATTTGCTAAACATTCATCTATTTTTACATTTAAACTATGCATTTTAGATAAAATCCACAAATCCATTTTCGTTAATTTACAATTGTGCAATTGATAGTTTGCCGGATTATATTTATCAATATCAGCATATAGTACAAAAAATCCATATGCGTTCCATAATGTACCACAATAGTTGCGTTGTGCTTCGCTCACTGCCTCTTCATAAAATTTTGCAGGCAACCATGGGGCACTATTGCTACTAAAATACCAACGAACAGCATCTGCTCCCTGTCTATCTAACACTGTCCAAGGGTCAATAACATTCCCCTTATGTTTAGACATCTTAAATCCATCTTTATCATTTACATGTCCAAGTACAATACAATTTTTGAATGGTGCCTTATCAAATAATATTGTAGAAATTACAAGCAATGTATAAAACCAGCCTCTCGTTTGGTCCACTGCTTCACTGATAAAGTTTGCTGGAAAGCTCTTTTCAAACTTTTCAACATTTTCAAATGGATAGTGGAATTGTGCAAATGGCATTGACCCAGAATCAAACCAGCAATCAATGACTTCTGGCACACGGTACATTGTTCCTCCACAAGTACATTTATAGCTACATTTATCAATATATGGTCTATGCAACTCGATATCTTCACGAAATCCACATTTCTCTTTCAACTCTGCCTTGCTGCCTATAATGTCCTTTTTTCCACATTCCTTACATTCCCAAATAGGCAATGGTGTTCCCCAATATCTGTCTCTTGACAAACTCCAGTCATGTGCATTTTCTAAAAATTTACCCATTCTACCATCTTTGATATTTGATGGAATCCAATTTATGGTTGCATTGGTTGCAAGCAACTTCTCACGAATAGTGCTTACACGAATAAACCAACTTTTTCTCGCTTGATAAATAAGTTTTGTATCACAACGCCAACAGTGTGGATAGCTATGTTTGTGTTCTTTTGTAGTGAGTACTGCTTCTTTTTCTGCAAGATTTTTTAAAACTTTTTGATTACAATCTTGCGCATACTCTCCAGCAAACTGTGAAACTTCTCTCTTATATCTTCCTTCATCATCTACTAAGTTATAAATTGCTAGGTTTTGTTCTCCACCAACTCTAAAATCATCTTCCCCAAAAGCAGGTGCAATATGCACAATACCAGTTCCCTCTTCAACAGATACAAATTTATCACAAACTACAATGTAAGCATTTTTCCCCTTTTGTTTTGGAAGGGAAAATAATGGCTCATAAGCAATTCCTTGATATGCACTGCCTCTTTGCACAGATAACAATTTCCCCACTGTAAAGTAGTCTAATACTCTATCTTTTGCAAGAATATAAATTTCCTTTTCAATTGCAACTTCTGCATATTCTACATCTGGATTCAAACAGATTGCACTATTTGCGGGTAATGTCCATGGTGTAGTTGTCCATGCTAAAAAATAAGTATTCTCCCTGCCTTTTACCTTAAATTTTACGACAGCAGAAGTAGATACAACCTCTTTATATCCCTGTGCCATTTCATGCGTGGAAAGTGAAGTACCACAGCGTGGACAATATGGTACAATTCTATCCCCTTTATAAAGTAGTCCTTTTTTATTGATTTCTGCTAGCGCCCACCATACACTTTCAATATAGTTATCATCATAGGTGATATATGGATTTTTCATATCTGCAAAATATCCGACACGTGCAGATAATTTTTCCCACTCCCCTTTATACTTCCAAACACTTTCTTTACAAGCCTTGATAAATTCTTCAATCCCATAGCGTTCAATATCTGGTTTACCATCAAGCCCTAATACCTTTTCCACTTCTAATTCAACAGGAAGTCCATGTGTGTCCCATCCGGCCTTTCTTTCCACATGTTTTCCCTTCATTGTTTGGTAACGTGGAATAATATCTTTAATCACTCTAGTGAGAATATGTCCTATATGTGGTTTACCATTTGCTGTTGGTGGTCCATCATAAAAAGCATATTCTTCCCCTTGTGTATTCAACTCTACACTCTGTTCAAAAATATTATGTTCCTTCCAAAATTCCAAAATCTCTTGCTCTCTAGCAACAAAATCTAAACTCGTATCTACCTTTTTATACATACTATCCCCCTATTATACACCTTTTCGTATTCTGTTCAAATTTTTTACGATTTCTTTTTGCAACTTTTAACTATACATCCATTCTATACTCCAACATATGGAAAGAAAACTGCATTTGTTATAAGTTTGTCTCCTTATACCCCTTATGGTACATATTGCAATAGAGTTTTACAAGTATAGTATATCAAAAATATAAAGATTGGTCAAAGCATTTTTTTAAAATTTTTTACAATCTTATATTGCAATTACTGCATGTGTAGATATAATATTCAAAATCAACAAATAGTAGTATACACAATACTAAAAGAGATTTTTTAATAATCTTTTACATTGTGCTGCAAATATCCACGGCCACGCGTTGTAAGTAACTGATACTCTCTACGAATATCCAAGTTATAGCTATCTAATTTCTTAGATGTTCTATAAATAATTTCGCCATTTGGTGCAGCAATTTGCACTACTCCTGCTGCTCGCATAATAATATTGACACCACTGGTAAATGCACTTGCACGCAACATCAGTGTCGGTAAAGTATCGATAATCTCTTCAAAAATACAGACAATATAATCTGCATCACAGAGAGAAAGCGTTTGTGCTAAATGTGGATAAAAAATATCTTCTGCTACTAAAATACCAACTTTACCGGCATGGGTATCATACACTTTCATATGTGCTCCACCACAATAATCACTCTCTTCCTGCGTATATATCATATCTGCAACGCCCAATATTTTGCCATTATCTGCAACCACTGTACTCTTGCGTAGTAATCCGTGACTATTTGTATAACATCCAGCTACTATGACTGTTGCAAAGCGTTTACTATAGATTGCTAACTCTTCTAATTTATGCATCTCTCCATTGAGTTCACTTCTATAATTGACCTCTTGTAAGGCTGTATAATCAAAAAGAAGTATATCTCCGTCTACTGCATTACTCTCTTTAAAATTGTCTTTACTATTTTCTCGAACGCGTTCTTTAAAATATTTTTGTAAAGTTGTATCAGCCACAAATACCATTTTCATAGATGGAATCTCCCTATAAATTTATGCTATTTATTATATGCAGTGAGAGTAATCTTGTGAAAACGGTTGCAATTTTTACAAAAAGACTATATAATACCACTGTATCATATATTAAAATAATTTAACAATATATTTTTTCTTTATAATTTTATTTTGCAACAATATTTTCAATAGAGATTTGGATAAAATAAAACATAAAGTTATTCGCTATATCATTTGAATATGACATAAATTTTCAAAAATAATTGTTCTTTTCACATGCTTTTATGCTATACTTTATAATAGTATAATATATTCTGCATACTGCAATGCTTGTAATATGAATTCTATTGTACGAACTTGCTTAAAAAGGACAAAAACAAGATTTTTAATATAGGTTTATATGCAAAAAACTAGACGAAAAATCACTCCTGTACAGCTTATTGTACTTGGATATTTAGTGGCAATTCTACTCTGTACGGTATTGCTACTTTTACCTTGGTCGACAGTAAATAGAAATTCTCCTGATTTTATGACAGCTTTTTTTACTGCTGTTTCTGCCTGTTCTGTAACAGGACTAATTCTACATGATACTGCCCTTTACTGGTCGATATATGGTCAAATTATACTACTCATTTTTATTCAAATAGGTGGTGTTGGTTTTATTACCATCATCATCTCTTTCATGCAACTTGTCGGTAAAAAAGTAGGTTTATTCAATAGAACTGTTATGCAAGAGGCAGTGAGTACGCCTAACTTAAAGGGAATGGTACGCCTTGTACACCTAATAATTATTGGTACAGTTGGTTTTGAAACTTTGGGAGCAATTCTACTCTCCTTCAGATTTATTCCGGATTATGGTTGGGGACTTGGTATTTGGGTATCCATATTTACCTCTATTTCGGCATTTTGTAATGCTGGATTTGATATTATGGCAATCAAAACAGGAGGTAGTATGTACAACTATCTAGGTGACCCCATTGTCTCTCTTGTTCTACCCTTTTTGATTTTTATTGGCGGAATTGGTTTTTTTGTTTGGCGAGATATTTGGGAAAATAAATTTTCCTTCAAAAAATATTCACTGCATACAAAACTTGTTTTAATAACGACACTCATTTTGATTGTTTTTCCAAATATCATCTTTATGGTTACAGAATGGAACAATCAACTGTTTAAAGGCAACTTTGGAAAGCTATTTTTGACAAGTTTCTTTATGTCTATCACACCTAGAACAGCGGGATTTACAGTGCTCAATCTCAACTATTTGCATACTGTGAATATTTTTATGATTATTATTCTTATGCTTATTGGTGGAAACTCTGGGTCAACTGCTGGGGGAATAAAGACGACTTCCGCTTCTATTTTTATTTTAATGATTTGGTCAAAACTGCGTGGTAAACAGGATGTAGAATCCTTTAAGCGTCGTTTAGATGATGAAAGTATTGCAAATACTGGTCAAATTATGGCAATATTTGTACTCTTAACCATTCTCAGTGTTCTATTGATGACACTATTTGAACCATCTTTATTATATATGAATCCATCCTATCCAAACACAGATGCAAGTTTAACAATTATATTCTTTGAAGTTATCTCCGCACTTTCGAATACTGGCTTAAGTTTAGGTGTTACGCCAAAACTAGGCATTGACTCACAAATTTTACTCTGTCTATTGATGTTTATAGGTAGAACGGGTTGTATAACTTTTATGCTCTCTTTACGCAAACATGGAGGGAAAAGTGTCGTGAAAAAACCACAAGAAAAGGTGCATATTGGATAATAAAATGTATAGCTAAATCAAATTGCTACTTAAAATATAGTATAAAATAAGTTATGAAAAGTTGTCATTTTGGCGAAGATAAATAAGGAGTTAAAACAAACGCATATGAAAGAAGTTCTAATCATAGGGCTAGGCAAATTTGGACGATATACTGCAAAAAAATTCCATGAGCTTGGCAATCACATTATGGTGTTAGACACAAACGAAGATAAAGTCAATGAAATATTGCCCTATGTGACCAATGCACAAATTGGAGATAGTACGCAACCAGCTGTGTTAGAGAGTTTAGGCCTAAATAATTTTGATATTTGTATTGTCTGTGTCAGTGATAACTTTCAAGTATCATTAGAAACAACCTCGTTATTAAAGGAGGGCGGAGCTAGATATGTAATTGCACGAGCAACAACTGAAATTCAAGCAAAGTTTTTAAGACGAAATGGTGCAGATGAAGTTGTATTTGCTGAAAAACAAATTGCCGAACGTATTGCAATGAAGTATGGTTCCAATAATATTTTCGATTGTATACAACTGAATAATGAATACTCTATTTATGAAATTCAACCACCTAAGGCATGGATAGGTAAAACACTTTTAGAGGCAAATGTCCGACAAAAATATAATATGAATATATTAGGCATTAAAGTTGGTAATGACTTAAATCCATTCCCAAATGTTGACCATATTTTTACCACACAAGAAAGGCTGATGGTTCTCTGTCGTAGTGAAGATATAGAAAATTTAAAAAATAAATAGTTATATTTTCCCCTAACTCTTATCTTTCTATTGGATATTTTATTTTATCTTTCATTTACTCTATAATTGCTATTAGCATCTACTACTTCCTGTTTTATACTTGCGTATATATTTGTTACATCCATAAATAAAATATAAATTGTCTAGCAAAAAATGGATAGCATTTTTGGCAATACCAAATAAAGCATTTCTATTGAAATAATATAAATAAAAGGTTTAGTATCAACTAAACCTTTTTCCTTTCATCTAATGCACAATACTGTTTAAGGCAATTTGTAAATTGTCTTCAATCACTAACCTACCCGTTGCCATGCATTGCAATCCATTTTTTAGTGCTTAAACTTAACTTTATTATAAGCATTACTATTCTACTCAATATTAAAATTGCTTTATATTTTACTATGCTTTCTAAATATAATATATTTGCTTCTTATTGTAGTGTATCTCCACCAAGTCTTTCTTGTACTTCTGTTACTTTTACAGATACTATTTTAGATACACCTTTTTCTTCCATAGTAACACCAAATAAACTATCAGCTTTTTCCATCGTTGGTTTTCTATGTGTAATGACAATAAACTGTGTGTTTTTAGCAAACTTTTTTAAAAATGTAGCAAATTTATCTACATTTGCTTCATCTAATGCCGCTTCAATTTCATCTAATACACAAAATGGCATAGGACGAAGTCCCAATATAGCAAATAAAATTGCAATAGCTGTTAAAGCTCGTTCTCCACCGGACATTAAAGATATTTTTGTCAATTTTTTACCTGGAGGACATGCCACAATTTCCACACCAGCAGATAATGGGTCTGTACAATCAGTATAATCCATTTGTAATTCTGCTCTGCCACCACCAAATAATTCTTTAAACAAACGCTGAAAATTTTCATTTATCTCTTTAAAACCAGAATCAAACTGTTGTTGCATTTCACTCTTTAAAGTATCTAATGCCTTTTGTGTATCATCAACACCTTTTTGTACATCTTCCCGTTGTATTTGCATTTCTGTATACTGTGCATTTAACTGCTCATATTCTTCCATTGCTGTATGGTTAATTGATCCTAAGGCATTGATTTCTCTCTTTAATTTTGCTATTACAGATTGCCCCTCTCGTGGTACAAAATTGTCCAGCTTATAACAGAGACAACTTTCATAATCTTCTTGATATTCTTCATGAATACGCACTTGTAAATTTTCTAATTCACTCATCAATTTTGACACTTCTAGCTCTTGCTTATGCTTCTTTAAAGCTATCTCATTTAATTTTTCGCTAAGCTCTCTATTTTCTTGCATAAGTTTTTCTAGCACAACATTTATATTATCCTTTGCTTGCGACTGTTCTTCAATTTTATTACGCAATTCATCTATCATTTGTTGTTGTTCAGTTGTCAATGCTATGGAATCTCTTTCTCTCTGCAACTGTTGTATATTCTCATGCATCTGTGCTAAAGCCTTTCTTTTATCAACATTTTCATCCAATAAATTCTTTTTCTCTTCCTGAAACCGTAAAATTTCTTGCTCAAAATTATAGAGGTTAGCATTGCAATTTACTATTTGTTGATGTAATTCATTTTGCTTCGTATTGTTCTCAAAAAGCAATGTTCGCAACGCATGCATGCGTTCTTTTTGTTGCTGTGTTTCTCCTTCAGCACTGCTATATTCTTGCGATAATTTTTCCTCCCCTTCTGCTGTGGCATGAAAGGCATCTTCAATCCCTTGTACTTTAGCATAGAGTTCATTAGCTTCTTCCTGTCTCTTTTGCATTTGCTCCTTCAGTTCGGCATTTGCTATTTGTAAACTTTCTTGTTTATTTTGTAAAACAGCAATTTTACTCTTTATCTGTACAACAGTATCACGCAAACTTGCACAAATAGCAATATCTTCTCTTCTAGTAACTTCTAAATCATTACGCTTGATAACCAATTTTTGAAGCTTATCTTTTAACTCTGCAATCTCTACTTGCACTTCATCAATTTTTCGCTCATTTGCAAGTTTACTTGTTGCCATCTCTTTACGACTACCACCAGTCATAGAACCACTTGTTGCAATAATATCTCCATCAAGTGTAACAATTTTAAAGCTATTTTGATATTTTTTAGCAATTGCTGTGGCATTTAAAATTGTATCGACAATTAAGGTATTCCCTATTAAATTACGGATGATATTTTCGTAGTAACTATCAAATTGCACTAGAGTGGTGGCAAGTCCAATTGCTCCATTCTCTTTTACAGCACGCTCTGTTACAAGCATATCTTGCCGCGGTTTTAATGATTGTACTGGTAAAAAGGTAATTGTACCATATTTATTTTTCTTTAAATACTCAATAAGCACTCTAGCATCATCAGCAGTGGCAGTAATAATATTTTGCATTGCCGCTCCAAAAGCTGTTTCAATTGCAACTTCATGCTCTTGCTTGCACTTGATAATATCGGCAATGACTCCTTTTATTTTACTACGAACAATCTCATTTTTTTTGCTTTCTAAAAGCAATTTCTTTACCGCTATAGAGTATCCTTCATGTTCCTCTTTAATACGCATAAAAAAATTGGCTCTCTCTTTTGCGTTGGTGATTTTACCATTATGAGAGACTATCATTTCACTACACTGCTCTAATGCAACTGTTGTTATGGCAATTTGCTCTTCCTTTTGTGCTAACTTTTTTGATTCTGTAGCAACATCTGCATGTAATTGTTCTAGTTCTTTTTGTATTTCCTCCAAACTGCTTATTGTCTGTTCTTCTCTATTTTTTAAGTCGACACACTCTTGCATCATGCCAACATACCGCTCTTGCATTGCCTCTTTTTTTACAGAGAGAGTACTAATATCTTGACGCATTTTAGACAAATTTTGTATAGAGTCAATAAATGCTTGTTCTGTTTGATTGCTTAAAATTTCATTTTTATGTAGCTCTTGTGTATATGTATTGGACTGCTCCACTACTGCTTTCAACGCCTTTTGATGTCCTTGCAGAATGGATTGTTCTGCTTCCTGTTTTACTTGTAAATTTTCCAATTCTGTGTCAATTGTATCTATTTTCGCAATATTTTTTTCTATTGTGTTTTCATCTTGTACAATCTGTTTTTGATAAAAATTGATGCGTTCTGTAATAATTTTACCTTCGCTATCTTGTTTATGCATGGATACAGTAAAATCTAACAATTTTTTATTGAGTTCTTGCAAAAGTTGGTCGATATCATGTATATCATATCGAGCTTGTGCATATTCCCTTTCAATAGATGTAATTCTCTCTCTGCTTTTCTCCTCTTCCATACACAATATCTTTAAAATTTTGTCAATGTTTGTACGCGTCTCTTCTGCTGTATCATATTTAAAAATATATAAGTTGATTTCATTGACCTTTAATTCTTGGTAGAGAGAAAGATATTTTTTTGTTTTTTCTGCCGCTTTAGCAAGTGGAAGTAGCATTTTTTCAACTTCTTCCATGCGTTGTACATAGATATTTAAATTATTATAACTATTATTGAGGCGTCTTTCTATATCCTGCTTTTTACTTTTAAACATGATAATGCCTGTTGCCTCTTCAAATATAGCACGCCTATCTTCTGGCTTGGCATTCATAATTTGCTCTATTTTACCTTGTCCTATAATAGAATATCCATCTTTACCAAGTCCAACGGAGTGCAATCTATCTACAATATCTCTCTTTAAACATGGCTGTTTATTGATGAGATACTCACTGTCGCCATCTCGAAAGAGACGACGCGTCATAGACACTTCATTGTATTCTAGGTCGGCAAACATCTTACTAGAATTATCAAAAATTAAAGTTACTTCACAAAAGGACTGGCTTTTTCGTGTCTGTGTTCCATTGAAGATGACATCTTGCATACTGGAACCACGCATCGTTTTGGCAGATTGTTCCCCAAATACCCATCGTATAGAATCAGCTACATTACTTTTCCCACAACCGTTTGGTCCAACAATTGCTGTAACACCTTGTTCAAAGTAAATTTCCGTTTTATCTGCAAAGGATTTAAAACCATTTAATTCTATTTTTTTAAAATTCAAAACAAAACTCCATGTACATTGTCTTATTTTTTTACATTTCTCTGTAATTTTTCTAGCAAGATTTTTGCTGCATGTTGTTCAGCATCTCGTATCTTTCGCCCCTTGGCTATGGCACTTTGTCCCTGTGCCTGTGCTTCAACTATAAATTGTTGTGTATTTTCTACTTCTCTCTTTTCAAGCAATACATAGTTAGCAGATGCTTGTCCTAACCCCTGTAAAAACTCCTGCAATTGCCCTTTATAATTTTCATTTTTTTGCTCTTCAAGTTTGAGCGTCCGCGTTATAAATTTTTCAACTTCTGTCATTCCACTATCTAAAAACATAGCAGCAACTATCGCTTCATATAAGCTTGATATGCACTTTCCCCCTTTTTGTTCTACATCTTGTGCACATTGCAGATACTCTACTATATTTAATTTTAGCACGGCATTTTCCAATGGTTTTGCAGAGACAAGTTTTTGACGACAAGCAGTCATATCCCCTTCATTTCTACCAGTTTTATACAGTTGATATGCAATGACAAAACTTAAAATACTATCCCCTAAAAACTCAAGTCGTTCATTATCCTCTAAATTATGCTCATATCCATAAGAGGCATGTGTGAATGCTCTCTGCAAATATCTTTTATCTCGAAAAGTATATTGTAATCTTTTTTCAATTACATCCATATCTTTTTTCTCTAAATGCTTCTGCATCTCTTCTCCCTCTTATTCCATACTTGTATTGCTCTATATACAATATACTTTTATACAAAATAATAACTAGTCCTATACATCAATACTATTTTGTGTACTTAAAAGTTCTTTTATATTTTCAATCAAATTGCTTTTTGCCATCTCTTTTGCCTGTAATATAGCATTGCAAATAGATTGTCGCGTACCAGCACCATGCACTTTTACAACAACTTTATTGACACCTAAAAAAATTGCCCCGCCATGTTCTGTATAGTATAATACCTTTTTCAACTTTTTAAAGCTAGAACGCATAAAGAGTGCTCCCACTTTTGCCCAAAAAGAATTTTGTATTGTCTTTTTTAACATATGCATCACAGATAGGGCAGTCCCTTCTGCTGTTTTCAAAGCAATGTTGCCGGCATATCCATCTGCTACAACCACATCTACATTACCGGATAACAATTCTCTTCCTTCAATATTGCCAACAAAATTTAAGGATGCATTTTCGGCAATTAAATTATATGCCTCCTGATGCATTGCCATTCCCTTATGCCTCTCTGTTCCATTCGACAATAGACCAATGCGCGGATTGCTAACGCCCATAGCTCTAGCATAGACTGACCCCATTAAGGCAAAATGATAGAGATGTTGCGGTGTGTTTTCATTGTTAGCACCTGCATCTAGAATAAAGACATTTCCTCCATTCATATTTGGTAAAATGGGACAAACTGCTGGACGGGACAATCCTTTAATTCTACCAAGCCCCAATAAAGCACCTGTCAACAAGGCTCCAGTTGACCCTTGCCCTACGAATCCGCCTACACTGCTATCTTCTTTTAAAAGTTTCAATCCCTGTACTAAAGAGGAATCTGGTTTTTGTCGAATAGCAACAGATGGTATTTCATCATTTGCAATCTGTTCACTGCAATTTAAAAGATGTACACGCGAACTATTATATTTCTCTTGCTCTAAAACATTTTGTACACTCTTAATAGGCCCAGCTAAAACTACTTGCAAATCTCTATCCTGTTTTAAGGCATCTAGTGCCCCAAATATTGCCGATTTTGGAGAATCATCACCACCAACACAGTCAACTACTATTTTCATAAAATCTCCTTTTATCTTAAAAGTTACAGTTGCCCACAGTTCTTGGAAATGGTATTACATCACGAATATTTGTCATACCTGTTAGATACATAATCAATCTTTCAAAGCCAATACCATACCCAGAATGTATTACTCCACCATATCGTCTTAAATCTAGATAGAAGGCATAATCTTCTTTTGAGAGATGTATAGATTCAATTGTCTTTTCTAGACGCCCTAAGCGTTCCTCCCTCTGTGACCCACCAACAAGTTCACCGATTCCTGGTACAAGCAAATCCATAGCAGCAACAGTCGTTTGGTCATCATTGGCACGCATGTAAAATGCCTTTAAATGTTTAGGATAGTCAATGATAAATACCGGTTTTTTGTAGATGATTTCCGCCAAATACCGTTCATGTTCAGACTTCAAGTCACACCCCCAAGATACAGGGTATTCAAATGTCTGTCCACTCTGTTGCAATAGTTTGATAGCTTCTGTATAGGTTACTACACCAAATTTACAGTCAAGTGCCGCTTCTAAACGTGCAATTAAACCGCTATCAACAGCTTGATTTAAAAATTCCAATTCATCTCTACATCTAGTCAAAATATGTTTTACAACATATTTTACTAAAGCTTCTGCATTTTCCATATTGCTCTGTAAATCACAGAATGCCATTTCAGGTTCAATCATCCAAAATTCAGCGGCATGGCGAGAGGTATTTGAGTTTTCTGCACGGAATGTTGGCCCAAATGTATAGATATTTCCAAATGCCATTGCAAAAGTTTCACCATTTAATTGCCCACTTACAGTTAAACCTACCTTTTTACCAAAAAAGTCATCTTTATAATCGACTTCCTTCTTCTCCTCTAAAGGAAGAGTAGTTACTTGAAAGATTTCACCCGCTCCTTCACAATCACTCGCCGTCAAAATGGGAGTGTGAACATAGACAAAATTTTGACTATGAAAAAAATCATGAATTGCAAAAGCTGCTTCACTACGAATTTTAAATACTGCACGGAAGGTGTTCGTCCGTGGGCGCAAATGTGCAATTTCACGCAAAAATTCATAGGAATGCTTTTTATTTTGTAGTGGATAATCAGGTGTAGATTCACCTAAAATTAAAACTAAGTTCGATACAATTTCAAATGGTTGTTTACTCTGTGGTGTTTTGACTACAACGCCACGCACATAAAGGCATGCTCCTATATTTTGGCTTGCTATCTCTTGATAATTCCAATTATCTTTTACACTACATACAATTTGACAATTTTTAAAGTGTGTTCCGTCATTGAGTTCAATAAATCCAACCGCCTTGCCTATACGCAAATTTTTTGCCCAACCTACTATACATACTTCCTTGCCGTCATATGCATCAATATTGTCAAATAAATCCTTTATAATATCTCTTTCATGTAATTTTTTGAATCGTAAATATGCACTTTCCACGCTTTATGCCCCTCCATTGTATTTTATCTTTTATTGTATCAAATTTTTCTCAATATATCAAGCTTTTTCTTCGCTTTTTCTATTTATCTTATGGGCATATATCTATATTGCATTTTTTATCTTCCATATATTACAGCGTATTTTTCACTTTTACTATATATCTTCTATCTCTCTAGTGTCTGTATTCTCTTGTATGCTTGGCAAAATTTGTATTTTTGCTTGTACACTTTTATAGCTATCTGTTCTAATTTTTTTACGCTCAATTTGACCATCTTTTTCAATAATTAAATATCCTTCGCTCCGCACGCCTTCCTTTTCTGGACGCAATATTTTTTCTTCATCTCCAATACAAATCTCTGGTTCTTTTGGTGCTATTTTTTCTAAGATAACACTCTCTCGACTATATGTTACCCCTGTTGGCAGACCATACACTTCTACACGCAATTGGTTATCTTGTACTCTACTTGCAATATAAACGGGCATATCGTAACAATTTTTAAATTTTAAATCACAGACCCTGCCATTGACCATTGCATCAAAGGATGGTGCTACATATCCCACTTGTAGCGAGTGTGGATGATATTCTACAATTTTTAATCCTGCAAGCAAAGCACAATTATACACTGTCGTACTCACTTGACAAACACCGCCACCAACGCCATTTATAAATTCCCCTTCTTGTATGATATGTGCCTCTTGAAAACCTCGTTCTACCGTTCTAGGTCCCGTCTTTTCATTGAAGGAAAACAACATATTTGGTTCTAAAACAGTTCCATTGATAAACTGACTTGCAAGTGTTATGTTGTGTGTTCTCTCTGCATTGCTAGTTGCAAAATAAGTACAAAAACTAGCGAGTAACCGCGTAGAGGCTTTTGCATCACAAACTTGAAATTTTGCATTTTTATAAATCGTTCTTGCATGTATCAATCTCTCTTTTTTAAAGTTTTTTTGCAATGCATTTTCTACATCTTGTCGTAATTGTTTTCCATCAAGAAAACGCCCCGCTCTATCTCGTGTATATTGAAAAACTGGTTTCTCTGGACTACGGCCATGAAATACTATGCCAGCATCCACACTATGACGATAAAAATCATCACATATTCCTCGTAGACTCCTTTCCAAATTTGTTAGGCATAGTTCTTTTTGTAAAATATATTTACCCTTTTTTGCCTGCACTTGTTGCAAAACTTCCATTAGATTGGTTTTATAATAGAGTTCTGGATAACGAAAAGAATATCGTTTATTTTCTATCTGTATGATGAGTTTTTTCTCTTTTAACTGTCTCTGCAACTCTCTTTCTATCTTTTGTCTTGCAACTTCTTGCGTCATTCCAGCAATATTTACCCCTTCTATCTCGCATACCGAATAGCGTGAAAATCCATATGCTCCACTCAAAAAGAGTAAAAAGAATATACTCAATATTGTAATTGTCAATCTTTTGTAAATAAAACTGCACATATTTTCCTCTTTACTTTTCGGTAGTATGTGCTTTTTTTAGCAATTTATTGCATTTATCTAGAATTTTCTTGCCTTCTCTTTACTTTATCTGTCCATCCACAATCTTTATTTTATTCACTTTTTTTCCAAACAACACCTTTTCAGCATGCGTACATGTCAAAATTACCTGTAATCCCTCTAATTGAGCAATCAACTTTCTTCGCCGTGTCAAGTCCAATTCACTCATAACATCATCAAGTACTAATATAGGTTTTTCTCCCGCTATCTCTTTAAATACATTGACTTCTGCTAGCTTTAATGCGAGTGCAATCGTCCTTGTTTGTCCTTGTGATGCATATAATCTTGCATCTTCATCGTTTATCGTTATCTTCAAATCATCTCTATGCGGTCCTATACTCGTGTATCCTAAACGGATATCCTTTTCAATATTTGCTGCAAATATTTCCTGTAATTTAACAAGTTGCTCTTTATTGTATCCTTTACATTCTAGTTCTAAATGTAACTTCTCCCGTCCATCTGTCAAATAGGCTTGTCGTTCTCTTGCCAATGGTAAAAGCACTTGTATATATTCCTCTCTTCTCTGCACAATCTCTGTCGCAAAACTTGCAAGTTGCATATCCCAAACTGAAAGCGTTTCATAAATCAATTGATTATCTTTACTCTTTAAGAGAGCATTGCGTTGTTCTAAAATTTTATTATAACGCATCAGTGCCGTATAATAACTTTTTGAGATTTGTGATATAGATAAGTTTAAAAAGCGTCGTCTTTCCTCTGGGCCATCTTGTACAAGACGCAACTCTTTAGGACTAAAAAAGATACCTTTCAAATTGCCTAAAAGGTCAACATTCCGCCGAATTTTATTGTTATTAATATATAATTCTCTACTATTTTCAGTAATTTTTGCAACAAGATGGATATTGCCATAGACGGTATTTGCTCTTGCTTCAATGGTAGCCATAGGCATTGTAAACTGAATCATTTGCCTATCTTTACACTGTCGCAAAGATATTCCTGTACATAGATAAAATACAGCTTCTGCACAGTTGGTCTTGCCCTGTGCATTCTTTCCATAGAGTACATTTAATCCATCTGTAAAGCTAAAGGTAGCCTCTGTATAATTTCTAAAATTTTTTAATTTTAAACTTTCTATTCTCATAACAATTTCTTTAATTTACTTGTCATATCCTTAAAAGTAGAGTATAATATACATCATATCAATTATAGCACATTTTTGAAAAAAGTACAAAAGTTTTGGAGGGACGAATGCTAGACGACAGTCAATCTTTACTAAATTTATGGGATAGAGTGAAAAAAGAATTGCAAGGTACAATTGCAGAAATTACATACAATACACATATTACACAGTTTGTACCTATCAATATACATGACAATAAAATTGTATTACAGACACCTTCAAAATTATTTGCTGATGCCATCTGTGAATCACAAACTTTAGTAGAAAAAGTGAAGGAATCTTTAAAAAAGTCCAATACTGGACTTACAGATTTTGAAATTATTTTACAAGGTGAAGAAAATGTCTATTTTTCTACAAATTCACGAGATGAAGAATTTGATAGTATTCCTATAGAAAAAAAATATAATTTTCATTCCTTTGTTGTCGGACCAAATACTGAGTTTGTATATGCCGCTGCACGCTCTGTTGCCGAAAATACTGCAAATGCTAGCATCAATGACGACATCAATCCATTATATATCTATGGCGGTTCAGGACTTGGCAAGACACACCTTATGCATGCTATTGCAAACTATGTTATAGAAAAGCAACCGCTTGCAAAAGTGCTTTATACTACTTGTGAAAAATTTATCAATGAGCTTATTGACTCTATTGCTATTCGCGGCAATAACAGAGCAGAGACCTCTAAATTTCGCAATTTTTATCGAAATGTCGACCTTTTATTGATTGATGACATTCAATTTCTAGCGAACAAAAAGGCAGTGCAAGAGGAGTTATTTCATACCTTTAACAGTTTACATCAAGCAGGGAAACAGATTGTTTTAACAAGTGATGTCTCTCCGGAAGAGATGTCGACTTTAGAAGCAAGATTGCGTACGCGTTTTTCTGGAGGGGTAATTATAGACATTCAACCTCCAGAGATTGAGACGAAAATTGCAATTTTAAGTCGCAAAGCACAGGAACGCAAGATGATTATTCCGAACGATGTTTTAGAGTTTTTAGCAAATAATTCAGGTCCAGATATCCGTACTTTAGAGGGCAGATTAAAAAAAGTTATTTTTGCAAGTCAATTACACGACGCTGAAATCACCGTACAATTTGCAGCAAATGCATTACATGAGGCAGTGCGTGAAGAACATGAACAGGAAGATATTACTGCCGATAATATTTTAAATGCAGTTTGTAATTTTTACAAAGTTACAAAAGAACAAATTTTAAGCAAGGGCAAAAAAAAGGAACTTGTACATCCTAGACAAGTCTGTGCCTATTTGATGTGTGATATTTTAAATATTCCACTTATCAGTATTGGAAAAGCAATGGGTGGCAGAGACCACACGACCATTATGCATGCACGCGATAAAATTGAAGGACAAATGAAATTAAATCCTACGCTTTCAAAAGAAGTAGGTGATATTAAAAACATAATTTTAAGACAATGAAGGTAAAGATATGGAAACAGTAATACACTATCAGGCAATTGTAATAGGTGCAGGACATGCCGGCTGTGAAGCAGCTCTCGCACTTGCAAATATGCAAATTGAGACTCTATTACTTACTTTAAATCTAGATAGTATAGCTTTTATGGCATGCAACCCCTCTATAGGTGGCACAGCGAAAGGACATCTTGTAAAGGAAATTGATGCTCTAGGTGGAGCTATGGGACGCAATGCCGATAAAACTTGTATGCAGATTCGTATGCTGAATAGAGGGAAGGGTGCAGCTGTACAAAGTTTAAGAGCACAAACTGATAAAGACAAATATCATATTTGTATGAAAGAATTGCTAGAAAATACACCTCATTTGACAATACAGCAAAGCGAAGTATGTGAAATTCTAGTCCAAAATGGAAAAGTATATGGTATACGCACTACATACAAGCAAGAAATACATGCAGAGGCTATCATCCTAGCAACGGGAGTCTATCTAAAAAGTGCCGTTATTGCTGGTGATTTTCAACAACCTGCCGGACCAAATGGTTTTGCTCCGGCAAATCGTTTGACAGAAAATTTAATCTCTTTAGGTTTTCAAGTGCGTCGCTTTAAAACAGGTACTCCTGCCCGCATTGATGGTCGTTCCATCGATTTTTCTAAATGTACGGTGCAAGAGGGTGATATGGATATCTATCCATTTTCTTTTTTGACAAAAGCTGTTCCTAAAAAACAACATCATTGTTATCTAACATATACCAATCCTACTTCACATCAAATTATTTTAGATAATTTACATCGTTCCCCTCTCTATTGTGGTATCATTAAAGGAACAGGACCGCGTTATTGTCCCTCTATTGAAGATAAAGTTGTTCGCTTTTCTGATAAAGATAGGCACCAAATTTTTTTAGAGCCAGAAACGGAACACAGCAATGAGTATTATATTCAAGGTATGAGTACCTCTCTACCACATGATGTACAAGAAAAATTGTATCATTCCATTGCCGGTCTTGAAAACTGTAAAATTATGCGTTATGCCTACTCTATTGAATATGACTGTATTGATAGCCTAGACTTATATCCAACTCTAGAATTTAAAAAGATAGAAGGTATTTATGTCGCTGGACAAGTCAATGGCACAAGTGGATATGAAGAGGCGGCAGCACAAGGATTGATTGCTGGTATCAATGCCGGACTTAAAATTAAAGGTTTACCTCCATTTATTTTACAGAGAGATGAAGCCTATATTGGAGTCTTAATTGATGATTTAGTTACAAAAGGCACGAATGAACCATACAGAATGATGACTTCGCGTGCAGAACATAGAATATATCTACGGCAAGATAATGCTGATTTGCGTTTAACAGAAAAAGGGTATGCAATTGGACTAGTTGACAAAAAGAGATATACCCTCTATAAAAAGCGGAAAAAAAATATAGAGAACATTTTACAAATTTTACAGACGAAACTTTTGCCAAAAGAAGTTACTGCATTTTTAGCAAAATATAATTACCCTACTCCAAGTAACGCTTTAACATATGCTGATTTATTGCGTCGTGGTATACCTATTGTAGATATTTGTACAACATTTTCTATTTTACAAAACTTTAAAAATGAAGATATTGAAACGGCAACAATACAGATTATTTATGAAGGATATCTAAAAAAAGGGTTAGAGCAAATTGAAAAAGCGAAAAAGCTAGAAGATAGAAAATTACCTAAAAATTTTAATTACCACACCTTAGAGGGGTTACGATTAGAAGCACGACAAAAACTCAGTCAAATTCAACCAGAAAATCTAGGACAAGCGAGTAGAATATCTGGCGTTTCCCCTGCTGATATCGCAGTTCTTATGGTCTATCTATCTATGCAAAAACAATAGCAAATTATATACAAAGACTTTTCTTTTAAGTTTAGTATCGATAGGATAATGCACTATATATACATTTTATAACTAAAAAAGTCGTTAATACATAGAGTATTAGCGACTTTTTTAGTATTCTATTTTTTGTTTACAGATACATTTAAGATGTATATTAAAATTACTTTTACTTTTCATCTAATACTAAATATATTTTAGGGTCAATATTTTCATATTTGCCTGTTGTTTTGTTTTCCTGTAACACTTCAAAATGTAAATGACTTCCTAAATTTTTCTCGTCACCCATACAATCTACATCACTTGAAATTTTACCAATGATAGTCCCTTGTTCTACCTTGCTACCTTGTTTCATATTTTCTGCAATATCAATAGACATGTACACTGTTCTTAACCCTTTACCATGGTCAATCACTACCTTGCCACCTGTTGAAACATCAACACTAGCTTCAATTACCGTACCTGATGCAACAGCCTTTACTTCTGTACCTGCTGCCGCATTAAAATCAATTCCTTTGTGTAATTCATACTTATCTAAAGTTACGTTTTGCCAAAATTCATACCCTTGTCCCAATGTAGCGTTTGCAACTGGTAGGTCGAATTTAATTTTGTCTGTTATAGTTGGAACATCTGATGGATTTTCAATCGTTGGTGGATAGGTTATTGAATTATTTTGTCTACCCGGTAAAAGTACAACCAACAAAATTGCTGTTGTCAATATACATGCACAAACAATAGCGGCAACATAATATAAGCCAGTATGTTTCATTTTTGTTGTTTCTGTTGGCATACTCTTCTCGTCTTTGTTTTCTGTTGACATATGCAACCTCCTTATTTTATGTACAACAGTTTTTGACCTATGCCACTCTTTTTAAACTTTTTTATGATAGAATTCTTACATATTCTATAACTACTTTTTGCACTTTTGCACGATTTGTCCTATATTGAGATAGAGTTTATTGTTATAACAATTAAAATCCACCAAATATAAGCGGACTACCGACAGTAATACTATCCATTTTTACTGCAATATGTAAATTGATTGTTATACCATTTATCTTGACTGCGGAATAAAGTTGTTGACTATAAAAATAATAATTTTGTATATCTCCGCACACTTCCATAAATTTAAATCTTGCATTGTATTTCTGTATTTGCCGAAAGGCATCTATAGCATATGGATATTCTGCACTTTCACCAGTCAAATTTGCTATTGCATACTTTACTTTTTTTGCATCTTGTGCAGTGGCTGATATTATCTGTGCTTGTGAACTTGCTGATTGACTATAAAAAGTATAACGCATTGCATTTTTAAAAAGTAAATCTTTCTGCATATAATGCATAATACTTAAAGAGGCAATTGTAAATAGAATACTAAATAAAAGCATAAAAAAATTTTTCATAAAAAAACCGCCTATCCTGAAGATAGTGCGGTTATTGCCTAACTATTTAAAATTTATACTTATGTGAAAATATTTTTTATTTCACCTTGAAAATAAGGAATACAATCTCTTTTATACACAATTTTATTCAATAATTTTACCTTTTTTCGCTAGTGGTATATATGCCATAGCATTCGTTGACAATGGGGCAATATTTTTATGTTGTAATTGAATGCTTCCCTCCATAGCAATCATAGCAGCATTATCACTACAATATTTTTTTTCAGGTAAAATCACCTGCATGCCTGCTTCTTTTCCCTTATCTTGTAATAATTGTCGCAAATAACTATTACAAATAACTCCGCCACCTGCAACTAATGTAGAACAATTTTTCATTTTTACAGCTTCAATAGCACGCTCTGCTAATGTATGACAGACAACAGTCTGAAAACTACAAGCAATATCAGCATAATTTATCTTTTCTCCCTTTTGCTTTGCGTGATGTACAGCATTTACAACTGCTGTCTTTAATCCACTAAAGGAAAAATCAAATCCATTCCCTTTAAAAATTTTTGGCAATTTGAAAGTATTTGTACCACTTTTTGCTAAATTTTCAATTTCAATACCACCTGGATAAGGCAAATCTAAAACTCGGGCAACTTTATCAAATGTCTCCCCTACAGCATCATCTCGCGTACTTCCTAAAATCTCAAACTCTGTAAAACTTTTAGTATACAAAATTGCTGTATGTCCGCCACTTGCAAGCAAGGTTACAAAAGGAGGATGTAAATTTTTATCAGATAAATAACCAGCAGCCATATGTCCACGTATATGATTCACAGCAAGAAAAGGTAACCCATGTGTATATGCAAAAGCTTTTGCAAAAGAAAGTCCAACAAGCAAGGAACCAACAAGTCCGGCCCCATATGTACATGCTATACCATCTAGCATTTCTATCTCTACTTTACTCTCTTGCAAGGCAGCTTGCACAGCATCTTCAATCATCTCTATATGCATTCTTGAAGCAATTTCTGGTACAATCCCACCATATTTTGCCTGCTCCTTTGCCGAAGATAACACGACATTTGCAAGTATCTCCCTCCCCTTTAATAAGGCACAAGCGGTTTCATCACATGAACTCTCTATTGCTAAAATTGTCAAATCATTTGACAATTTTTTTAATTTTTCCTCTACTCTTTGTTGATATGTCATTTTAATTTTTTCTCTGTTTTCTCTATTTTTGGTGTTCTATCATATATATGAACTTGTTCCCTATCTGTAATAATTCTATCCAATCCAGCACGATAAATATCATAAATATATTTTAATATATATATTTTCCCTGTATATCCATCTTTTAGCATCTTTTCTAAAAAATCAAAATCCAATAAAACGCCTATGTACTTATTTTTTCTTAAAGTCATATCTGTTGCAACACGCGTATCACACATATCAAGTTCCGCTTCATTCACTGTTTTACAAAAGGTGATAGATGGCAATGCATATTTTTGTCCATCTGCATTTGCATAGGTTATAGGTAGATATCCTTTACCTGTTCTAAATTCATCATAAATGCTGATGATAATGCAATCAATAGCAGTAAATTTTTGTTTTAGTTGTATTCCAAATTTTTGATAATACACTATTTGATTTTTTGTACCATATCGACTATAACATGTAAATGCAGAATAGATAAGTACCAATGTTCCAAGTGGTAGTAATATAGAAATCCAAACAATTTTATTTTTATCTATTAAAAAATATGCGAGTATTCCAATGACAATAAATAATAGACCTATCAATCCCCATTGTATAAAATTTGCTGTTCGCCTATATGATTGAAAATATTTTTTCATAATATGCCCCTCTCTCTTTTTAACTTTTCTTTAAATATTCTAGAATAAATGGATGTAAATCACCGTCCATAACTGCTTGAATATTTGCATTCTCAAAACCTGTTCTATGGTCTTTCACAAGAGTATACGGACAAAATACATAACTTCTAATCTGATTTCCCCATTCTATTTTTTTCATTTCCCCTTGCAACTTCTGTCGCTCTGCTTGTTTTTGACTTTCTTGTAACTCTGCAAGCTTACTGCGCAAAAATTTCATAGCCATCTCTCGATTTTGGATTTGTGAACGCTCATTTTGACATGTTACTACAATGCCTGTTGCAATATGTTGTATACGGATTGCTGATTCTGTTTTATTTACATGTTGTCCACCAGCTCCACTGCTTCTAAAAGTAGATACCTTAATCTCCTCTGGACGAATAACAACATCTGTATCATTATCAATTTCCGGCATAACCTCTAGCGATGCAAAAGAAGTATGTCTACGCTTATTCGCGTCAAATGGAGAGATACGCACCAATCTATGTACACCCTTTTCTGCTTTAAAATATCCATAAGCATGTAGTCCCTCTACCTTAAAGGTTATACTTTTTATACCTGCTTCCTCTCCTGCAAGCTTCTCCAACTCCTGCACTTTAAAGTTGTTTCTTTCTGCATAACGGACAAACATCCTATAGAGCATTGCTACCCAGTCACAGCTTTCCGTTCCTCCCGCTCCTGCATGCAAGCTTACAATGGCATTACAACTGTCATACTTTCCCTGTAAAAGGTTTGTAATTGTAATATCTTCTATTTGCTTTTCTATATACATTAAATTTTTTTCAAGTTCTTGTACAAACTCTGCATCACCACTCTCTTCTATAAAATGTATAAGTGTATGGATTTCTTGCAATGTATTTTCTAGTTGTTGAAAAGCTTTTATCTTTTCCTCAAGCACCGCAATCTCTCTACTCAATTTTACACTCTGTTCAAAATTTTGCCAAATAGTAGGGTCTTCTTGTGCCTTTTTTTTTGCTATAAGTTCTTCTTCCACAACTGTAAGAGCAATTGTCTTTTTACTTTCTATATAAGCACTCTCTATCTCTTTTATTTTAAATTTATAGTCATCAATTTTAAACAAAATTACTCTCCTAAAGTGCAAAACGCATTAAAATACTTTTGCATCCTACATTTCTTATCTGCTAATTTTATCCACTTCTATTGTCTATCTCTATTCTATCAAACATCAGTAAAAAAGGCAACCCTTTTCTTTTTCATTCCATCATAACAGCTGCCCTTTCATCTTAAAATGTTATGACTGTCTTTCCTCTAGAAGAATCATTTGCAACTTTATCTAATGCTTGATTGATTTCTGCATATGAAAACACTCTATCAATAGATGGTTTGATTTGTTTTTCTGCTAAAATTCTTGCAACTTCTTCCAATTGCTTTCCATTGGACTGCACAAATAGAAAATGATATTGCTGTTGCTTCCTTTTTGCAAGTTTATCCAATTTGCTACCAGTAAGTTGAAATAGCAATTTTTTATAAGCAGAATAATGCATTCTTTCTGCAAACGCTTTATTCGGCAATCCCTTTAAAGAAACAAGTGTCCCTCCAGTTTTTAAAATTGCAAATTGTTCTTTTAAATTCTTCCCACCTACGCTATCAATGATATGGTCTACATTCTGCACTACAGTAGCACAATCTGTTTTTTATAATCAAAATATATATCAGCACCTAAATCTAACACTCGCTCTTTACTCTCTGCATTCCCATTTGTAATGACATATAATCCAAAATACTTCGCAAGTGGTATTGCCATAGCTCCAAAACCACCTGAACCACCTGTAATAAAAATACTATTCCCTTTTTTGATATTGAGCAATGCAAATGCCTGCATCGCTGTAAGAGCTGTCAAAGGAATACATGCCGCTTCTACATCTGTTAAATAGTCTGGAACTTTTGCAAGTGCTTCTTCATCCACTGCTACATATTCGGCAAAAGCTCCAATATCTTGCAGTGGTAGTCTTGCAAAAACTCTATCTCTCAATTGGAATTTTGTAGTCGAACCACCAATTTCAACAACCTCTCCCACCACTTCATTTCCCATAATGAGCGGTAGCTTATATGGAAACAATATTTTAATTTGTCCTCTTGCAATTAAAATATCCACTGGATTTACACCAGCAGCTTTTACTTTTAATAATATTTGATTTTCTTTTATCGTTGGCTTTTTTAGCTCTGCTATTACAAGATGATACTTCTTTTTATTATATTTTTCAAGTATTGCCGCTTTCATGCTTATCAAACTGCTTACCTTTTCTATAACAATATACAAATATTTTAATTGAATTTATAAAAAAAGTCAAATTGTACAAGTATACAGCAAAAGCAAGACAGAAAAAAAGACAGAAGTCTATTTCTGCCCTTTTTCGAATTGTATGCCAATAGGATAGATACTATTTACCATGACAATTTTTATATTTTTTACCACTACCGCAAGGACAAGGATCATTTCTACCAACTGTCTTTTCTACGCGTACCGGCTGTTGTGGTTGCTTTTCACTCTCTTGATTTGTATTGACCGGTTGTTCGTCAAGTACAGATTTTGCTTTGATACTTTCAATTGGTTGTACAAAATTATCTATGGAATCACTAGAATGTTGTGGTAAATCTGCCTCTGCAATTTCTTCAACTTGCACTTTTAGTTTTAATAGTAGAGCAATTGTGTTATTTTGAATGCGTTGAATCATTTCATCAAACATTTCAAACCCTTCTTTTTTGAAGGCAAGTACCGGGTCAATATTTCCATAGGCATGTAGTACAATACCTTTACGCAAGTGTTCCATAGCATCAATTTGTTCAATCCAGTTTTTGTCAATATTCATTAAAAAGCATTGCCGTTCAATTTCATTAAAATCAAGATGCATACTCTCTTTTAATGTTTCTATTTTCTTATCATATTCCTTCTTGGTTTTCGCAATAATTTTTTGTACAGCTATTTCACTATCCCACTGTGCTACCCTTTGTGGTGTTAAATAGTTACTCCCCTCTGGAATCAATTTTGCTTCTAATACTTGATTGACATGCTCTAAATCCCATTTTTCAGGCATATGATTTAAGTTTACTTCTTTTGCTAAAATTTCACGCACATAAGGGTCAATAAACTTTACAATTCTAGCATGAATATCTTCCCCATTTAACACTTTTAACCGTTCAGCATAGATAATTTCACGCTGCTTATTATTGACATCGTCATACTGAATTACATTTTTACGAATACCAAAATTTCTGCCTTCAATATTGCGTTGTGCTGCCTCTATTTGGCGACTAAGCATCTTTGTTTCTATACAGCTATCTTCATCTTTGATAAAGAATTGAAAGATTTTTTTCATCTTTTCGCCACCAAAACGCACAGCTAAATCATCTTCAAGGGAGATGAAGAATATTGATTCGCCAATATCTCCTTGACGACCAGCACGACCACGCAACTGATTATCAATTCTTCTAGATTCATATCTTTCAGTACCAAGAATACAGAGTCCTCCAGCTCGAATAACTTCTTCTTTCTCTTTAGCAGTCTCTTTTTCATACTCTTTCAATAAGTTTTGATAGCGTTCTTGTAATTCCTTTTCTGTTCCAGTCAGTTCTGCATAAGAACTTGCTATTTCAATCTGTTCTGGAGGAATACCTTTATCACGCAGATGTTTTTTTGCTAAATATTCTGGGTTACCACCAAGCAAAATATCTGTACCCCGTCCCGCCATATTGGTCGAGATTGTTACCGCTCCCAAACGCCCAGCTTGTGCTATGATTTCCGCCTCTCTTTCATGGTTTTTGGCATTCAAAATATTATGCTTGATATTATTCTTTCTTAAAACTTTTGCAATCTCTTCAGATTTTTCAACAGATGCTGTACCTATCAAAATAGGTTGTCCCGTTTCATGTCTCCTTAAAATTTCCTGTAAAATTGCTCTCTTTTTCCCATCAACTGTTGGAAAAATTTTATCAACTTTATCCACTCTTTGAATTTTTTTATTTGTTGGAATCTCTAAAACATCTAGATGATAAATTGTCTTAAATTCACCCTCTTCCGTTTTTGCTGTACCTGTCATACCAGATAGTTTTTTATACAATCTAAAATAATTTTGAAAGGTTATTGTAGCAAAAGTTTTATTTTCATTGCGAACTTGTACCCCTTCCTTTGCTTCAATTGCTTGATGCAATCCATCACTATAGCGTCTACCTGGCATAATACGACCGGTAAATTCGTCCACTAAAACAACTTCATCCTTTTGTATAATATAATGTTCATCCCGTTGAAATAACTTGTGTGCCTTCAGTGCCTGTTGTATATGATGATGCAAGTCGGCATGTTCAATATCACCCATATTGGCAATATTAAAGAATTTTTCCACCTTTTCCGCACCAACTTCTGTCAACAAGACAGAACGGTCCTTTCTATCAATAGTAAAGTCCCAATCACTAAAATCTTGCTCTTCTTCTACTTTACCCTCTGCCTTATCCAGTGCCTTTTGTACTCTATCTTCTCCTTCCGCTTCTACACGGATACCATTTTCTTCATATCCACCTTTTAATTGCCGAATAAATTTATCGACAACGGCATAGAGCTCAGAGGACTTATCTCCCTGTCCTGAGATGATAAGTGGTGTTCTTGCCTCATCAATTAAAATAGAGTCAACTTCGTCAATGATTGCATAGTTTAGTTTGCGTTGTACCATTGCCGTTAAATCTGTCTTTAAGTTATCACGCAAATAGTCAAAACCAAGTTCATTATTTGTCGCATAAGTAATATCACATGCATATGCCGCACGCTTTTCATCATCACTTTGTCCGTGTAAAATTACCCCAACCGTCAATCCTAAAAAGCGATGCACTTTCCCCATCCATTCAGCGTCACGCTTTGCCAAGTAGTCATTTACTGTAACAATATGCACGCCTTCCCCTGTTAAAGCATTGAGATACGCCGGCAAGGTGGATACAAGTGTTTTCCCTTCACCTGTACGCATTTCGGCAATTCTCCCTTGATGCAAGGCTATACCGCCGATAAGTTGTACTCTAAAGTGCTTCATTTTTAAGACTCTATTTGCCGCTTCACGCACAACTGCAAATGCATCTGGCAAAATATCTTCTAAAGTTTCTCCTTTTGCAAGTCTACCCTTTAAAATTGTCGTTTGCTCTTGTAACTGAGCGTTTGTCATTATTTGATATTTAGACTCTAATCTTTCAATTTGCTCTACAATTTTATCAATCTTTTTTAAATTTTTTCGACTATAACTATTGAAAAAATAAGTGAAAATGCCCATACTTTCTCCTTACAAGAACTTTGCATAAAGCTAATTTATATTTTATATATTCTACTCTATTTTGCTGTAAAAGTCAATAAAAAATTGGCAATCATTAGATATTTAACGCACTCTTACACTATATATCCGTACAATTTCTTGCCCTTTCGACAATTGTTACCAAAACTTTATCTCCGGCTTGTTTCCCTATTTTTGCACGGATATCTTTTCGAATCCCTAATATATAGTTTGGTGTGCCCATACGCACAATTTGGCCTTGGTATTTTTCTCCGTCAAATGTCGCATGTACCAAAAGGCGTCTCTTTCCAAATACTTCTTGTATATCAAAAGGTATTTCTATATAGGCAGCATCCATTCCCTCTTTTTGTAGAATTGTTGCCTCAAATGTAAATTTTTGCATACTCCTTTCTCCCTATCTTTTTTATTTTTGTTATCCATTACGGACTACCCATTCCTCTGCAGAGATACACTAGCTATTGTATACAAATAAACAGCAATACAACCGCCTTCTTTGAGACACTTTCCTATGGTATCACTTGTTGCTCCCGTTGTTAAAATATCGTCAACTAATAGTACCTTTTTTCCTCGAAAAAAGTTTTTGTCAATAAGCACAATGCTCTCTTTTAAGTTCTGCATTCTATTGACTTTATTGAGTGTTTTTTGCATTACAGTATGTTTTATCTTTATGATTTTATCATGTGCTACCGGAATTGCATATCGTTTTCCAAGAGCAGTTGCAAGCACTGCAGCTTGATTGTATCCTCTCTTTCTTTCATCACGATAGAACATGGGTACATATACAATATAGTCTACATCAAATATTCCAGAGGCTAAAAAGAAATCGGCAAAGGGAATAAAAGTATTTACCAGATATCTATCGCCATTTTTGAAGCGATAGAGTAATTTCTGTATCTGTACATCATAGATAAAGTTTGATTTTGCCAAGATATATATTGGTCTATCTTGTAGACATTGCTTGCAAACTTCTATCCCTTCAGCAACCGCTCTACCACAAATTTGACAACATTGCCCATCATTAAAAGGTAGTTTTTGCAGACAATATGAACACAAACCCTCTCCTTGAAATATCTCTCTTGCACAATTATCACAAGTATAATTTTTCTTTGAAAATATCTTTTGGTAATAGTCTTTTATTTTAGAGATAAAGTTATCCTTCACAGTATCTCCCCCTATATCTTTTCTATTAGCGTAATTTATTTGCTCCAAATTGTCAATTATTTTTTATTTTTATTTGTCATTATACGCAAAAATTGATATACTTTATATATGAAAAATTTATGTTCAATTTGTCCAAATCAATGCAATATAGATAGAAGTATTTTTTCTGGTAGATGTCAAGTGACAGAAGATTTTAAAATTGCTAAATATGGACTACATCCCTATGAAGAACCGCCAATCAGCTATAAAAATGGCTCTGGCACAATATTTTTTTATGGATGTACTTTAGGTTGTACCTTTTGTCAAAACTATCCACTTTCACATCCTCTACAAACAAAAAAAATTGCACAATTGAAAGAGAAAAAAGAGTATACTGCAGCTTTACATGCCTATTATAAAAACTATTCTATTGCAGATTGTATTGCAATTATGAAAGAGTTAGAAAATAACGGAGCGGAAAATATCAACTTAGTAACAGCGAGTCATTATGTACCCAAATTAGTCGAAGTTTTTCAAAAATATCGTCCTAATATTCCAGTCGTCTACAACACACATAGTTATGAAAAGCTAGAAATTTTAAAGACACTCGACCGCTATATTGATATCTATTTACCAGATTTAAAATTTTTTGATGCTAAAATTGCACAGCGCTATACTGGTAAAGCAAATTATTTTGCGTATGCAAAAAAAGTTATCCAATTTATGACACAAAGAAAAAATCGTTTTGAAAATGGCAAAATGTTATCTGGTTGTATTGTACGCCATTTAATTCTGCCACTATGTACACAAGACAGTATACACTTAATTGACTGGTTTGCAAGCTTAAAAAGTGAAGCCTATCTCTCCATTATGGCACAGTATACACCTTTTGGTGAAATTGAAAATTTTGAAGAATTAAAACGCCCCATTACCAAACGAGAATATCAAAAAGTTGTCCACTATGTAGAAAGTTTAGCATTAAAAAATGTATATTTACAGGAACAAGTAGCAGCAGATAGAATTTTTATTCCAAACTTTACAAAGAATAAGAGAGAACTTTTTTAGTTCTCTCTTATTCTTGTTTATCTATTGTTTGATGCATAAAATTATTTTTATAGCGCATAAGGCGTTTTACCAGCTTTGCTACTTTCGTAGGTGGAGCACAAGCAAGCTCTTGTTCTAAAAGTAAAATTTGTTCTCTTGTTATCTTTTTCATAAAAATAGTATACCCGAAATATAAAAAATTTATTTTTTACTTTTCTTTTTAGAAAAATTTTGTTATACTTAAGATAATAAATCTTATTTTTACAATGTAACAAGATTTATTTATAACAATTTTATAGAAAATACATATGTGTCTGTAGTTCAATTGGATAGAATAACAGCCTCCGACGCTGTCGGTTCTGGGTTCGACCCCCAGCAGGCACACCATTTACCCTACTATTTAAAAAAATAGTAGGGTTTTTAAAATAAAGTCTTGACAAATAAAAATAGAATGATATAATGATATGATTTGTTAATATTATCAAATGGAAGATTTAGGATAAATATAAATAAGGAGAAAGCATAGAATCTCTAAGTATCAATATCATTTTATAAAGAAGTTTTCCTCATGCAAGCGGAATTCTGTAAACTCACCCATGAAATTTAAGATAGTGCTAAAAATAAAATTAGCCATTTTAAGAGAGTTATAAACTCTCTTTTTTTAGTATAAAATTTTGCTATGCACACAAAAATTTTACTATTCATAGAATACAAATGTAGGCGTTGCCCTACGCAATAAATGAAACGACACAAAACGAATGAGAAATTGCTATGAAGACATTAGCACTATGTATGATTGTAAAAAATGAAGAGGCAGTTTTAGACAGATGTCTACAGTGTGTACAGCATATTGTTGATGAAATTATCATTGTAGATACTGGTTCTATAGATAGAACGGTTGAAATTGCTAAAAAATATACCAATAAAATTTATCACTTTATATGGCAAAATGATTTTGCTACCGCTCGTAATTTTAGTTTTTCAAAAGCAACTGCAGATTATATTTTATGGTTAGATGCCGATGATATCCTTTTACCAGAAGAACAAGCTAAACTTCTTTTATTAAAAGAAGGATTTAATGGGCAAGTTGATTGTTATTTTTTGAAGTATGATATGAATATTGCCGATGAAAATCAAGGCAGTTTTTATTTCTATAGAGAACGCATAGTAAAAAATAATCAAAATTTTTTTTGGCAAGGTGTTGTGCATGAATTTTTAGTAATCTACGGAAATATTATGCAACTTGATATTACCATTACACATCAAAAAAACACACAAAATCTAAAACCAAATTATAGAAATTTACTCTGCTATTGTCAAAAATTTGCAAAGATAGGTACTGCTTCTGCAAGAGATATCTATTATTTTGCACGAGAACTTATCGACAATAAACTTTATTCTTTAGCAATCTCTTTTTTAAAATATTTTCTAACCCTAAAAAGTGGTTGGAAGGAAGATAAAATCTGTGCTTGTCTATTACTTTCAAATGCCTATTTAGAAATGCATGCAGAAAAAAAAGCATTAAATGCATTATACAAAAGTTTTGCTTATACAAGTTTTAGACCGGAAATATGCTGTGCTATCGGCAATATTTTTTTGAATAATTTGCAATATAATAATGCTATTTTCTGGTATAACTTGGCAATTTCCTCTGAAAATGAAGGTAAAAAAAGCGTATTTTACTGCCAAGATTATGCAACTTTTATTCCCTATATGCAACTTTGTGTTTGCTATGATAGGTTAAACAATATTGAAAAATCCTATTTTTACAATATGCTTGCAGGCAAGTATAAACCAAATCATAAAGATTATTTGCATAATAAAGCTTACTTTGAAAAAATTTTAAATTGCAAAGGAGAAATAAAATGAATTTAGAACAATTTATAAAATATAACTGCAATAATGTATATGTTATGCGTGGTTCTATGGGGCCTCAAGGTCCTACTGGTCCTCAAGGTCCAATTGGTGCAACTGGACCACAAGGCATAACAGGTCCTACTGGTCCTACTGGCCCTATTGGACCACAGGGTGTTCCTGGTATACAAGGTGCAACTGGTAACACAGGGGCTACTGGTGCTACAGGAGCTGTTGGCCCTCAAGGTCCTCAAGGTCCTCAAGGTCCTACTGGCCCACAAGGTCCTGCTGGTGCAACGGGTGCTACTGGTGCAACCGGAGCTGTTGGTCCTCAAGGTCCTCAAGGTCCTACTGGCCCTCAAGGTCCTGCTGGTGCAACGGGTGCTACTGGTGCAACCGGAGCTGTTGGTCCTCAAGGTCCTCAAGGCCCTACTGGCCCTCAAGGTCCTGCTGGTGCAACGGGAGCAACAGGCGCTACTGGTGCTACCGGAGCTACTGGCCCTACTGGTCCTACTGGTCCTACTGGCCCTGCTGGTACAACTGGTGCTGTAGGTGCAACGGGCGCTACTGGTGCTACCGGAGCTACTGGCCCTACTGGCCCTACTGGTGCAACCGGAGCTACTGGTGCTACTGGTGCTACAGGGGCAACCGGAGCTACTGGCACAAACTTTACCCCCTCTGTATTGACAAGTACCTCTCCAACTCCACAAACATCTACAGCAGGTACACCATTTACATTTGCAGCAAATACAGTAGATTTTGGTGATGCTATTGATCACACAGCTGGTTCAGCAGACTTTACAATCAATACACCTGGCATTTACATGGTTACAGCTACTGGAACATTGACCGACCCTGACGGTACAAACTTCCCTATAACAACAACCATAGCAGCAAGATTAAATGGTACAGATATCCCCGGAGGTTCAACTACAACAACCTTAACAAGTGATACTGATAGCCAAAACATCTTTTTACAAGTTACTTTCCCCGTAACTACTCCTGGTAGTACACTTACCATTAACCCTACAGGTACTGGTATTGATTTTGCTGATTTAAATCTCAATATAATTCAACTTGCAGATACTACACCCTAATTCATTATCTACAAAAAAAAGGAAGGTTTAAAACCTTCCTTTTTTTAATAATTTTTTATACGAATATTGTTGATTTTTATAGTTACTTTAGGTAAATATATACCATTTGCATTTAAATTTTCTTGTGTTCCATTAGAGCGCGCCATATAAGTTCTACCAGTAAATTTGTCTACCATTCTTACAGTATTTAAATTTTCTGTAAAATTTTCTGTGTTATTTTGCGCGTTTTGATTGTATTCTGACCTTTTATTTTCAATTGCAGTCATAAGTTCATTAAAAGTTGTTTTTGATGCATTGTTATCTAATACTGCAAATACACAATAATTATTGTCTAGTGCTGTATCTGTTGTACTGAAATAAAACATTGATGTAACAGTATTATGCAGATATTCCACTTGACGCACTTCTTTCTTTTTGTGACTTGCTTTTGCGTATACTCTTGTTGTAAAGGCACTATCAGATTCAATTCCATCTTGTCCATATATATAGGTATAAGTTCCTATAGCTCCTTTTTCATTACTAAACCCACCGTTACGAATCTCAAATCCATTTCTGAGAGTTTCTCCATACACTACATTATTTATAGGCGTTTTTCTATTTGCATCCGCCCAAACGCTTATTGGCGTATTTGGTAAATCTTTAAAAGTGTTGTTGCGTACAGCATCTTCATTACTAAAAGCACCTGCAATCATTTTATTATTGGCCGTTTGAAAATCATGTATAATTGTATCATTATAAAATCCACTTTCTATCATTGCTAGATAATGATTTGTTGTCTGTGGATAATATTTTCTATTCATTCTATATGTCAATTCATAATTCTTATTATTAAATGAGATAGAAACAATAAATCTAGGAGTATTACTACTACATCCCACAAATAACAATACTGCACAGCACAATAGGAAAATTGCAAAAATTGCAGATAAAATTCTTTTAGAATTAAAATTTATTTGTCCCTTAACTTTCATAAAAATATCCCTTACTTGTGGTTATTTTTTTAGTATTATACTCTAAAAAGCTTATACTTGTCAAGTGTTGCAAAAATTATTCTGCACTATTAGATATATCTTCTAAAAGTATTTTATATTTTTCACATTCTTTCGCCACTTTTCGCATATCTTCTCCATATATTGAGTTTCCTAGTCTCTCACAAAAATTCTTTTTATGATACAAGTATGCAAATCGAAATGCAATCAATACAAAAAGCAAAAAGGAAATACCTGCTAATACTGTACAGATAATGGCAAGATAGGCTATCCAATCGCCAGAAACAAAATGTAAAAAAGGCCAAGTTACAGACATTGCTATAATACATAGTGCCATACTCGCAAGTAGAATCCAAAAAATTGGTTTACTCTTTTTCCACGCTAAATTATATTTTGGTTGATACGCCTGTCTTAATTGTTCATCTTCTCTCTCTAATACTTTATATGTTTCCTCATATCTATCTATTCGCTTTTGTAACTGTGGACCATATTTCCATAAACATTTCTTTTTTTGCTCTTCATTCATAGCTAATATACTTTTATTATATATATCTGCAAGATTTTCAAAATTCTGTAAATTTGTGAAATCCTCTGTATGTACTTGCAACAATCCTAACCACGCTAAATAATAGTTAGCATCTAACTCTGTCCCCTCTTTTAGCTTAGCAATTGCACGCTCTTTTTCCCCTTTTTGAAAGAGCTCTATACTTTCATCATATATCTTATCAATGCATTTTATATGATTTAATCGCTCATTGTCCATCATTTCTTCTAAAGACACAGCAGAAACACTATATTTTTGTTCTACTTTTGCTTTTTCACTATCTGCAACAAATTGTCTTTCGGCAAGTGTTCTTGTATTTTGTTCTTGCTCTTTTGAATATGTATCTGTATCTATTCTTTCTTTCTCTATTTGAATTTCTTCATGATATTTATGCAATAGAATATTCTCCTTGAATCTCTTTATTTTTCTCTTTTATCTTGTCCTTCTATAATACATTGATATCCCTTTTTAATAGGAATTACAATTTTACTATTTATTTTACGACAAATACGCTGTGCCATTCTACAAGAGGAATAAGACAAAAAAGTACCATAGATACAACTGCCTGAACCAGTTATGAGTGTGGCAAGAGATTCTGTATTTTGTAACATCTGTAAAGCTGGTTCAATATTTTTATTGATTGCCATTGCAGATGCCTGCAATGCATTTTTCATAAAAGTAGTCGCCTCTGTCAATTGCATTTTTTGCAGATGTACGATAAGTTTATCAATGTCCGTCTGTTCATGCTGTGCTAAACTATCAAATTTTTTATAACATTTGGCAGTATTGACACTCCCTTTAGGAAAAAGTAATAGAAAGTAAAGTTTCCCTTGCATAGTTAATTTTTGTACTTTTTCACCTCTACCACTTAGGCGTGCAAGACCACCATGTAACATATATCCAGTATCACTTCCTAAAGTATCTGCTAATTCTTTTAATTTATTTCTATCTCTTATACCATATGCGTATGCCATGGCATTCAATACACCCGCACAGTCTGCAGAAGAACCACCAAGACCTGCTCCAACAGGAATATTTTTATATATATGGATATCTGCTCCATTCGTTTTAAAAACATCCATAAAGAGTTTTGCTGCTTTATAGGCATTATTATCTGCTATAGGAATATAAGCATACCCTTTCCCTTCCATAGTTACACAAATTTCTTTATCATGCCTTGTTTTTAACTCTATCCAATCATATAAATTGATAGATGTTACAAGACTATCTATCTTATGATAGTTCTCTTCTATGCCTACAACATTGAGTGCTAAATTTAGCTTTGCAAAACTTTTTAATCGCACTTGCGTTTGCATAGTTGTACTCCTTTTTTATATGTCTAGAGCCACAATATATGTGGCTCTAGACATCATTTATATTTTTAAATTATAGAGAAAATAAATTTTTTATTGGATTCCATTTGATGATTGAAACAAGTAAATTGCCACCTTTTTCACCGAGATATGTATACATATTTTCAACAATTCTACCATTTTCAAACATTGCAATAACAGATACTATCAACCACATAAACATAAATGCCATTACTACAGAAAAACATATACCAATTAGCTTATTGAGTATTTTAATGATAATGTTTTTCATACTAAACAACTTAATGAGTAAATTTGTAAAGATAAGTTTTATTATGTTGATTACAATAAATAATGCAATGTAATAGATAGTTAATGCTGCCCATCCGTCTAAGAATGAAACATGTGATACAAATATTTGGTTAAGTGACTCTATCCATCTTTCTATAAATGGGATTTTTAAAATCATTCCTCCAAGTGCAAAGCAAAGAAATACAGATATAATCCATCCAAGAAAACCTTTAAAATAGAATTTTAAACATCTGTTAAATCCTTGCAAGAAACCCAATAAAGCAATACCTGCAACTACTGCTAAAAATATCCAGTTTACCATTTTATTTTCTCCTTTACACAAGCTTTTTCATCAGTATACCATAGATATAAAATCTTGTCAAGTAAAAAACACTATAGAATGCTTTGGAAAACAGACTTACTTTTTTCACAATTTTTTAGTACTTTTATTTTTTATACAATAACGCATAATAGCTTGAATACCTTCTTGTATTCCTATGATAGACAATGCCATTGCAATAACTTTACACCAATCTACAATATTTAAAGCTACAGTTTCAAATACTCTGTTGCCAAACTGTGTTATAATAATTTGTAGACTTAAGACTACAACAAGAACAAGCAACATAAGTCTATTTTTAAAAAAGTTTTTAAATATACTATTATTCCCAAGTTCTCTACAATTCAATGCATTAAAGAGTTGAAATAAGACAAATAGTGTAAAAACAACTGTTCTATTCTTGACATTGTCTATCTGTAAAAAATTCGTTGCAATTTGCAACAGGCAAATACCTGTCATAAATAAACTTGCAATAAAAATTTTTATTAGCATTGAACGGCTTAAAATACTTTCTCCCCTAGCTATTGGTTTCTTCTCCATTAAATTGTTTCGAATAGGTTCCAGTCCTAAAATGAGTGCCGGCGGGCCATCCATAATTATATTTATCCAAAGTAGGTCAAGTGCTGAAAAGGGTTGTTGTATATTTGGAAAAAATAAATTTAAAATTGTACATAAAAAAATTAAAAATACTGATGCAACATTTACCGTCAATTGAAATTGTATAAAACGCTTAAAGTTTTCATAAATCCCTCTGCCCCATTGTATTGATGTTGCTATTGAGGAAAATGAATCGTCTAATAAAACAATATCCGCCGCCTCTTTTGATACCTCAGTACCCGCTATACCCATAGCAATACCAACATCCGCAGTCTTTAATGCAGGTGCATCATTGATACCATCCCCTGTCACTGCTACTACATTGCCAAGTAACTTCAGCGTCTTTACTACCCGCATCTTCAATGTGGGTGTACTTCTTGCAATGACAGCAACGCGTGGCAATGTCTTTCTAAATTCTTCTTCTGCCATATCTTCAAGCACACTTGCTTCCATCGCAATACCGTTCGTACCAAATAGGTGTAACTGTCTTGCAATCTCTGTGGCGGTGACAATATTATCTCCAGTTAACATTTTAACCGCAATTCCTGCATTCCTACATTTTTGAACGGCATCATATACTTCCGGACGCAATGGGTCTGCAATGGCTACAAATCCGTCATATTGCAAATTGCATTCGCATTCCTCTCTTGTTGATGGCAATATCTTGACAAATTTATGTGCAAATGCAAGTACTCTTTTTGCCTCTTGTTGCCACTTTCTCTCCTGCTGTTGCATTGCATCATTTTCTTCTTCTGTTAAATTTGATATACTCCGTATTTTTTCCGGACTTCCTTTACTTAAAATTAAATATCCATCCCTTTGTCTTAAGCATATAGTCATATTTTTTGTACTCGAAGAAAAGGAATAACTTTGTACTATCTCTTGGCTTTGCCGCACTTTTTCATAATCAATAGCATTTTTTTGCAATAATGCAAGCAATGCACACTCTGTAGGACTACCTATAAATTGTATTTTTTTATCTTGCAATACAATATCCGCTGTACTATTTACTGCAAAATTATACAAAAGTTCTTGTGTAAAGTCTACTTCTGCTTTTGTAAGCTTGTCTAATGCAATATATTTACCATTTGCATAAAGATTTGTAACAGCCATTTTATTTTCCGTTAAAGTTCCAGTTTTATCTGAACAGATTACATTGACACTTCCCACCGTTTCACATGCAATCATCTTTTTAACTAACACTTGCTGTTTTGCCATTTTGACAATATTGATGGATAAGGATATTGCAACAATTGTAGGTAGTCCTTCCGGTACACATGCCACCATTAAAACGATACTTGTAATAAATAGATTGGATACAGATGTAAAGTTAGTCGTCTTTGTCACTAGCAAATAAATAAATTGCATGACAAAAATTAAGAATGCAACAATACCTCCAAATATTGTAATATTTTTGCCAAGTTTTGTAAGCTTTTCTTGTAGTGGTGTTCGTCCACTTTCCTCCTGCTGAATCTCTTTTGCAATCATTCCAAACTCTGTGTTATCTCCCACAGCACAAACTACCATTTTGCCATTTCCATGCACAACAAATGTCCCTGCAAAACAATAATTTTCTTGTTCAGCTATAGGAGTACTTTCCGCTGTAAAAATTTTTTCAGCATTCTTTTTTACCGCTAAACTTTCACCAGTTAAGGCAGATTCATCACACTGCAAATCATTCGATTGCAACAATCTTCCATCTGCCATGATTTTATCTCCAATGCTTAGATAAACAATATCCCCTACTACAAGTTCTTCTTGCAAGATAGTTTGTATTTTTCCCTCGCGTAGCACTTTACACACTGTTCCATTTTTAATTTTATTTAATGCATCAAATGCCTTGATTGACCGTCCTTCCATGATAATAGTCAAGGAAACAGATATTGCTATTGTTACAAAAATACCAATGACTTCGGCATAATTAAAACGATGCCCCTGCACAGCTTCAATACAGTTTACCACAAGCGTTATTCCCCATGCTATTATCAACAAAATGAGCATGGGTTCTTTTAATGCATCCATGATTCGAAAAAATATATTTTTGCGCTTGACTTCTGTCAAGCTATTTTTTCCATATTTTATGGCATGCTCCTGTACTTGCTTGTCTGAAAGTCCACTTTCTACCGAACTATTTAAAGTTTTTAACACTTCTTCTGGTGTTTTTAAATAAAAATTTTGCATATAACTATATTTCTAAAATTTCCTTTAATTTTTGTATGGTATCTTGTCTGTTCTTGCTCTGTAATTTACTGTTGATTGTTGAGATATAATTGCGCGCTGTACCATCTGTCAATCCTAATGCAGAGGTTATTTGCCGATTATTAAATCCGTCTGCAAGCATAAGTGCAATTTCCACCTCTCTATCGGATAAGTGAAAATGTTTTTTTAACTCAATCTCTTTATTTAAAGTGACTGCTTTTGCAACTTCGGTTAGCTTCTTTGCCACCTTTGATGGCAATATTGTATCTCCAGCATGTGCATTTTTTATAGATTCTAACAAAACAGCGCTAGATATATCCTTTAATAGATAGCCACATGCTCCATTATGTAAAGCATTTAAAATATATTCGCTGTCATCAAATGTTGTCAACATCAAAATTTTAACAGATGGATATCTTTTTTTCACTTCTGCCGTCGTGACAACACCATTCATAATAGGCATACGAATATCTAGCAGTAAAACATCTGGCAGATTCTCTTGCATCTTATTTAAAGCATCTTCCCCATTTGTAGCAGTTGCTATTACCTCCATCTCTGGACAGGATAACACAATACTTTTAATGCCTTCGGCAAGTAACGGTTGGTCATCGACAATCATAACTTTTATTGCCATATCAATTCCTCTTCCTTTTTTATGCTTTTAGGTATTTTTAATAGAATATCAAACCCTTCATCTGGATGTGCTGTAAAAGTTGCCACGCCTCCTAATTCTTCTACCTTTTCCCGTGTTGTGCGTAGACCATATCCTTCAATAATTGTTTTTCCACTACCTATTCCATTGTCGGATAGAAAAAAAACAACATCTTCTTTTGTCTCTTTTAATTCAAAAATAAAAGCAGTACTTTTACCGTGTCTAAGTCCATTTGCAATTCCCTCTCGCAAAGTATTTGCAATCAATCTCTCCACTTGACTGGACAATACCATTTCTTCTATCTTCCAGCGTATTGTCAAATTTGTAGCATTGGTTGTTTCTAGCAAAATTTGTTCTAAATATGCCTTGAAAGTTACTTTTGCATGTCTACCTGAAAGTAAATGGATACTCATACGCAACTGTTCTAAACAATTTTTTGCCTGCAATTCCATAGCGGTTACAGCAGCATATGCTGGAGTATCCTTTTTTAAACTGAGCTTGGCAGATTCTGCCTGCATAATCATTGTAGTTAGGGAATGTCCCGCTGTATCATGAATTTCTTTTGCAATACGATTGCGTTCTTGATAGACTGTTGCCTCTTCAAGTTTATGATAGGCCTCTAAAAGTTCTATCTTACTTGCTTCAATTTTTCTATTTTGGCGCCAAATGACCATGGCAAAATTAAACATCATAAAATGCAAGCTAAGGATACCTATCCCCATAAAATATTGTATAGCAAGTTCTACTGACTGTAGTGTTACTCCTTCAATTAAAGTGGAATCAAGCAAAAATCCAAAAGACATTAAAACGGCATTTGCTCCAAACATATAACTACAATCTTTAAAATAGGGAGCAGCTAAGTAAAACTCCGTTAAAACGGTGGCATACAATATCGTGGTACTTACAATTGTTCTAGAAAAGAAGGCAATTAAAAACAAAAATATAGAATCAAAGACATAAAAAACAATTTTTTTCACAAAACTTCGCATTGTAAAAACTTTAAAGAGCATAGAAACTGTCAATGCTATAATAAAGGTCACTTGACAAATTTCAGATATCAATCTATCTCGTATGTTCATTCCTTTATTGAGAATGAACCCCAATACAGAGCTTATAATCATTAAACAAAGTATTCCAAGAACTGCAATCTGTATAGAAAAAAAGAAATATTTTTTAAAATTACTATCTTTATTTTTTTCTTTCATCTTCATCCTTCAAAAAGAGAATAGCTTGTTGCAATCTATTCAATACACCTTCCTTTCCTAGCAGTTGGCAAATTTCACTTGCACCACCTGGAGAACTCTCTCTGCCTGTTAAAGCAACTCGCACCGTCCATAAAACTTGACTATTTTTATATCCATTATCAGCGGCAAATTGACAGAGTGCTTCATAGATTGTAGCATTATCATAGCTAGGTAATGTAACACATAGTTCTACTATTTTGGGCAAAATTGTTTTTGCTATTTCACGGTCACTCTTCATTTTTTTATGAAAATATAAGCTGCTATCAAAAGTACTATATTCTTCTATGAAGTCTAGTTTTTCGGCAATCTCATCTAAAACATCTACTCTCGTCTGTACCAATTTTAACAATAAATCAATATCATATTTGCCATACACTTTACTCTTTTTTAAAAATGGTATAGCTTGTTTTTTAAAGGTATCAAACTCCATTTCCTTAATATAGCATCCAGATAACCATTTTAACTTTTGTATATCAAAAATAGATGGTGATTTTTGTAATCCGTGTATATCAAATAATTCCTCTAATTGTTCTAAAGACATTTTTTCTATATTGCTTTTTGGACTCCAACCAAGCAAAGCTATATAATTTATAATTGCTTCTTTTATAAAGCCTTGTGCAATTAAATCTTGATAACTCGCATCTCCATTACGTTTGGACATTTTTTGTGTTGCATTTTTCATGATAGGTGGCAAATGCATATATTGTGGACGCTCCCAACCAAAAGCATCATATAACAAATTGTATTTTGGTGTAGAAGATAGATATTCACTACCACGAATAACATGTGATATTTGCATTAGATGGTCATCTATAACATTTGCAAAATTATAAGTGGGCATGCCATCACTTTTCAATAGAATTCCATCTTCAATATCTTGAAAATTGACTGATACTTCCCCATATACTAAATCCATGTAACTACCTATGCCTTCTTCAGGGATATTTTGTCGGATGACATAAGATATATTTTGTGCTAGTTTTGTAGCAATCTCTTCTTTAGATAAGTGCAAACAATGCTTATCATATTTGGTAATACCTTTTTCATTTTTTAAAGCATTTAAGCGTTCTTGGTTGCAAAAACAATAATATGCCCCACCCATTTCTACAAGTTTTTCAGCATATTCTTTATAAATAGCTTTTCTTTCGCTCTGGATATATGGTCCATATTGGCCCCCTTTATCTGGACCTTCTGTATATTGAATCCCTGCATCAGCAAGGGTATCATAAATGATTTTTAACGCTTCCTTGACTTGTCTTTTATCATCCGTATCTTCAATACGCAAAATAAAACTGCCCTTTTCCTTCTTTGCAAACAAATAGGCATACAGTGCAGTACGCAAATTACCTATATGCATGTATCCTGTTGGACTTGGTGCAAATCGTGTTCTAACCTCTTTCATTCTCTCTCCTCTCTTTAGATAATAATGCGTGCAATTTCTTAGAATTTGCACGCATTATTCAATACTGTACTGCAAATGAATGACAACGAATTCCATTTTCAAACTCTTGCGTAGATCGTCCTCTTATGCATTTTTCAAGTGTACAATTTTTTTATTTACTCTATTTTATAGTATGTTACACATTTCAATTGATTTGAAAACTTTGGGAATGATAATAGCTATATAATTTATCTTCTGATACAATGATACTATCTAAGACACGAATGCTCTGCTTTTGACAAAGCGTACAAATTTCTTGCAAACAAATGCTGTCATTTTCAGATGGTTGTACATTTCCACTTGGATGATTATGTACTAAAATAATAGATTCTGGTGCAGTGATAGATAATATTTTTGTAATTTCTTTAAAATCAGTCTTGACACTATTCTCTGTATTCTTCTCTTCAATGGTATGAATACAAAATACCTTGCTTTCATCATTGATTAAAAAGATTTCTAACTTTTCTTTTTTATATCCTGTAAAGCGTTTTTGTATAAATTGTTGCAACTTAAAAAAATTATGTATTTTAGGTAACTCTTCATCATGTTGTATACGATTGATAATTTTCCCTACTGTAACAAGTTGTTCAGCAACCTTTTGTCCTACTCCGCTAATTGCCATTAAAAGTTTTGGACTTGCTGAAAACACTCCTTTTAGATTGATAAAGGCATCTAGTAATAATTTAGCCGTTGGTTTAGTATCTCTTCTTGCAATGCTGTCATATAATAATATTTCTAGAACTTCTATATCTGTCAATTTCGTTTCGTCATCTAGTAGTTTCATACGCATTCTTTCTCTGTGTCCAGCATGCATATACATTCATTTCTCCATTGTTTTATTGCTATTCTACCATATCATAAGATAAATTGCAACTATTTTTTATTTAAACAAGAGTTGCTTTTTATTTTAAGACATAAATGAAAAATATTTTACAAATTCCCCCTTTTCTTGATTGATTTTTTGACAGTAACATGTTACACTAAAATAGATATAAAATTTTTGGAGGGCATATGGCGACAAAAAAGACAACCAAAAAGACGACGAGTAAGCCGAAAACTTATGGTTTTAGCATAAATAGAGCTTTAGGTATCACGCAAATGAAGACAGCATTTGCCCGTAAAACAGGTATACCAACAACAAAAGCGGGAATGCAACGTAAATTTGACCGCATTGTTACAAAAAGCTTATTTGCTAAAAGAGGAATATTTTTTTGGGTAGGATTTATTTTATTTTTTCCCATTACAATACCTATTTATTTAGTAAAAAACCACAAACAAAAAAAGGAACAATTTTTTGAGGCAATTGAAAAATATTATGTAAAACAATTCCCGCAAGACTTTTTAGAAAAGAGCGATAGAGAGACAGTACTTTTTCAAGCAGAACAATTCAAACAATATTTTGATACATATAAAATGCCTAAAGCTTGCAAACAATATTATCTTGAAAAGTATAATAATATTATACTTTTTGTAGATACTATAGAGAAAAATAAAACAAATCATACAATAGAAAATAATATGGAATAACTTATTTGCTAACAAAAAAAGAGACAGTTTATAAACTGTCTCTTTTTTTGTTAGCATTGCTATTTAACTACATTTTAATTTTGTTGTATAATATTTATATCCTTTAAAGAGCATAAATCTTTGTAATTTCCATGGGAAATGACAAACTAAAGTACAGTAACTTCGCCAGCGTAAATATCTATATAATTTTTTATCTTTGCTATGCAAATAATTCCATAAGTCTTTTAATGCCAACTTTCGTACTTTTATATCTTTTTTACTTCCCGTAGTAAACATTAAGGTCATCATCATCAGCACTGCCAAATTATGCAACATATATTGAGAAAGTCCTTTATCTTGTTGCATAATTTCCTCAAAACTATATAAATCAAGCATAATTTTCATAATTTTTATTTGTTGTTCATAGCGTGCAACAATTTGTCTAATATTAACAGATTGGTCTTCTCTTCCTATATAATAATGATACAAATTGATATTATAATAATATAATGTATGCACATAAGGTAATGGTTTATAAGAATAAATATTATCTACATAAAAACTATGTTCTGGTAAAACAGTATTGCTTTTTCGTAAAATTTCCGTTTTAAATAACAGACAATGCAACATGAGAGCATCAGAACTTTTAAATTTTTTCACATCTTTCCAACCAAAAAATTGATTTATAGGAAAGTGTTTATCATATTGCATTAAATATGTCGCATTATCACATGGTTTATCATAGGTAAAATTTGTAATATACAAATCTGCTAAAGAATTCGCTTGTAAATGACTCTCTAAAAGATTCAGTAATTCTATCATAGCATTACTATTTATCCAATCATCGCTATCAACTACTTTAAAAAACAATCCTTTTGCAAGTTCTATTCCTTTATTGACTCCGGAACCATGTCCCCCATTTTCTTTATGCACTGCTTGCACATTGCTATACTCTGCTACAAATTTATCAATAAGTTGAGGTGTTGCGTCAGTTGAGCCGTCATTGACTAAAATAATTTCAACTCTATCACCAACTGCTACCAACGATTGCACACACTTTTCTAAATATGCTGCAGAATTATAGCATGGTACAACACAAGTAATTATTGGGTTCATATTCTTCTCCATTTTGTTGTCTATCTATTTTTTGTCTGTACTATACGCACTGTCGTATAAGATATACCTGCCCCTGCAAATAGCAATAGAACTATTGTTCCTATAAGCAACATCACTTGCCATGGAAGTATTCTTTCAATAACTTTACCAGTTGCATGATTTACCAATCCCATATCCGCATGCATTGCATTGCTTGTCCCTACAGTGTATATGACATTTTTTACAGCTTGTTGTAATGCGTTACTGAAGAGTGCGTCATTTCTATAACTTGATTTTTGTATTTTCGTATAAAGTGTGTTTACTGTGTTTAGCCATAAGTCATTACCAGCTAGTATTCCTCCTTCAATATCTAAATATACTGCAAAATCTGGACTACCAGCATAATCAGTAAGTACCATACCATCCATACCCCACTCGCCACGCAAAATTTCTGTTAAAAATTCATAACTATGTCCACACCATCGCGTACCAATTCTTGTAAAGGATGTCATAACAGCATTACATTTTCCGTCAACAATCACTTTTTCAAATGCGGAAAAATAAATTTCTCGCATTGTTTGTTCGTCCGCCCAAACACTTAAACCTATTCTATTTGTTTCTATATCATTCATTGCAAAATGCTTCAAAAATACAATCACTCCTCCATCTACTGCACCCTTAACTGTCTTTGCGCCAAGTATCCCAGATAATACAGAATCTTCACTGTAATATTCAAAATTTCTACCTCCTAAAGCACTTCTATGCAAGTTGACTCCCGGTGCATACCAACCGCTCATTTTTAATTCTTTCGCTTCAATAGCAACTTGTTTTCCTATACTTGCTGCTAGCTCTTCATTGCATGTTGCCGCAACAACTATCTGTGCTGGAAATGCTGTACCATTTCTAGAAGTACCAAACAGTTCATTTGTTAAACCACTTGGTCCGTCCTTATCTTCTGTAGCAGGCAATCCAATTGATTTGATTGATTCTGTCGCATATCCAGCCATGCGTACAAGTTTTGTCGCTTCAGAATAGGTAACGGCTTTTGCAAGTGTAGTCAAATCATCCTCTTTTTCTACACGAATTGTCTCCACATACCCCTTTGTTCCTAATATTGAAAATACTGTCGCATTTGTCTTTGCTCCAAATACCGCTTTCTCCGTTGTCCACTCTGGATGCTTCTCTGCAAGTTGTGTTCGTAATGTATTGACCGCCGTCTCTGGAGTCATGTCATGCTTCAATTGCTCTACATTTGTCGGATGCATAGTTGCTATGGATTTTGTACTATCGCTCTCTTTTCCAATATTTATTTTAAATGATGTCCAATCTTTTCGAGTTGCATACTTATAATTACTATCATATTTTTTAATATCTCCATAATTATCCACACCTGTAAATTTATTTGCAATTGTAGTCCCATCTAAACCCATTGCAAATCTCTTCTTCATTTGGTCAACTTTTGTATTATCTAAATTCAAGATTTTTGTGTTGCTATTTGCATTAGTACTTAAAATTTCATCTATAGCTGCATGCACTGTGTTATTTTGCTCAATTTTTCCATTTGTTGTAGTTTGTTCCTTACTACCTGTCGTAAATTTATAGTCACCTGTATCTACTTTAAAAGAACCATTACTTGTTTTATCATAATAACGAATATCTTTTACATCTACAGATATTGTAGCAGTAACTTCTTGCTTTGGTGCAATACTATCTGTTTTTGCAATACCTGCAAGTTGAACTGCCGCCTTTTCTATACCATTCCCTAGATTATTTTGTGGAATTTGTACATACAGTTGCACTGTAGTTTTCCCTGCAACTGTACCAGTATTTGTCACTTTCACTTCTGCTGTTATCTTATCTGGGTAATTGCTGTTATAATTTACACTCTGCAATTCATATTTAAAAGTTGTATAACTTAAGCCATAACCAAATGGATATTGTACACCAAGTTCTTTATCATCATAAGACCAGCTACTACTTGTAGCTCCTGTTATACCTGTTAGCAAGTTTGAGCTATTTGCATTGTTCTTTTTTAAATCATAATATCTACTTTCATAATATCTATATCCTATATAGATGCCTTCATGATTTATATTGTAATTGTTACTTAAAGGGGCTGTCCCTATTGCATCCGCAGAATAGCTTGCACTCCCTATATAATTTGCTGCAGGCGCACTCATCACATCGTACGCCCAAGTATCACTCAATCTACCAGATGGATTCACTTTACCACTCATTACTTTTGCAAGACCTAAAAGTCCATATATGCCAGTGGCCCCCATCCAAACTGCTCCTTTAATTTTATCTTTTTGTGCAGAAGTTAAAATTTCCGTAACATCTTGCACTTGCACGACATTTGTATCTGAACCATTAAAATTTTCCTGCACAAGCTTTCCTTTTCCATCTTCAAGCCATCTAAGTTGCAAGGTATTGTTTGCGTTGATAAGCACTATAACATCATTAAATGCATCACATGCTCCTCGCAATAAATCTTTTTCTCTATCTGTTAAGTATAAATAGCTATTTGGCAAATCTTGTCCTTCACCCCCACTTCTTCCCAGCACAACAATTGCACAATCATTATAATTTGAAGTAGCGGCCTCTTGTACAAGATTTTCAATTCTATTATAAGGCACTTCATTTACAGCATAACATCCTGGCCCTAGAATGGGTGGAACTGCCCTTTTATACTCTCCGGCAAGGTTTTTATAGGCATTCCAAACTGTTGGATTGACTTGTATTCCTTCCCTTTCAAAAGCGGTTTTTAAATCAACAACGATACTGATATCTATCCCAGCCGAACCTGTTCCCCCATAAACAAAATCAACGGATGTCTTACCAAGCAAGGTAACTTTTTTATTTTTTAAGGGTAGAATCTTTTCCCCATTTGTAGAATTTTCATTTTTAAGTAAAACTGCACCTTCGCTTGCAATTGACTCTGCAAGTTTTGCTCCATTTTCTATCGTTCTTGTAGAGAGTTTATCTGTACTCAATGCAAAATTTAAAAGCGTGGCAAAACTAAGCATAAAATAGTTTGCTAAAAATATCATAATTATCAAAAAGATAAAAGCACTATATAAAAATATTGCTGTAGGCGTAGCTATAGGTTTACTTAAAAATTTTTCTTTTTTCATATTATTGTCTCTTCATAAATCAAATTGTATACAATTATACTTTTAAAAGTATATCATATCTATTATTGATTGTCAACAACTTTACTAAAATACCCTACAGAGCTTGTCCACAAACGCAATCTGTCTTTGTGGACAAGTTTTGTGGATAAATTATGATTTTGTGGATAAGTTGTCTATAACTTGCCTGTTTTTTTGTCGAATATTCTTTTTCATAAAGATAGATATTGAAAAATTTTACAAAAGCTTTAAAATTGTATTGACTTTTTTGTCAAATTGTGCTATATATAAATAGCATATGCACCCATAGCTCAATTGGATAGAGCGTTGGTCTACGGAACCAAAGGTTAGGAGTTCGACTCTCTTTGGGTGCGCCAGATTTTACAAGAAGTTCGTTAAAATTTTTAAAAAAAGAGAGATAAAATTTTATCTCCCTTTTTTCTTTTTGTCTCTATCTAACCTGAAAGCTATTGCCTATTTTATAGTTTATCTTTTAATTGTTTGCTTTTTTTTCTCGCTTCAATCAACATAATACTCCCTAATAAGCCCATCACTATTGCAATAAATATACCAATACTGATTTCCACTATATCATGCACATAAACGACATTGCTATCTGTACCTAAAATATATGTAGCAATCAAGGTTTGCATAATGCCAAGCGTCATAAGAGCATCAATGAGAGAAAGATTTCGTAAAATTCTTGCAAGAATGATTTGTGTTTTATAAGCTTTTATAAAATTAAAAATTGCTAAAATAAATTTAATAGTGGCATATCCTGCAAAGATAATAAGAGGTATGGTCAATCTATAGTTTATATAAATTTTAAAGTCAAACACTAAAAAAGTGCCAGCAAAAAATAAAGTGAGTAGAATAAAGACAATACCATAAATTGTACATAACTTCAGATAGAATGCATAGTTATCATGATGTGGAAACTGAATGTTTTTGTAGGCAAAATACAAGATGACAAAACGCATAACCAATAAAATTGAATAATAGACAACCAAAAAGGCATACCATCCCGAGCCTAAACGGATGACAGTTATTGTAGTATAAATTAGAAATCCTAGCGAAAATAAAAAGCTAATTACATTAAATACAAAAGTGCGTACAGAATAAGTTTGCAAATTATTTTGTAGTTGCATTCGCTATTCTCTCCTTTTTATTTTTATATTTTAATATAGCATTGAATAAAAGAATTCGTCAACATATTTTGAAATTTACTTGCAAATTGTTTAAAAATATGGCATAATGTAGATTGAATAAGGAGTATACATGTACAAAAAATATTTTATAATTAAAACTATAATTGATTTTATTTTTGCATTATTTATTTTAATTTTGACATCGCCTATTTTTTTAATTGTCGCTGTTGCTATAAAAATTGAAGATGGTGGTAAAATCTTTTTTTATCAGGCACGCACTGGCAAAAATGGTAAACTTTTTAAATGCTATAAATTCCGTTCAATGCGCTCTACAAACATTGCGTTTGATAAAAATAGTCCTGTGATTTCTAACACAAACAGTAATGTTACAAAAATCGGTAAAATTATTCGTCGTTTAAAAATTGATGAATTGCCACAAATTATCAATATATTAAAATGCGAAATGTACTTTATTGCCCCTCGTCCACTTCTACCCGTTTATCATAATGAATACGCTGAGTGGGAGCTTGTCAAATTTGAATTGAAACCAGGCATAACTGGGCTTGGGCAAGTTTTTGGCAATGGGCATCTAACTATACCAGAAAGAAAATACTATGATGTATATTATGCAATGCACTGCAATTTTTTGTTAGATTGTATGATATTCTTTAAGACATTTGCCATTATTTTATTGGGTGAAAAAAGATTCTGCAAACATGTTACAAGTACCGAACAACGCAATCTACGCTTGAAAGTAAAAGCAAACTATACAACAAAACCTATTATCTATCAAAACATTTTTTTAACAGAAACTCCTATAGAAAATCCTGTTGCTGCATAAGAGGAGGATATAAAAATCATGCTTCCAAATAATAAACTTTTCTCGAAAAAAAGATTAAATGATTATCAACAAAAAGGATATCTTTTAACTTTACTTGTAAGAAGAAATATAAAAAATCAATATTATCGTTCATTTTTAGGTGTATTTTGGACTGTTTTAAATCCATTACTCAATATGTTTGTTACAGCACTCATCTTTAGCATTTTGCTTCGTGAGACTCCTGAGAAAATGCCCTATCCTGTATATATCTTATCAGGTACAATTATCTTTAATTTAATGCGTAGTGCCACAGCAAGTTCTACTTCCATATTAGTTGATTATTCTTCAATGTTACAAAAAACAAAAGTCTCTTTAGGTCTTTTTCCAACAGCAAATACTTTCTCTGCTTTAGCGACTTTCGTATTTAGTTTTATTGCCTTAATATTAGTGAGCATCTATTATGCCATTATTCCAGATAAAGCTTTTTTCTTAAATTGGCAAACTATTTTTGTGCTTTTAGAATTACCCGCACTTGTTTTATTTTCTCTTGGTATCTCTTATTTTTTAACAACATTGTTTGTCTTTTTTAGAGATATTAAACATCTATATGAAAGCTTTATTTTAACCCTTTGGGGATATGTGACTCCGGTATTTTTCACGACCAAAAAATTTTTAGAGGAAGGAGGTCCTATACGTCATTTTGTTATTTACGGCAATCCTATGTACTACTTTGTCAATTATTTTAGAAATTTGATTGTAGGAGAAGGACTATCTTCATCTAATTGGATGCAACTACTCATCTGCTACGGGTGGGGAATCGCTTCCTTTATCATTGGCTATAGCGTACTACATTTTAGTAAAAATAAAATTATTGCACATTTATAAAATAGCATTTTAGGTAAATTATGAAAAAAAATTCTATGCAGGTATCAGACAAGTGTCTGTTAGATGTACAAAATGTTACAATGCGCTTCTCCCGTTATGCAAATGGCATTCTCTCATTAAAAGAATTATTTATTGGACTATTCACAGGGAAGTTAAAGCGAGATAAAATTATTAGTTTACAAGATGTCTCTTTTCAAATTCATGAAGGAGAAGCTGTTGCAATTTTAGGACATAATGGTGCTGGAAAAAGCACTCTTTTAAAAATTGTTTCAAACATATTAAATCCAACAAAAGGACACGTGATTTGTCGTGCAAAAATAGCTCCTCTACTCAATTTAGGAGCAGGATTTGACCCCAATGCAACTGGACTGGAAAATTTGTTTATCAATGGAGCTATTCTTGGTATGTCACGAAAAGAGCTAATAGCAAAAAAAGATAAAATTATTGAATTTTCTGAACTTGGTACTTTTATCAATGACCCTGTTAAATCATATTCTTCTGGGATGGTTGCTAGACTCGGTTTTTCCATTGCCGTCCACTACGATGCCGATATTTTAATTGTAGATGAAGTTTTGAGTGTTGGAGATGTATCTTTTAATAATAAGTGTAATGCAAAAATGCAAGAATTACGCAAACAAGGTTTGACATTTTTAGTTGTTTCACACTCTGAAAGCGTAAAAGAATTATGCAATCGCTCTCTTTGGCTACATCATGGTAGACTTATGGCTGATGGAGATACTGAAGCAGTCTTTAAACTCTATAATCGCTATATGAAAGAAGAGTTCAAGAAAAATAATAGCAATGTTGGGGGACAACTTATCGACGGAAAAGATAAATTACAGGATAAAAACTTTGAAAATATTCCGAATTTTTTATCAGTTACACAAGAGAATATTTCCTCTCTTGAAGAATTTAGTGGTGTATCTTTTGATAGAACAGATGAACAGAAAAAAGACTCATAATTTTGGAGTAAACTATGCATTATGATTATTTGTTGGTTGGTGCAGGACTATTTAATGCTGTAATTTGTCAACATGCTATAAAAGCGGGCAAAACTTGTTGCGTTATTGATAAACGTTCCCATATTGCCGGAAATATCTACACAGAAGAGATTGCAGGTATTCAAGTGCATATGTATGGAGCACATATTTTTCACACCTCTAATCAAGAAGTTTGGGAGTATATCAACCAATTTGCAACTTTTAATAACTTTATTAACAGAGTAAAGGCAAATTATAATGGTAAAATGTATAGTTTGCCCTTTAATATGGCAACTTTTGAAGCACTTTGGGGAGTCAAAACTCCTCAAGAAGCGGAGGCAATCATAGAAAAACAGCGCGCAATTTTACAAGGCAGAACGCCTAAAAATTTAGAGGAACAAGCAATTCATCTTGTTGGTACAGATGTATATCACACTTTAATTGAAGGCTATACACAAAAACAATGGAACAGACCTTGCAACCAACTACCGGCTTTTATTATTCAGCGTCTTCCACTTCGTTTTACCTACAATGACAATTATTTTAATGATAGTTATCAAGGTATACCAATTGGTGGATATACAAAAATGATTGCAAAAATGTTGCATGGAGCAACCATTCTTTGCAATACTGACTACTTTGATTTTATACAACAGACACAAGATACTTTTAGCAAAATTATTTTTACTGGTAAAATTGATGAGTTTTTTCATTACAGGCTTGGAAAGTTAGAATATCGCTCCTTGCATTTTGAAACAGAGATATTGGATATTCCAGATTATCAAGGCAATGCGGTCATTAACTATACCAGTTATGATGTCCCTTACACTCGTATCATTGAACATAAACATTTTGAATTTGGTACACAACCTAAAACAGTTATTTCAAAAGAATATCCTGCAGATTATACTGATGGAAAAGAAGCATATTATCCTATTAATGATGATAAAAATAATGCCTTATATATCGCTTATACAAAACTAAAAGAACTTTATCCAAATATCATATTTGGTGGCCGACTTGGTGCATATAAATATTATGATATGGATAAAATCATCGCCAGTGCCTTTGAAGTTTGTAAAAATGAAAAGCTACGCTAAAATTTAGAATTCCTTTTATTCTAAAAACTTTATAGTTATACATCTTCTTTTTTTCTACACACAAAAAGACTGCTAATATTTAGCAGTCTTTTTGTGCGTTTTCTATCTTTAAATTTTTTTATTTTTTCTTCTTGTCTCTCTATACTCAATACAGCATATCTCAATATAAAATTTTCAACTTCTTTTACACTATATACAACTCTTTAGATAGCTTATCAGTACCTTTTACAATGCTTTTCTGTAGCTATATCCGCCATATTCTGTAATTCTAAATATTTATTATAGCTTCAAATTTTCCTTTATTTTTATGGTTATTTTTTATAGTAGCTTTCCTTTAATTCTCCTATAAATTTTAAATTTCTAAATTCTTCAGCATAGTCTAATCCATATCCTATAACAAAAGAATCATCACACACAAATCCAACATAGTCCACTTGAAACTCTACCTTTCTACAATCAATTTTATCTAACAATGTACAGACTTTGATTGATGCAGGGTTACGCATCTTCAATATATTTGTCAAATACGAAAGTGTATATCCACTATCTACTACATCTTCCACTATTATTAAATGTCTACCTTCTAGTGTTCTATCTAAATCTTTTACAATTTTTACTTCTCCAGATGATTTTGCTTTATTGCCATAACTTGATATTGTCATAAAGTCAATCTCTAATGGAATTTGCATTGCCTTTAATAAATCTGCCATAAAAATGATTGACCCTTTTAGTATTCCTACAATCAATGGTCTTTTATCAACATATTCTTCTGCAAGTCTTTCTCCTAATTCTTGTACGCGCTTTGCAATTTGCTCTTCGCTAAATATAACTCTTTCAATTTGTTCCATCATGTCTCTTCCTCCAAAAGTTCTAACACTATTTTTGTCTGTCCTGTAATTTGCATTGTATTTGCAATTTCTACTCCAAATATCGCTAGCACAGTACTCCCTTTTGCTAATAACGGAATAGTATTGCGCCTATATGATGGTATTTTTTTATCTATAAAATATTCTTTTAACTTTTTCGTTCCACTTGAAAATTTTGTAAATTTATCCCCTTCTCTTCTAGTGCGTATATATACATCTTGCAAATTATCCCCACTGATATAAAGGGCATTTTTCTTTCCTTTTGTTAAATGAAATGTAGTTCTATCTTTCTGCTGAATCGTATAACGCCGCCCTTCTAATGTAAAGCTTCCAAGTTGCATTGGTATACAAAAGTTAGAACGCTTATTCCCTGTATAAAATACAATTTTATCATATGCCCGTACAGCAATAATATCTTTTGGTAAAATTATTTTTTTTCCATTCTGTAAGGATTTTAGTCGATAAATATCTTGTAAATGTATATTTGTATACTCTATTTTGCCACCTAAAATTTCCATTGCCTGTATACATGCTCTAAAAAATAGAGGAGCGGGCAACTCTATTGAAAAGGAAATCTCTCTCTCCTGCACATGTAACTCTCTTTGTGCAAGCTGTTGCAAATAATCATCATCTTGCTTCGCTAATTGACAAAAAGAATACACTCTTTTTGCATATTGTGGAAAATACTTTTCTGTATTCTTTAGCATTTCATTTCGTATAAAATTACGCGTATATTTATTTTCTTTATTGGTACTATCTTCTCGCCATTGCAATTTATGTTCCAACAAATAACGCAAGATTTCTCTTTTTGGAACTCCCAACATGGGACGAAAAATTTTGCCTTGTTCCACCAAAAAACCTTTTTTTATACCACACATTCCCTTTAGTGCCGTTCCACGAAATAAGTTAAATAACACACTTTCAACATTATCATCGCTATGATGTGCCGTTACCACAATATCCGTTTGCCCTTGTAACAGTTCGAAAAATACTTGATAACGCATCTTTCTGCCCATTTCTTCTATAGTCATCTTATTTTCTTTTGCAAGCATGGGTATATTAAATTTTTTTAGAAAAAGCGGTATATTCCACGCTTTACATAAAGTTTCTACAAAATTAACATCCAAATCTGCCTCTTCTTGCCGAATATTATGATGAATATGTACTGCTGAAAGAAGTAAATTTTGCTCTTTTAAATAGTGCAATAAAGCAACTGAATCTCCGCCACCAGAGCATGCTACTGTAACGCGTTTTCCTATGAGTTCTTCAATATCAATTTGCATACCTTTATTATACAATGCTCTCTATCTTTTTGCAACTCTTTTTAATCGATATAGTTTGCTATTGGTTGATAAATATTTGCCACTTGCAAAATTTGATAAAATTCCTCTTCGCTCAACATTGCCACTAAATTATTTTCAGAAAATACTTCTATTTCAAGCATTCTATTATGCTCTAAAAATTGTATAATATTTTTAATAATTGTACTGCTATCTATAGCAATTTTTTTGACTTCAATACCGCGTCTCATTACTTTGCTCTTGTCATATTTTAAGCGTTCATATTTATATTTCTCTCTTGAAAAAGCTCCAAATAGGACAAAGAGAGCAAAAATAAATAGACTAATTGCAATAGAATTGATTGTTTTTGTAAGCACTATATTTACTATGCCAAATGCCACTAATGTTATAATTGAGACAATTGTTGTACATAAAAGAATGATTTCAGCTACCTTTCTATTCTTCCATTTGGAGAATATACAAAATACAATTCTACCTCCATCCAATGAATATGCTGGCAAAATATTCATCATACAGATGGTTAAAGATGCTGTAAATGCAAGTTCAGTATAGGCATATGTCGCTGGAAAAAACCACCACATACCAGCAAATAACACAACACATGCTAGATTGGTAAATGGACCAGCTAGAGACAAAAATATTTCATCTTTTATACTTATCCCTTCAATATCTCCATCAATAATCGTTCCATAGGGCATAAGTTGTATGCGATTGAGTTTATATCCTAATTTTGCAGCATACATGGCATGTCCAAACTCATGCACTATGGCAACGAGTGTGTATACCAAAAACACAAACAATTGTCCTCTACATGCTACATATACTGCTAATAGTATGAAAAGCGGGTGTATTGAAAATTTCAACCGCTTTTTCTTTTTTTTATTATTTACTTTTTCCATACGATACTATTATTGCTATTTACCTCATATGCCGAAATAATACTTTCTTCATTATACATTGCAGCTTGTACCACTCTACTGCCATCAGAATATCCGATAGGAATAGTTGTATGTACTGTGTCGCCATTTTTACCATAGCCGTAGGTTAGTCCTGAAAAAACTGTTTTAAACTTCGTTGTATGTTCCACAGTCATATTATAACTACCATCACTTGTCTTTTCTATATTTGTAATTTTCCCTGTATATGGAGCATAGATACTACATTTTGCTTGTACAGTCATAATCCCTTTATCTGTAATAGAACAAGTGATGCTTTTATCATTTACAATTCCTGCTAATGTGAGTTGGTCATAACTTCTATTATCTACTGCTTTTGTCTGTGTCGTTGTTCCAAACATATTGGAAAAAAATGTATTTATTGCACTATTTTGATAAAATACATTTGTAAAAAATATTGTACCTACGAGTACACAAATTGCAATAAATTCCGCTAATAAAATTTTACTATTAAAAAAGTTTTTAAATGCATTTCCTCCATTTTTTTCTTTCTTTTTCTTCACTTTATCATTTTTTGTTGGTGGTACTTTATTGCCTCCTGCAGTGAATGTACTATTTTCTTCACCATATTCAACAATACTGTCCATTAAAACACCTTCTACCCGTTCATTTATCGCTTCAACAACTTTATCTTTCAGTTCTACTTCTTCTTTTTTCTTCTTACTCTTCTTTTTTGTAACATTTACTGTGTTTACCGGTATTTCTAACATATCAGCATAATCAATCTCTCTCATAAAACTTCCTCCAGTTTTTTGCTATTACTCTATCTATATGATATAAAATAAAAATTAGAACTTTTTTTTAATTTTTTTTCACAAAATTATTTTCCTCTGCATATACTGTAGCTCCTTTAAATAAAGAGACGACAAAATAAACATCCCACTATAATCGCCACAAAATTAGATATAAGTGCAATCACAATAGGTAAAACTATCTTCTGCTTTGCGTTTGCAAAATATATTGCAGACATATAAAATATTGTTTCTCCAGTGGCATATACAACACTTGCACAATTTGCTATGTAACTATCCACTCCATAAGTCTTATAAATTTCCGTTAAAATCGATAGACTGCCGCTGCCAGAAAATGGTTTTATGAGGACCAAACTTGTAATTTCCTTTGGTATACCTAGAAAACTAAATACTGGACTACACCATTCACTCAACAATTTGGCAAGTCCACTCGCTTCAAAAATTTCAGCAAGAATAAGCATGCTTGCTATATATGGAAACAATCCTTTTAATAACGGCAATACCTTTGCCACACCGCTAGCAAAACTTTCATATACTTTTACCTTTTTAAAGGTGGCATACACTAAAATCAAGATAAATAGTATTGGCAAAATCCAAATTACAACTCTCACAGTTTTTGCCTCCGTTGTTTGCGTCGTCTCAGTCTATTTTTATCTGTATTTTTAAAGGATACAAAAAAAACTTCCCCGCTTTTTCTATAGCAAACTCTAGTCAACACTACGCCGACAACTAAGGCAACTAAGCTTGACAAATAAATTGGCAACAATACTCCATAAGGAGTTAGACTACCAAATTCTGATTTCAATGCTAAAATAGTCGTTGGTAAAAGCTGTATTCCAGCACAGTTGATTGCAAAGAGCATTGCCTTGGCATAGTTTGCCTTTTTATGTTCCCCTAATAACTCCATTGCCATCGTACCAGCAGGCGTCGCTACGCCTCCCATCCCTAAAAAATTTGCCGTTATATTGACTGTGATTTTTTCTGTAACTTCTTTATCATCAATTTTAAAAATGCGTTTAATGAGTGGTTGTACTCGCCGCGAAGTTTTTTGTAAAATACCAGCATCTTCAGTAATTTGTAAAAGTCCCATCCAAACGGCATAGACAGTGCCTAAAGTTAGCATAAGTCTTATACCGTTTTCCGCCCCATTGAGCAAAGCTGGCAAAAAATACTGTACATTATTTTTTAAAATTAAAAGTGTAGATGCTATAAACACTACAATAAAAAGTATATTCATATGGACAACCTCTTTTTATTTTTATGCTATAAATTTAAAAAATATTTTACATATTGCTAAAAATAATGTATACTACTATATAAATTTATATAAATCAAAAAAGGAGCACCCTTTTTATGCCAAATAAAGAAACATATTACATTACAACTGCAATTATCTATACTTCTGGTAAACCACATGTTGGGAACATGGTGGATATGGTCGTTGCCGATAGCCTGGCACGCTTTAAAAAAAATCAAGGCTATGATGTCTTTTTTATGACGGGAACGGATGAACATGGCATTAAAAATGAAGAAAATGCCAAAAAAGCAGATTTGACTCCACAAGCTTTTGTCGATAAAATAGCAAAACAAATTCAAAATTTAATTGACCAACTCAATATTAAGTATGATAAATTTATACGCACTACGGATGCAGACCATAAATTGCAAGTACAAAAGATATTTGAAAAACTCTACAAGCAAGGAGATATCTATAAGGGCAGTTATGAAGGATTATATTGTACTCCCTGTGAAGCATTTTGGACGCCTTCTCAATTACATGACGGCAAATGTCCAGATTGCGGCAGAGATGTACATACGGCAAAAGAGGAAGCTTATTTCTTTAAAATGAGTAAATATACAGATAAACTTCTTGCATACTATCAAGAAAACAGCAATTTCTTTGTGCCAGAGGCTCGTAAAAATGAAATGATGCATAGTTTCATCAAGGCCGGTTTACAAGATTTATGTATATCAAGAACTTCTTTTTCATGGGGAATACCTGTTCCATTTGATAAAAAACATGTAGTTTATGTTTGGTTGGATGCTCTATCCAACTATATCACTGGTCTAGGTTTTGATGCAGATGGCAATCATAAGACAAACTATACAAAATATTGGCCGGCGAATGTACATATTATCGGCAAGGATATTGTTCGCTTTCATACAATTTATTGGCCTACAATTTTGATGGCATTAGGACAACCATTGCCAAAAGCAGTATTTGGTCACCCTTGGCTCTTGATGGGGGGAGATAAAATGAGTAAAAGTCGTGGGAATGTGCTGTACAGTGATGATATGGTCAATATTTTTGGGGCAGATGCTATTCGATATTGCATTTTAGCAGATATGCCTCTTGACTATGATGGCAATATCACTTGGGAAAGTTTGACAGAAAGAATCAATGTTGATTTAGCAAATATACTAGGCAATTTAGTATCTCGTACTCTCTCTATGAGTAACCAGTATTTTGGTGGTATTGTACAAGATGGCAAAAGTTATGCAGCAATCGATAAGGAATTACTTGACCTTGCAAATAGCTTATATCAAAAAGTAACAGAAAAAATAGATAGTTACAAATTGAGTGATGCTCTTGCAGAAATTTTTAACTTACTCCGTCGTTGTAATAAATATATTGATGAGACTGCTCCTTGGATTCTTGCAAAAGATGCAAGCAAAAAAGATAGACTTGCAACTATACTTTACAATCTATCAAACTGTATTCTTCTTGCCGCAAATCTACTACAACCATTTATGCCTGAAACTGCACAAAAAATTGCAACTGCCTTCTCAACGCCACTTGTTTCATATAGTGCATTACAATTGCCACTTATGCAAACAAAAACAAAAGTTACTCCAGAACAAGTCCATTTATTTACGCGTCGTCCATATAAAGAAATTCAATGCCTTATCCCACAAAAAGAGAACACTATACAAAATGATGAAGCTGTAAATACTATAAAAATGGTTGAGCTAGATGACTTTACTAAAATAGAGCTAAAAACTGGTAAAATTTTTGCCTGCGAAAAAATAGAAAAAGCAGATAAACTTCTAAAATTGAGTATACAAATTGGTCAAGAAAAACGCACCATTGTCAGTGGTATTGCAAAACATTATACCTCTCAAGAATTATTGGATAAAACAGTTGTAGTCATCACAAATTTAAAACCGACAAAATTACGGGGAATTACAAGTGAAGGTATGCTACTCTGTGCTGAAGATAGTCAAGGTAATTTAAGTTTAGTCACTTGCGACCGTCCCATCGAAAGTGGTTGTTCCATCCGTTAAAATTCGCTATGCAGATTGAAATAAAAAGGAAATAATTATGTATATAGATACACACACCCATTTAACTTATGTAGAGAAATATGACAATGTAGAACAAATAGCAACAAGCTTGCAAGAAAAAGATATACAAAAAATTATCAATATTGGTTGCACTATTGCCTCTTCCAACACAGCAATTGCACAAGCAGAAAAGTATAATAGTATCTACGCTGCTTGTGGTATACATCCATGCTACGTTGACGCTGTTGAACCCAATTATCTCACTACGATTGAAAAGCTATGCTCATCTAAAAATGTAGTTGCGCTAGGAGAATGTGGTTTAGATTATCACTATCCAAATTATGATAAAAAAAGACAACAAACAATCTTCTTAGAACAACTAGAGCTTGCGCATACCCTTAAATTACCGGTCATCATACACGCCAGAGACTGTCATACAGATATGATTCCATTACTCAAAAGCAAGCAACAATTATTACAACAAGGTGGTGTTATGCATTGCTTTGCTGGGGATTTACAACAAGCACAACAATATATTGACCTTGGATTTTATATCTCCTTCTCTGGTACAGTTACCTTTAAGAGTGCAAAAATTTTACAGCGGGTTGCATCTGTTTTACCACAAAACAAAATTCTTGCTGAAACAGATTGCCCATATCTTGCTCCAGAACCAGTTCGCGGTACGATAAATACCCCTTTTAATGTCAAATATGTCTATCATAAACTTGCCACACTCAGAGAATGTCCCATTGAACAGCTGCAACAAGATATTTGGCAAAATGCACACACTTTATTCCACAAATTAAATACATAAAAGCAAAAGGGAGCTGTCATAGCCCCCTCTCTTCTTTTGTAACGGCATAATTTAAGCCCTTTTCAATGGAACTTTTGCCTAATATGGCACTGTTCCCATATATATTTTGTGTTGTATCACAATGCATATACATCTATTTACAAGGTATTTTATGGAAAAAATTACAGATATTTTACAACAGCACAATTTTCAATTTAAAAAGCATTTTGGTCAAAATTTTATCACAGATACGCATTTATTACAGAGTATCGTACATCTATCTGGCATTGATAAAAACTCTACCGTTGTTGAAATCGGTGTAGGAGCAGGCACTTTAACTGCCGAACTTGCTAGACAAGCTAAAAAAGTTTACGCCTTTGAAATTGATAAAAGTTTGCAACCTATTTTAGAAAAAACTTTACAAGGATACAACAATATTCATTTGCAATTTATCGATTTTCTAAAATTGGATTTGCATCAATTTGAACAAGAAATTGTCCCCTATATTGTTGTGGCAAATTTACCTTATTATATAACAACACCACTTATTATGAAATTGATTGAAGAGAGTAAAAAGGTAAAAAAATTATATCTTATGGTGCAATTAGAAGTGGCACAACGCATATGTAGTAGAGAAAACTGTGCAGACTATGGAGCAATTACAGCAATCCTTGCACAATGCTGTGCAGTAAGAATCATAAAAAAAGTCGCTAAACAGCTTTTTATGCCTATGCCTAAAGTGGATAGTGCTATTTTAGAACTTATTTATATGCCGAACAAGATTCCCGTACTTGATTTACAATATTACAAAAAAACTGTAAAAGCAGCATTTTCCAATCGTCGAAAAATGTTGGCAAATAATTTACAGCAATCCTTTCATTTGACAAAAGAAGAATGCAGTATGTTGCTGCATAAAAGCAATCTTACAAGTACTATTCGCGGCGAAGCTTTAAATCCTATTCAGTTTGCAAGACTTGCTGATAATCTTTTTATACATATCACAAAAAAAGATTGACTTTTATTATAAAATATTATATACTAAAATATATCCTTGTGTATCTTTATGATATGCCAAAAATGACCAGGAGGTAAATTCTATGAAATATGAAATGCTATATCTAATTGACCCATCTATTACTGATGAACAAAGAGATTCGTGCATCACTAAGTTTGAAAAAACTGTACAAAATTTAAAAGGCACGGTACTTTCAATCGATAAATGGGGAAATAAAAAACTTGCATACCCTATCCACTACAAGACAGAAGCTTTTTATGTTTTAATGACTTTTGAAGCTTGCGGTTCTATATTGAAAGAACTTGATAGAATTGTAGGCCTTACAGAGTGCGTTTTAAGAAGAATAATTACAAAGGCAGTTTAAGGGAGTAAAAATGAATAAAGCTATATTGATTGGCAACCTTACGCGCGACCCTGAGCTTGCAGAAACAAAAGATGGTATTGCGGTATGTCGATTTTCTATTGCTGTAAACCGCTATATCCGAGCAGGAGAATCACAAACAGATTTTTTTAATATAGTAGCATGGCGTGGCCTTGGTGAAAATGTTGCTAAATATTGTAAAAAAGGACAAAAAGTTGCTATTGTTGGTAGCATTCAAGTGAGAAATTATGAAGATAGAGATGGCAATATGCGCACTGCTATTGATATTATTGCTAGCGATGTTGAATTTATTTCTAGTCTAAACAATAATACTAACGATAGAGATTTTACCACTAATGACATTTCTGCTACAAATACGCGTAGCGAAAAAAAGGTAACCTTACAGCCTATTGACGATGATGATGATATTCCATTTTAAATAGTAAAGTTTATAATACATTAAGGAGTGAGTATGGAAGAGAAAACAACTACAAAGCGACCTATAAAAAGAGGTCCTCGCAGAAAAGTATGTGCTTTCTGTCAAGAAAAAGTAGAACATATTGATTATAAAGATGCTACTAGATTAAAAAAATACACAACTGAGGGTGGAAAAATTATTTCTCGTAGAATCAGTGGTGTTTGTGCTATGCATCAAAGAGCACTTTCTACAGCAATTAAAAATGCTAGAATTGTTGCTTTATTACCATATCGTGGTGAATAATACAATTATTTTATATCAAAAAAGATTGTACTTGCAAAAGTACAATCTTTTTTTAATAGTAATTTTCTAAACCTTCTTTTCTTGTTTGCATTCTTCTTATTGGTAACTTTCTGCTCTTTATCTCACTATTATGCAAATAAAATATATACTCTATAATTTACTTTTTTGCGTCCTTTTTATTCCATTTAAACTGGTTTTATATACATTTTTATACATAACACTCTGTAGAAAAACACTTCATATAAAAAAGATTTCTATAAGATGTTTACAATCTTTAACAAATCTATAGTCAATTTATGTGCGTCCACCTTTTTTTCTATAGACAACAATACGCTCTTGTCCTTTTAATGGGAAGTTTAAATGCGCGTTACTTTGTTGTATAAGTTCTGGTGGTTGTCTCAATTGTTTTGCAATTTTCCATAGTGTATCCCCTTTTTTAGGTAAATACACACTGATTGCACTATCTGTTTGCACAATTGTATCACCTATATGTAATTTGGATAAGTATTTTACTTCATCATGATTATCTATTGTGATGAAAAGCTTAAATGTTGCTTCTGTTTCCAGCTCGCCCTCTACCTTTTGTTGCACTGCTACTCCACATGCTATACAACTTACACGCACTTTTTGTCCTGTTTTTACTTTGTCAAATGCTATTGGGAAAGTAAATGGTAAATGCAAGGTGGCACTTTTTGTTATATTATCACTATCTTTATAAAATAATATACTTTTTAATAGTCCTTCTGCTATAATTTCTCCATCTTGTGCCATTGCCATAATTTCTGTACTGTGTAGCGCTGTTGCATATAAAACACATCCAAAGTCAATTTGCTTATCTATGATTGCTGTACCATGTATCTTTTCCGTGGCACTAAAAGCATATGCTGGTTCCTGTATACTATAATTTTCCTTAGTGGCTAGACTGTTATGATTGAGACAAAAAGCATCATCAACTACAGTAACTTCATCTTTAATAAATACTTTTCCATATACTGCTACTTTAAAAGTTGCAACTATATGACACTTGTTGCGTTCTTCATCACATGTTGCCTGTAAATTGACAGACTGAATATTAGCACTTGCTATACTTGCAAGTTTAGGTACTGCATCAGCACATGCTATCTCGGCATGGAACGGAATCAATCTTTCATAACATAAGATAACATTTTCCCCCTCTTTTTTAGCAATAATGGATAAATTGATTTCTCCACTTGTATTTAAACTTTCTACTCCCGTTACTACTTTTGTACAGTTAATTTGTTCGCAGTGCATTAGAATATCACCCACATACTCTGTCTCAAATTCCTCTTCAATTTCAAAAATACCATTGCAATGTTGAATTTGTCTCGTGGACATAGGACGATAATTACAAACAATATTTTCACCGCCAGAAAGATATTCTAATTCTTCGTTTGCAAATATACTAATTGTTGCCGTTATAATTGTAGATAATATGATTGCCTTACCGTCTTGCTTTACTGTTGTTTTTTCAAGTTTGAAAGCAATATCCGTCTTATGATTACTTGCTATTGCAACATCTTCTGCTTTATGTGAAAATTCTATCCCGCGTTCAGTTGCAATAATACCTCCATCCATATTCTTTGCAAGAATGCTATAGTGTATTTTTCCTCCATAACGAACCTCTCCAGCATGTACTTCTTCCCCACCAATTACTAGGCTTGGATGTACTGCTAAAATAGTATTTTCAGCATAATCTGGCATTTTACATTCTACAATAGATTGTGCTATTACTTCTGTTATTTTTTTTGTATGTTTATGTTTTGCATATGATGGTGTTGCTGTCATATTTTTTCTCCCTTAATTTATATGTTTTAATGTATGTCCTCCACACGAAAATTATGAATATTTCAAAGATTTTTTTAGCAAAATTTAGCATTTTCGCCTTTTATTTAATTTTATGCATAAATCTACTAAATATGGCAATACTATTTTTATGATAAAACCATTTAAAAGTATTCATGCCGTGAAGCAGGAAATTCAAAATTTTTACGACAGACCTGTTGCTGTTTCAGTCAATTTGGGACGCAACAAAATTCAAAATTTTACAGGTAAATTAACAGGTATTTATCCAGCTCTAGTGACTGTTGTCCCAGATGATAGTAGTTATCGTGGTAAAACATCCTATTCTTATGCTGAAATTTTATGCGGAATTGTTAAAATAACAGCAAGATAACCTCCAATCCTTTTCTTTTGCATCCATTACTATCTCATTTTTATAAAAAATATCTATCGTCATAAGCAAAACAAAATAGTTTTAGTCAATAAAAAAAGAGAGTTGTACTACTCTCTTTTTTTATTGACTAAAAATCATCTTCAAAATCGTCCTCATCTTCATCTTCATCATCATCATCATAGTCATCTTCGTCTTCGTCAAGAATATCAATATTTTCCTCATTGAATTCATCTAGTTCTTCCTCTAGTAGTTCATCTTCAAATTCTTCATCAATACTTTCGTCAATGCTTTCCTCGATTTCATCTTCTAAAGCAAGTTCACGAATATCTTCATCCAAATATTTACGCCATTCATCATCTTGTTCAACATCACTTTCAAACTCATCATCTGCTAAAATATTTTTATCTCTGCAATCTTCACAACAACTTTCTGTTAAAGAAATATAATTTTCTCCACATATTGGACAAAGTTTTGTTGCTTCAGAATCATCAGAACCAAATTCATCAATATCAGCAAAACGCAAATGTCTTCCTTGCCTTTCTGCCAAACAAACTTCGCATAATTCTTTATCTTCTTCAATATAATTTAAGTCACATCTAGGACATTTTATATATTTTGGCATGTATAATTTAACTCCATAAATTTAAATTTTAAGATGCAATTTTCATTGCTACTTGTATTGTATGAGTTATCTTGTATTTTTTCTACAGCATTATATTTCAATTAGCTTTTCTATCTGCTTTCTTTTTACGCTTCATAAAATAGAAAGTTGCAAATGTTGCTCCACCAGCTACCGCAACACCTAGAGGCACAAACAATGCCCACCATTGCCATGTCCATCCGGTTGGAGTCGGTATTGTTGGTAACAGTGCTGTCGCTATATCATTTTGTCGAGATTGTCCACCATTTACTCTCTCTCCAATCATACTATAAAAATCACTCTCTGTCTTTGTCTGATTTTTATCATTTTTAGGTAAAGCTGTAAAGTTGAGAGCACCGTTTTGTTTTCCATCTATAAATAATTGTGTCCATGATACCGCTTGTTCTGTCTCTGCTTCCACCAATTTTTCATAATATGCACTTAATTTATGTCCTGCAAATTTTGCTCTTTCTGTAGGCAAAAGTTGTAATCCTGTATAAAAATAAAATTTTGCTAAATTTAATGTCGTCGTTCTATAGGCATTAAAGCTTTGTAAATTTGTCATCTTGTCAATATTATTAAATGCATCTTGTATCTTTTTCCAGTCTTCATTCTGTTGTTTTAAATTTGTTGTATCAAGTACATTGATATAATCTTCACCATACGTGGATGCATTTGCAAAAAATAAATATTCTTTGCCACCTATTGGCAAAACTTCTGGCTTATACCAGTCCGTTTTATATTCAATTTCTAAAAATTGAATGCCTTCTTGTTCTTTTAAAAAAGTATTGTTATTCTCTCTAAAAGCTACTTTATAGAGTTTTTTGCCACTACTTCCATTGGCATTGTAATATAAATTATTTCCTTGTACAAATAAAACCTCACTATCTGATGTAACGCCCGTTTCAGTTAATACTTGCGTCGTCGTTCCAGTCGCTGTGATAGAATTTCCTGCTTTTACTTGATTTAGCTGAATTGTATTTAAAACTCCTGTGCTAGAATTACTGCTACTACTATCACTACCACTGCGCATCATATAGGCAAATCCTTGCTGATTTTCTCCCATTGTAACAACAACTGCATTGGAAAGGACAGAGTTTGATTGTCCTGCTGATTTTAATAATACTGGGGTTAAAGTATTGCTAAAATCTATATTTGTTACTGTACCTGCAGCTGGATAAAAATTATGTTGTGTTTTCTCTGTTTCATTATACTTTTTCTCATTAAAAGCATACACATATCTAGTATTTGCATTTGCAGCATTTAAATACTCAATTTCAAAAAATAAAGTACCTAAATCACTCCCATCATCCTTACCTGTACTATAATTCTGCTTACTAAGATATCTTGTCAATTGAAAATTTATACCATATAACCCATTATTATTTGTATTATTTGCACTCGTATCTCTGTCCGCATTGAAAATTGTTTTATCATCTACACTAGATATTCCATCATATAGCAATTCTCCTTGGTTACAGTACTCTAATACGCTATTATCTTGTGCAACAAAACCTTCTTGTCTTAAACTTTCAGTTGTTATCCCTTTTTCACTTGCCGTATTGATACCTGCACCAGTAATCTCTACTCTATACAATTGACGATATGTGAAAGTTTGTGGAGCTTTATACTCTTTACTATTTCTTTTATATGTCTTTTGATTCTTGCTCGCAGATGGGTTAACAACTTGCATTGTATAATAGACATATTTAGCTTCTACATTTTGGTCTTCTGGTAAAATAACACTATCATATCCGCGTACAAGAACGGTATCTCTCTTTGCAGATATATCAAAACTATGCATTTCTTTATTTCCAGAATCTAAGTATATTAAATAAACTTTACCATTTTGTATTGTAAAACGGTATTCCGTATTGTTATTCATCGCTCTTGCTAAATTACGAACGCCTGTCCCATCTAATTTGGCACATTTAAAATTGAGATATTCCTTTTCTATTTGACCTTTTAAGTTTTTTGTGGTATTTGGTGATGCATAATAAATATATCCATCATGTATTACAAGTCCAGATTTATAATCTGCAGATACAATAAGTTCTGGAATAACCATCTCTGCTGCGGCATTCTTCTGCAATGTATCAACATGCAACCGCATTAAAGCACCTTTTATAACTTTTCCATATTTATTATTTGCTTGATAGTTTTCTACTCCATTTATAAAATAAATATAATTTCCTACTTGGTTGACAAATCCATATTGACTTGTAACTGTTCCATTTTGTAAGCTACCATCATCTTTCAGTGGCCTACGATTACATCCAATAAATAAAAATAATGGCAATATAAGTACTATCGACAATAGCACAATGGAAAACCCTTTCAATATTTTTTTCATAGTAGCTCCTTTCATAATCGAATAGATTGCACACGATATGTACAATATGCATATCCTAAATATAGGGGGATGATTATGGAAAAATTTGGACTTTTACAACTATTATCTTCTTTTGCAAAAAATTTACAAGAGGAGAATCAAAATAATAACCAACAAAATATTCTAGATGTTTTTATGGATAACTCTGTACAAAATACATCCGCTATACCACCGCAACAGACAAATAGTCCAACACCATCTAATAGTATTTTTACAAGTGAAATTCGTCAAAAACACTTCAATAATATTTTATTGCGTCATGAAGAAATTTCAAGAAGAATTGATAAACGAAACAAACACTAAATACTTGCTTTAGCGTTTGTTTCGTCATATGCATATAGACAAGCTTTGTCTATATAATAAAAGTACGCAGTTCTTATCAATAGCTACAATAAAATTATCTCTTAGAGAATTGAGGTGCTCTTCTTGCCTTTTTAAGTCCATATTTTTTACGCTCTTTTGCACGAGGGTCACGCGTTAAAAATCCGGCTTTTTTCAATGAAGGACGAAGCTCTGGTTGTGCTTGTATCAACGCACGGGATATCCCATGACGCACTGCACCTGCTTGACCGGTCGTTCCGCCGCCACATACATTCACCATAATATCATAACTTACTGTTGTTTGTGTCAATTCAAGCGGCTGTTTGATGATAATTTGTAATGTGCCTTGTGGAAAATAATTATCAAGCGTTCTACCATTTACTATTATATTGCCAGAACCTGCAGGAAGTAAACGCACTCTAGCAATTGCTTTTTTACGACGTCCTGTTCCCCAAAATTGAATTTTCTTTTTTACATTTGCTTTTACCATTTGCTTACCTCTCTAAAATAATTGCAATTGTTCAGGCTTTTGTGCCTCATGGTTGTGCTGTGCATCTTTATATACTCTCAACTTCTTTAGCATCTGTCTACCTAAAGAGTTTTTGGGTAACATCCCTCTAACCGCTTCATATACTGCTACATCACTTTTTTCAGCGAGCATTTTTCGGTATGGAACTTCCTTTAAACCACCAATGTATCCAGTATGATATCTATAAAATTTGTTATCTAACTTTTTCCCCGTTAAAACAACTTTATCGCTGTTAATAACAATAACAAAATCACCGGTATCTGTATGGGGGGTAAATGTTGCCTTATGCTTACCACGAAGTATGCTTGCTACTTTTGAAGCCAATCGACCAAGCGGTAAATTGCTTGCATCAACAACATACCATTTTCTTTCTACCGTTTGGGCATTTGCCATATAGGTTTTCATGTTGTTTTCTCCTTATTCTATAATCTGATTGTTGATAAATGAAATTATTTTTATCTTTTTCTATATACTATCTAAATTTTAAAGTATATATTTTAAACTGTCAAGCGGTTTTATACTTAGATTTTAAAAATTTTTTTATCTATGCAGATATATAATAGAAACTTAAAGAAGAATGTTATTGCCAAAATACTTAAAGAAAGTGTATTTAAACAATACCATCTCTTCTCCAAAGCCCCATACGCATTCGCTATTGCACTTTACAACGAATCTTTATAAAAATCTCATAAAGAAAGGAACAAAACTAACTATATAAAAAACATAAAGGGACCTTTACAAAGGAGTTTAAATGAAAAACAATGATACAGGAAAAAATAAAAACTATACAAGATTGAAAAAACAAAATTCGTCACTAAATCTTGTAGCACACCAAGGGGTACAAGATAAAAAGACAGAAAAAATAACTGCCTTAAAAGATATACATAAAGAAAGCAAAAAAAATGTAATGCAAAAATCGCCTATTCTATATATCAGTTTACTTTCAATCTGGATAATCTTAACTGTTTTACTTTGGTATTTTTTTATAAACAGTTTTATAGATATTCCATTTTTTGCAGGTATAAAAGTAACAACAGGCCTAAGAGTGTTTACAACCATTATTCTTGTTGCAAATGCAATGTTCATTACTTATTTTTGGCTGAATGGAGTGAAAGACTTTTTATATGTTATTTGGTATTACTCGTTTAAGCACAAATTGATTAAACGCTATTATGCGATAATTGATACAGATGTTTCAAAAGCAAATGACAAAATTTTATTTGTCTATTGTACTTGCAATGATTTTGATGCAAAGAGTCTTGCAAAAAGTATGAATCAAAAATATCATAACTTTGATACCGTGATATTGGATGACTCGACAGATGAACAATACAAAGCAGCAATAGATGCATTTGCTGCAACACATAACATTAAAGTTGTTCGAAGAGCAGATAGAGTTGGTTTTAAGAGTGGAAATATCAATCATTATTTAATGTCAGAGGAATGTAAAGAGAAAGCATATGACTATTTTGTGATTTTGGACGCAGATGAAATTTTACCGGAAAATTATATAACAGAAAGTTTGAAGTATTTTTATGCAAAAGAAAATATTGGGATTGTACAGGCAAATCATATTGCTACAAGAAACAGAAATTTTTTTATGAAATTATTCCATGTTGGTGTAAATTCACACTGGCCAACCTATCAAATTATGAAGCATTTTTACGGGTTTTCAACAATGCTTGGTCATGGTGCCATGATTAAAAAAGATTGTTATTATGCGGGGAAAGGAGGATTTCCAAATTTAGTTGCAGAAGACCTCTGTTTAAGTATTGAAGCAAGAAAATATGGTTATTTTGTTGCTTTTGCTCCAAACATCATCTGTGAAGAGGAGTATCCAATTGACTATGTTGCATTTAAAAAGCGACATTCAAAGTGGACACAGGGGAATTTAGAATTTATCAAAAAATATTCTGGAAAAATAGCAAAGTCAAATATGAAATGGTATGAAAAAATGGATCTAGTACTTTTCACTTATAATCTACCTTTGACTGCTGTTTTTGCTCTATTTATATTTCTAAATTTAATTATCATACCCATTCTACATGTAGATATAAGTAAAGTTTACACCTTATGGATGACGATACCGACAATTATTTTCTTCTTCGCCCCCATGCTCAATGACTTTTTTTCTTGGATTTTTCGATTAAATCCCTTTAGGAATATATTCTATTCTTTTTGCGTCATTATCCTTTATGGGTCCATGCTTACGACATCATTTATCAGTGCTCTATTAGGTATGTTTGGTAAAAAAGCTAAATTTATTGTTACACCAAAATCATCGCAGAAAATAAGTCCTTGGTTTGCATTAAAGTGTCAATGGCCGGAAATTTTGTTTTCCTCTATCCTGCTTTTAATATCCATATTTGTTGCTAAAAATATATTGGCAGTTATTTTAATTGTTCTAACAGGCTATCTCTCTTACTTTTTGCTATTCTTCTCAAACAGAAAATACAATACTGTGCAAACAAAAAAGATAGATGAAAAAACAGCAAAAATTTCTTTATCTAGCAATAAAGTTTATTTATATAATAAAAAGTTAGATGAAAGGCATAAAACAGTTGAGACAAATATAGCTAAAGTAGAACAAGAAAAGCTAATACATAAAAATATAAAAAATAAAAATTAACTTCATGTAAAATTATAGTTTATCATACAAATTGACAATTTTTTTAAAAATTTTACAATTTTTTACACTTTTTTTTTACTTTTACAATATACAATATAATAGTATGAATTATGTAAAAAAAATTTGTCTTTTAAAAGAAGTGCATGCAGGCTTTTCTACGACTGGGAAAAGTGTATCTGCAATGGTGACAATAGAGAGTTTTAGAGGCAAACTCTCTATTGCTGTCAACATGATTGATTTTGCACCTCTGACAACTGGCAACTACTTTGTTGTATTACAAAACATAAGTGGACAGACAGAAAAAGTTATGCTCTCTCATCAGAAAGGAGATGAGATTGAAGTGTATTCTAACTTTTCGATTGCTGAAGACTTTGCATGTGTTATTGCAAGTGTTGCAACCACGGTGATTCCTATAGCCTTTGGGAAATGTTCTGATAAAGCATTTCAATTGACAAGTTTACTTGATGTTTTACAAGAGGAAGTTACAACAACTATATCCATCTCTTCTCCATTTGAAGAAAATAATATTTCCTATGATGATGAAATTGTTGCAACTGAAAACTATTATGAAAAAGCTATGCAGGAGGATTTTCAAAATGTTACAACACAAGACAGTGAAACAGAAGAAGTTGATTCAAGAGAAATTACAGGTGATGAAAATGTTGAGAGCTTATTCGACATCGCAGCAGAAGGCACTACTCGACAGGATGAAAGAAGCAGCTACTACTTTAAAGTAAAAGAAGAATTAGATAAACTTTTCACACAATATCCACAAGAACAAGTGCTTTGTAAAATTTTGCCAAATGCTAATTTTGTAAAAATTGAAATTGCTGCTGGTAGACACTATGTTGTAGGTATAATTAGAGAAAATGAAGAAGTAAAGTATATTTGTTATGGATTGCCTACAGGCCATAAAACTGATTTACCTCCACCGGCACTTCGTGGCCGCGTAAGTTTTATTCCATTATCCTTATTTGATTTACAAGGTGCTGGCTATTGGATGTTATTTCAAAGTGCCAATGATGGTTCATGCTTGACGATACAACACAACTGATTTTTATCTATTTTTGCCATATTACATAAACAAAAAAGAAGGATAATATATCCTTCTTTTTTGTTTACAGTCTGCACTTTTATATTTTTTAATATCCTTTTACTATAGTGATAGCTTTTATTTTACTCTTCTAAAATTGCTTTTATTCTACGGATTCCACTTGAGGAAGACTGCTCTTTCACAATTTTAAAGTGTCCAAGTTCTCCTGTATTTTCTACATGCGGTCCCCCACAGAACTCGAAAGAAAAATCAGATATTTTATAGGTTTTTACAATATCTCCATATTTATCATTAAAAATACCACAAGCACCTTGTGCTCTTGCTTCTTCCGCTGGCATTTCTGCAAAAACAACTGGAATTTTTGCTTGTATTTTACTATTTACTAATGCTTCTATTTTTCGTAGCTCTTCAGGAGTGAGTGGTCTATCAAAGTTAAAATCAAAGCGCAATCTTTCTGGAGTTATGTTGCTCCCTTTTTGTATGATATCCTTAGATAATGTTTGCTGTAATGCTGCCAAAAGCAAGTGTGTTGCTGTATGCAAGCGTGTTGATTGTATACTTTGGTCTGCAAGTCCACCTTTGAATTGTCCAGTTGCATGACTTTTTTGTTGATGTTCTTTAAAAGCAATATCAAAACCTTCTTTATCAACTGTATACCCTCTCTCCTTTGCTAACTCTTCAATCAATTCTAATGGAAATCCATATGTTTCATACAATTGGAATGCTTGCTTGCCAGAGAGTTCCGTTTGTGCTTTATATGTCGTTTCTTGCTGTAACATATATTTATTTTTTCGCTCAATAGCTTGCATAAACTTTTCAAATTCTTTCATTCCCTTTTCTAATGTCAATTCAAATCGTGTAACTTCTTCAGAAATTTCCTTTAAAATTTCTGCTTTCTGTTTAACTAACCGTGGATAAGCTTCTCCATATACTTTATCTATATAAATTGTTGCTACAGATAGAATATCTTGTAGTGTGAGTGCAAGCTTTTTACAATAGCGTACCGCTCTTCTAAGTAAACGGCGTAAAATATATCCCGCTCCCGTATTGCTTGGTTTTAATGCATTTTCATCACCTATCAACATTACAACTGTACGTATATGGTCAGCAATTATACGCATTGCCCGTTGATTCTCTCCACCATTATTATAGCTCTTGCCGCTTTTTTCTTCTAATAGATAAATGACATCACTAAATAAATCTGTTTTATAGCCATCTGTATATCCATTTAAAAAGGCTAGTAATCTATCTAGTCCAAAACCAGTATCTACATTTTTTTTACTCAATTCTTGATATCCATTTTCCGTCTTTTTATATTGCATGTATACATCGTTGCCAATTTCAACAAAACGCCCACAATCACAATTGACATCACATTTTTCTCCATGCATACAAGGCACATCTGTACGTGGATAAAACCATTCGTTATCAGGACCACATGGTGTATTTAAGCTCCCTTCAAGTTCCCACCAATTATGCTTTTTATCTAAATAAAAGATATTCTCTTTTGCTATACCTAGCTTTAAAAGATAATTTGCCGTTTCATCATCGCGTGGAGCATTTGCATCTCCAATAAACACCGTGGATACTATTTTTTCTTTATTAAGACCAAGACAATTTGTTAAAAATTCTAGAGACCAAGCTGTCTTTTCCTTTTTAAAATAATCGCCTAAAGACCAATTTCCCATCATTTCAAAAAAGGTAAAGTGCGTACTATCTCCCACTTCCTCAATATCAACTGTGCGTACACAACCTTGTACATTGCAGAGTCTCTTGCCTTTAGGATGTTTTTCTCCCAATAAATAAGGCATTAGTGGCTGCATACCAGCAACATTGAACATAACTCCTGTTGTTCCATCTCCCACTAGTGATACTGCTCCTATATCAATATGTCCACGGTCCACATAAAATTGCAACCATTTTTTTCGAAGTTCTTGCGAAGTTATCATATTCCCCTCTATTTTACAAATTTGTATCTATTATACATGATTTTAATGCAACTTGCAATCATTTAACTTTCTTTCTAAAGTATTTTTACACTTTTTGCTATAGGTCTCTTGACGAAAAATTTTATAAATGCTATAATTGTTCTAAAGATTTGAGGAAATTATGAAAAAACAGAGAATTTACACAATTATTTATTTAATTATTTTAGCAATGAGTCTATTTGCATTTATGGGATTCTTTTTCTTAGAAATGCGTAAAACTTTTATTGCAACTTTATTTATCAATTATTGGCTGATTTTGGCTTTAACCGTATCAAATATCTTTGTTTTTTTCCATTTCTTAAAAAATACATTTGGTAAAACTATATACAATAAAAATTTTTTTACCTTATATATTGAAGTTATTATCGCTTGGATTCTCATTTTAATACTCGTTGTTATTGCTTCTCTTGTTTGTTGGCAAGATTATTTTAGCAATACTTTTATTCCATCTATTTCTAATACAACAAAGCAATTGCAATACCTAATTCAATTATTTCTATCTACAACTACCATACTTGTCTTTCTTGCAGTTTTGGTTCTTCCACAATTTATTTTTTTATGTCGCAGACTTATTGACTATTGCAAATTAAAAAAAGCAACGCATAAAAATTAGTTTATTTTCCCTTATATAAGTACTTACATATATCTAAAATATATATGTAGTCACAGTAAAAAAAATATAAAGTGCCTTACAATGATACAATTTGCAAACACAAAAAAACAACTGCATATCAATATTTTATCAAAAGGTTATCCAAATCAATCTATAAAGAAAAACAGAGCACTTAATAAAAATTGCTCTGTTTTTCTTTATAGATTTTTATACACTTTGAGGTTTATTTACTACCCCTGCAAAAGATACAAGTAATAGAATAACAATTATTACAATTTGGAGACTAGCTATAATTATTCCTATCTTAGCAAGTGTTTTATTTATACTTTTTCCCTCATCTTTCACACGCTTATAAGCAAGTATAGATAAAATCAGCCCAGCTAGCATAACCACAAAACTAAAAATAAAGCCTAGCAAACATAGTATATCTAATTGCTCAGATGTTTTTAGTTGATTTGCAATCGACTGTTTGGTTGGGGAAAAGTTACCCCCCTCTCCCCTTATTTGTGAGTCATTCATCATCTCATTATTTGCTACTTTAGTGTTACAAAATGGGCAATATGTAAAATTATCTTGTAACTCTTTCCCACATTTTGTGCAATATTGCATAATTCTCCTCCTTATGTTATCCATAACTAATATATCTTATTTTACATATTTTGTCAATAATAACTAATATTTATTATAACTTATTTGTTACTTTCTCTTATCCAGTATAATAAAATTTTTATCTTTCACTATTTCATATTTTCCTTTTAGGATATTGTTTCCTATACTAATTCAAGATTTTTATTGATGCAGCTTAGTTATTTTAATGAGAATAGTATAAAAACTATCTTGCGAACTATAGGCAAGATAGTTTTTTATACATGTATTGTAAAAATAAATTTATAGTTGAAAGGGAATATATATTTTTTATGCAAAATGCATAAATTCACAAATTAAACAAGCTCAATAATTGCCATTTGTGTAGCATCACCACGACGAATTTGCATTGGAATAATTCTAGTGTATCCACCGCCGCAACTTTTTTCTTCATTGCGTTGTGCATATTTTGGTGCAATTTCATTGAATAACTTTTCAATAAGTGGATGGTTGATATCTTTTGTTCTAGCTTTATATGCAGATTTACTTTCATTAAATGCTTTAATTTCTTGTAAATCATTTAATTTAGACATAATTCTGCGTCGCGCTGCTAATTTTTTAGAACCATCTTTTACAACCGTAACCTTTACTTCTTGTTCTTTTTTGCCCACTTGCTTGGTAATTACCTTTTCTGTTTGAATAGTATCTTGATAGCTGTTGATTGCTAATGTAATTACTTTTTCTACATATGAACGCACTTCTTTAGCTTTTGCCTTAGTTGTTTCAATCTTGCCATACCAAAGTAGTGCTGATGCCTGATTTTTAAGCATAGCAAGTCTATGTTGGCTATCTCTACCTAATTTACCTGGCATTGCATTAGTCCTCCTGTTTTTTTAAGTCCAGTCCAAATGACTGTAATTTAATTATAACTTCATCCAATGATTTTCTGCCTAAGTTACGTACCTTAAGCATATCCGCTTCTGTCCGTGCTGTTAGGTCCTCAATGGTATGTATATTCGCTCTCTTTAAACAATTATATGAACGTACTGACAAGTCCATATCTTCTATTAAACGCGCTAAAAGATGACCTTGTTGTTCTGATTCTGTCTTTACCAAAATTTCCATATCTTTCATACTTTCTGTTAAGTTTACAAACAATGCTGTATGGTCTTGCATAATTTTTGCAGCAAGTGAAACAACTTCAACCGCTTTATATGCTCCGTTTGTCCAAACTTCAAGCTCTAATTTGTCAAAGTCAATATTTTGCCCTACACGCGCACTTTCAACATTGTAATTTACCTTTTGTACTGGTGTATATAATGAGTCAATTGGAATATATCCATAAGGTGTACGCGTAATTGTATTGGCTCCTTGATACCCTCTACCTCTTCCTATGGTGAGTTCCATATCAATTTTGCCACCTGCATCAATTGTGCAAATATATTGTTCTTTATTGATAATTTCAATTTCGCTATCCACATTTAAATCAGCACCAGTAAGTTCACATGGACCTTCTTTTTGAATGCGTATTGTTTTTGCATAACCAATTTCTGTTGATGCTGTTTGTATTGCCAATGTTTTTAAATTTAAAATGATTTCTGTTATATCTTCTTTGATATTTGGTATACTAGAAAATTCATGTTTTACCAAGCCTTCTGGATAAAAACGAACTCCTTGCACAGCTGCCCCTGGTAATGAGGATAATAGTATGCGTCTCATGCTATTTCCTAAAGTTAACCCAAATCCTTTTTCCAATGGTTCTATCGTTATCTTCACATAACTATCATTAGATGCTGGGTCAACAATTACTTTAGGCATATCCATTTCTATCATAATCCACCTCCTATACGATATTTTGTTGTTATCTTGAATACAATTCGACAATCATGTGTTCAGCAATTTGACTATCGATATCATCGCGTTGTGGAAGTGCTAAAATTTTACCTTCTAATTTTTCCGGATTAAATTCTAACCATTTTGGCATATTACCAACTTTTGCTTCTTTAATAGCTTGAAAATATTTTTCTTTTTTACGATTTTCTTTCACAGCAATTACATCACCAGCTTTAATGATATATGAAGGAATATTTACTGTTTTTCCATTTACAGAAAAATGTGCATGATTTACAAGTTGTCTAGCTTGTGCACGGCTACTACCAATACCCATACGGAAAATAACATTATCTAATCTACATTCTAGAAGACAAAGCATATTTTCACCAGTTATACCACGCATTCTATCTGCCATTTGGTAATATCTTCTGAATTGACTTTCTTGTACGCCATAAATTCTTTTTGTTTTTTGCTTTTCACGTAACTGTAGTCCATATTCTGATACCTTTTTTCTGCCAAGACCATGCTGACCCGGTGCTTGTGGACGACGCTCAAATGCACATTTAGATGTATAGCATCTATCCCCTTTTAAAAATAGTTTTCCACCTTCTCTACGGCATAGTCGGCATTTCGCTTCTCTATATGTTGCCATTTCTGAATTCTCCTTAAATAAATTTTATACTCTACGACGCTTTGGTGGGCGACATCCATTGTGTGGAATTGGAGATACATCTTTTATGAGTGTAATTTCTACTTCTGCGGCAGCAAGTGCACGAATTGCAGACTCTCTCCCTGCACCTGGTCCTTTAATATATACTTCTAGTTGACGTAACCCATGTTCTTTTGCAATTTTTACAGCCGTATCCGCTGCCATTTGTGCTGCATATGGTGTACCCTTTCTAGAACCTTTAAAGCCTAAGCTTCCTGCAGAGGACCAAGAAATTGCATTGCCATTTAAGTCGGTAATGGTTACTAATGTGTTGTTAAAAGTAGATTGTATATGTGCCTGTCCTTTATCTACTTTTTTTAGCTCTTTACGGCGTCTTGCTTGTGACTTTACACTAGACGCTTTTTTTGATGGTGCCATTCTCAGTTATCCTCCTATTTCTTTTTCTTTGCTACAGTACGACGAGGTCCTTTTCTTGTACGAGCATTGCGTTTGGTACTTTGTCCGCGCACTGGTAATCCCTTTCTATGACGGATTCCGCGATTGCTACCTATTTCCATCATTCTTTTGATGTTCAAGCTCACTTCACTGCGAAGTTCCCCTTCTACTCTGTAATTTGCATCAATATATTCTCTCAATTTTGAGATATCATTTTCATCTAAATCTTTAATTCTTGTATCTGGATTGATTCCTGTCGCCACTAAAATATTTTTAGAAGTTGTAAGACCAATTCCATAGATATATGTTAGGCCGATTTCCACTCGCTTTTCACGAGGTAAATCTACACCAGCTATACGTGCCATTTATATGACCTCCGTTTCTTTCTCTTTTTATATTTTTCAATCTATTCTAGCAAACAATTTTGTCTAAGGTATTTGGAATGTCTCAGCAAAACTATTTGTCATTGTTTTCAAAACTAACCTTGTCTTTGTTTATGACTTTTATTCTTGGAACAAATTACCATAACTCTACCATTTCTTTTTATGATTTTGCATTTATCACACATCGGTTTTACTGATGGTCTAACCTTCATACATTTATCCTCCCAATTTACTTTGTTATTTTATGATTTGCTACGCCATGTAATTCTGCCTTTCGTTAAGTCGTATGGACTCATTTCTAATTTTACTAAGTCTCCAGGAATTATGCGGATATAGTTCATACGCAACTTTCCTGAGATATATGCTGTAATAATATGTCCATTTGCCAGTTCCACTTTAAAGACGGTGTTTGGTAATGCCTCTATTACTTTTCCTTCTGCTTCAATAACATCTTCTTTGGACACTTAAACTTCCTCCGCTATAAATTTTTAACTTTCCTTTTCTCTATTACATTTTGAATAGCTATTTGTATTTGTGTGTTTTCATTTTTTCCTTGTGCTATTCGCTCAATAATTTCAGGATGAAAAATTGGTAACAGTTCTAAATGTTTAATATTCTTTTTTTTTGGAGTCGCCAACTGCCGTTTGCGGCCATCAACAACATATATAATTTCATTTTCTATTGCAACGATTAAATAAAAATTGCCTCTATCGCGACCTTGTGTACTCTGCACTATACCGCCAACGATTGCCGTTTTTACTTTCATGCAACTTTCCTCTTTTCCTTTATTTTCATCTTATCACTATTATAAAGATAAAACTTCAACACCTTGTTCAGTAATAACAATTGTATTTTCATAATGTGCAGCTAAACTTCCATCAGTTGTTACAGCTGTCCATCCGTCTTTTAAAATTGTTACATCTCTCTTTCCTGCTACAATCATAGGTTCTATACATAGTACCATACCTGCTTGTAGACGAATACCTGTTCCTGCTTTTCCAAAGTTTGGTACTGCTGGGTCTTCATGCATCTCTCTACCAATCCCATGTCCAACAAATTCTCGTACGACTTGAAACCCATTTTTTTCGACATACTCTTGTATCTTAGCGCCTATATTATTTAAAGGACTTCCTATAAATAACCCATCAATTGCTTGGAAAAAAGATTCTTTTGTTACTTGAATCAGTTTTTGTGCTTGACTAGTTACTTGCCCTACAGCAAATGTTCGTGCCGCATCGCCATGAAAACCATTTTTATATGCCACTAAATCAACACTGATAATATCTCCATTCTGTAAAATTTGCTTACTTGATGGAATACCGTGTACAATACAATGATTAACTGAAGTACAGATACTTGCTGGATACCCATGATATCCTAAACAGGACGGGATAGCCCCTTGTGCTTTTATAAATTCATATGCAAGTGTATCTATATCTTTTGTTGTCATTCCTGCTTGAATCTTATCTTCTAAATAGAGAAGTGTGTCTCTTGCAATTTGACAACTGCCTCGTAAAAGCTCAATTTCTTGTGCTGTCTTTAAAGTTATCATATTATTCTGCCAATACTTTTAATATTTTATCAATTTCTACAAGTACTGCATCTTGTTCTTTATTTCCATCAACAGTATGCAAAATACCCTTTTCTTTATAGAATTGAATCAATGGTTTTGTTTGTTGACTGTAAACAGCAAAACGCTCTTTTGCTGTTTCCACACTATCATCTTGTCGTTGATATAATACACCATTGCAGTATTGACAGGTTGCTTTCCCTTGTAAGTACTTTATGTGATGACTCGCCCCACAATCTTTACATACACGACGACCACAGATACGCTCCAAAAGCAAGTCTTCAGAAACTGCAATATTGAGGACACAATCCAATTTACAAAAGGCATCAAGTGCCTTTGCTTGCACTATATTCCGCGGAAACCCATCTAAAATAATTCCCTTTCTATTTTGATATAGAGGCAACGATTCTTTTACTATTGCACAAGTAACTTCATCCGGAACTAATGTTCCCTTTTCAATATAACCTTTTGCAACCTTTCCTATTTCTGTTTCATTTTTGATATGATACCGAAATACATCCCCTGTAGAAAGATGTGCTAAATCATATTTTTCTGTCAAAATTTTTGCCTGTGTTCCCTTCCCTGCTCCAGGCGCACCTAAAAGTAAAATTATCATATTTTGCCTCTCTATATCTTATAAAAATCCTTTATAGGTTTTCATCATAAGCTGTGCTTGTAGTTGTTTTTCAATTTCAAGTGCCACAGATACTACAATCAAAATACCAGTTGTCGAAAAAGCATTGAGTAGTGGAGTACCATTTTGTGGTAATACATATCCTAAAATCATTGTTGGAATAAATGCTACAAGCGATAAAAATATTGCACCAAATAATGTGATACGGTTATTTATCTTTTTTAAATATGCTGCCGTTGGACGCCCTGGTCGAATACCTGCAATAAAACCGCCATTTTGTTGTATACTTCTAGAAACATCTTCTGGATTAAATTGTATTTGAGAATAGAAAAATGCAAATGCAAAAATTAATAGACATAATACAATTACATATAACCAATAGAGTGGACCATTTCCCCCACTAAACCATTCCTGATATGCCTGCGCCGCTCCATTCCATGCTGGCACCATAGACATAATTAAGTCTGGTAAACTTATTATTGCAAACGCAAAGATAAGCGGCATAACTCCATTTCCGGTTATCTTCATGGGAATGACAGTAGATTGTCCCCCATACATCTTTCTCCCTTTCAGCTGTTTTGCATATTGCACTGTGATTTTTCTTTCCGCAAGGTCAACCCATGTAATCAATGTGAATAATACAATTGTAACGGCAATAAATATAATAACATACCAAATATGCATCATATGGAATCCGTTTGTAAATGCCGATTTAAATTCATTGATGATTGCTAAACCTGCTGTAGAAATAATACCAATGAAGATTACCATTGATATTCCATTCCCAACACCATGTTCAGTAATTCTTTCCCCTAACCACATAACAACCATTGCACCGCTTGTATAGATAATTGTCATAAATGTCCATACTAAAGCTTTTGTCCAACCACTATCTGGTTTTAGAAATAAGAAAATTGTATTTTCTATTGAGTTTGCATCCTGTGCAACACCAAATGCTAAAATGATACCTAAGCTCTGTATAATTGCCAAAACTAGAGTTATTATTCTAGTAATGAGTGCAATTTTTTTCTTGCCTTCTTCACCTTGTTTTGAAAGTCTTTCCAGTGATGGTATACCTACACATAAAAGCTGTATTATAATTGAAGCATTGATATATGGTCCAATTCCTAATGCAAACAATGTTCCTTGTGCAAGTGCTCCCCCTGTTACTGAGTTCATCAGCTCTAAAAAAGTATTACTTTCTATCGCATTACTAAATACATCGGTATTTATACCAGGAACTGGAACATAACAGCCTATACGATAGATGACTAATATGAGTAAAGTAAAAAATATCTTTATTCGAATATCTTTTACTTTAAAAGCTTGTTTTATAGTTGAAAACATATGTTCTCCTATTTTAGCAAAAAATTTTGTCTACCTTAGTACTATATAACTGTAATGCTTCCGCCCGCTTTTTCAATTGCTTCTTGTGCAGTCTTTGAAAATTTAGCTGCCTTTACCGTTAATTTTACATTCAATTCGCCACTACCCAAAACTTTTAGCCCTACATTGTTCTTGATTTGTTTTGCTAATGAATGTGCAATAACATAATTATAATCTACTTCAGTACCTGCTGGCAAATCTGCTAATCTATTTAAATTTACAATAACATACTCTTTACGGAATCTATTATTAAATCCACGCTTAGGTATTCTTCTATGCAGTGGAGTTTGCCCCCCTTCAAATCCAGGACGCACACCGCCTCCAGAGCGAGCCCATTGTCCTTTATGTCCCTTTCCACTTGTCTTACCAAGTCCAGAGCCAATCCCTCTACCTAAGCGTCTTGCTGGTGTATTTGCACCAATAGCAGGTTGTAATGTATCAATTCTCATACTTTAACTCCTTACACCTCTTCAACTTTCACAAGGTGCGCTACTTTTTTAATTTGACCTTGTATTGCTGGGCTATTTTCGTGCACACGAGATGAGCGTATTTTTTTAAGTCCTAAAGCAGCAACTGCACCCTTTTGTGGTTCTGTGCTACCTATTGTACTTTTTATAAGTGTTACTTTAATTTGTGCCATTTGTACACTCTCCTTTTAGCCTAATATTTCTTGTACAGACTTGCCGCGAAGCATTGCAACTTCTTCAATTGTTGTTAGTTGTGTTAGTCCTGTAATTGCAGCTTTTACACAGTTTACTGGATTACTTGTTCCGTATGATTTTGCTTTGATATCTTTAATACCAACAGCTTCCATAACGGCACGCACTGGTCCACCTGCAATAACCCCTGTACCTTGACTTGCTGGCATAAGTAAAACATTACCTCTACCAAACTTACCATATACCTCGTGTGGAATGGTTGCATTTACAATTGGCACATTTACAAGATTATTTTTTGCTTGTGCAGTTGCTTTTTTAATGGCTTCTGGCACTTCATTCGCCTTGCCAGAACCTACACCAACTTTACCATTGCCATCTCCCACAACAACAAGTGCTGAAAAACGCATATTGCGCCCACCTTTAACTACCTTTGTTACGCGGTTGACTTGTATTAGTTTTTTAATTAAGCCGTCATTTTCTTCCTGTCTTTTTACAGGTTTTTTATCTTCTCTTGCCATAATTATATTCTCCTAAAATTTAAGTCCAGCTTCTCTAGCGCCATCGGCAACACCTTTCACACGACCTGTATAAATATATCCGCCTCTATCGAAGACAACTGTTTCTATACCAGCCTTTATCGCCTTTTTCGCCACCGCTTCGCCCACCACTTTTGCCGCTTCTGTCTTGTTGAGATTTTCCACTTTCTTTTTTATATCCTTCTCCATTGTAGAAGCTGACACAAGCGTTACACCTTTTATATCGTCTATCACTTGCACATAAATATGATTTAAACTTCTAAATACATTCAGTCTTGGTCTTTCTGCTGTACCTGAAATTTTTTTACGAACCCGTGCGTGACGCATTAATCTATCTGCATTTTTGTCAGTTTTTGTAATCATCTTTCACGCTCCTTATTTACCTGCTGTTTTGCCTTCTTTGCGTTCAATTACTTCATCTTTATAGCGTATACCATACCCATGGTAAGGTTCTGGTTTTCTTATAGAGCGAATATTTGCCGCAATTTGACCAACTTTTACCTTATCTATTCCGGACACAGCTATTTCCGTCTGTGCTGGACAATCAAGTTTAATGCCTTCAACTTCTGCAAATTCTACGGGATGAGAATAGCCTACATTCAATACGATTTTATTCCCTTGTTTTTGTACTTTGTAACCAACGCCGTTGATTACAAGTGTCTTCGTAAATCCTGTTGTTACGCCTGTAATCATGTTGTTTAAAAGAGCTCTATAAAGACCATGTTTAGCACGCAATTCTTTACTATCATTTGCTCTTGTTAAAGTTGCCACACCATTTTCAATTTGTACTGTAATACGCATATCTATAGGTTGTGTCAATGTTCCTTTTGGACCTTTAACTGTTAAAACAGCATTGTTTACCTCTACGGACACGCCCGCAGGAATGCTTATAGGCGCTCTTCCTACTCTTGACATAGCTTCCTCCTTACCAGATAAAGCATAGAACTTCGCCGCCAACGCCCGCTGTTCTAGCCTGTTTATCTGTCATTATTCCTTTTGGTGTAGACAAAATAGCTGTCCCCAATCCGCCAAGCACTTTTGGCATATCGTCTTTTCCAGTATAATGTCTTAGACCTGGTTTGCTTATCTTTTTAAGGCCAGTGATTACTGACTTATTGCCTTGTGCATATTTTAATGTGATTTTGATTGTGCTAAAAACCCCATTTTCTGTAATATCTACTGCAGAAATATATCCTTCATCCAATAGAATTTGTGCAATCGCCTTTTTCATTTTTGATGCGGGAATCTCCACTTGTTCGTGCTTAGCAGTAAGGGCATTACGAATTCTTGTTAACATATCTGCAATTGGATCTGTCATTCTTTATTCCTCCTTTACCAACTAGCCTTTTTAACACCAGGTATTTGACCTTTATATGCTAAATTGCGGAAACAAATACGACAAATTCCATATTTACGCAATACTGCATGTGGTCTACCACAAATACTGCATCTTGTATATGCACGAGTTGAAAATTTTGGTGTTCTTTGCTGTTTATTTATCATTGATTTTTTTGCCATACTTTATTCTCCTCTACTTTTTAAAGGGTACGCCCATAGCTTGTAAAAGTTCTCGTGCTTCTTCATCTGTTTTAGCAGTGGTTACAAAACAGATATCAAACCCTCTAATTTTTTCCACTTGGTCATATGAAATTTCTGGAAAGATAAGTTGTTCTTTAATACCTAATGTGTAATTTCCTCTACCATCAAATGCTTTATTGGAAACCCCACGAAAATCTCTCATTCGAGGAAGGGCAATAGATATCAATTTATCAAAAAATTCATACATGCGTTGGTCACGCAGAGTAACCTTCATACCAATTGTCATACCTTCACGCACTTTGAAGTTTGCAACTGATTTTTTTGCTTTGCAAAGCACTGGTTTTTGTCCAGAGATAATTTTTAGCTCATCATGTGCTTGTTGTACACTTTTTGCATTATCTTTAATATCTCCCAAGCCTGAATTGATGACAATTTTTACAAGTTTTGGTACTTGATTTACATTTGTATAATTGAATTTTTTTATAAGATAAGGAACAACTTCCTTTTCATATGATTCCTTAACTCTGCTTTTATAAACTTTTTCAATAGGTGCTGTTTTTTTACTTGCTACCATTTGGAATCACCTCTTTTTAATTCTCTTCCTCAGCTTTAGTGCGGCGTTTTCTTTCACGCTTTTTAGGTGCTTGTTCAACAACTGTTGCACTTGCTTTTGAGGATTTTGTATATTTTTTATCTAGACCTGCCCCACATTTACGACAAACTCTAATTTTTTTATTTTCGCCATTTTCTTGTACAAATGTATATTTTATGCGACTTGCTTTTTGACAAGAATCACAAAACACAAGTACATTTGAAGCATCAATCAACCCTTCTTTACTGAGAATGGTAGAAGGTTCATTTGCATTTCTTGCCTTTTTATGTTTTTTTTGTATATTTATGCCTTCAACTGCAATTTTACCTTGTTTAGGAGCAGTGGCAATAACTTTACCTGTTTTACCTTTATCTTTTCCTGTGAGGACAAGAACGGTATCATTCAATTTCACTTTCATTTACATTGTCCTCCTTAAAGTACTTCTGGAGCCAAAGAGATTATACGCATGTATTCTTTATCTCTCAATTCACGAGCAATAGGTCCAAATATACGCGTACCTTTTGGCTGTTTATTATTATCAATAATTACAGCGGCATTATCGTCAAAGCGAATGTATGTTCCATCAACACGGCGAATTCCTTTATTGGTGCGTACAATAACTGCCTTAACTACTTCACCTTTTTTCACTGAACCATTTGGTGTAGCTGTTTTTACACTTGCAATTATAACATCTCCAATATTACCACTTTTGCGGAAAGAACCACCCAATACACGGATACACATAAGCTCTTTTGCACCAGAGTTATCTGCTGCTTTTAACCTTGTTTGTGGTTGTATCATAATTGGTTACTCCTTCTATTCTTACTTCGCTTTTTCAACAATTTCAGCAATACGCCAACATTTGTCTTTGCTTAATTTTCTTGTTTCTACAATACGCACTTTATCTCCAATGGCACAACTATTGTCTTCGTCATGTGCTTTAATGCGTTTTGTATTTGTTATTGTCTTTTTATAGAGTGGATGTTTCTTTTTTTCAACAATGGCAACAACCACTGTCTTATCCATTTTATCAGATACAACAAGTCCTACTCTTTCTTTTCTTAAATTCCTTTCCATGACTTGTACCTACCTTTTAACCCTTTGCCTTTATTTGTCTTTCACGAATAATGGTATTCACTCTTGCAATATCTTTCTTGCAACGCACTATGGACATCGGATTTTCTAGTTGACCAGAAGCATGACGAAAGCGTAAATTAAATAATTCTGTTTTCAATTCACCCAACTTATTTGAAAGTTCTGCATCAGTCATTGCATGAATTTCACTGCTACGCATGTTCAACCCCTCCTTCAAGTACATTTTCAACCACTGCACCTGTTACTGGATTTGGCTGTCCTTTAAGCATAAATTTTACTTTTACTGGCAACTTATGTCCCGCTAGACGGAACGCCTCTCTCGCAACCTCTTCAGCAACACCTGACATTTCAAACATAACGCGACCAGCTTTTACTTCTGCCACCCAGTATTCAACTGCCCCTTTACCTGAACCCATTCTTGATTCTGCAGGGTGTTTTGTAATTGGTTTATGTGGAAATATATCAATCCAAACTTTACCGCCTCTTTTAATGAATCTTGTCATAGCAATACGTGCAGCTTCAATTTGACGAGAGGTAATTCTTGCAGGAGTAGCTGCTACAAGACCATATTGTCCGTATGCCACTTGATCTCCTTTATGTGCCTGTCCTTTAATCTTTCCACGATGTTGTTTTCTTCTTTTAACTCTTTTAGGAATCAACATATTACTCGTTTCCTCCTTCCTTTACTTTACCTTGCAACACTTCACCTTTGTAAATCCAAACCTTTACGCCAATGATACCAAATGTTGTATGTGCTTCCGCAAAGCCATAGTCAATATCAGCACGAAGTGTTTGCAATGGGATTGACCCTTCATGGTATTGCTCGCTTCTAGCAATTTCTGCCCCATCGAGACGACCACTCACCATCATTTTTACGCCCTTCACTCCACTGCGCATTGCTCTGCCAATCGCTTGCTTCATTGTTCTGCGGAATGAACTTCTCTTTTCAAGTTGTAACGCAACACTTTCCGCTACAAGTTGTGCATCAGAATCCACTTTTTTTACTTCAGTAATATTTAATATTATGACTTTGCCTTTTGCCAATTTCACTAAATCAGATTTAATGACTTCTATCTCTGCTCCTGCCTTACCAATCAAAACCCCTGGTTTACCAGTAAATACAGTTACTGTAATTCTATTTGCTGCACGCTCAATGGTAATTTTACTAATTGCCGCAGCATAATATTTGTTCTTTATGAATTTTCTAATTTCATAATCTTCTTTAATATTTTTGCCGAAATCTTTTTTATCAGCATACCATGTAGTATCCCAATCTTTAATAATTCCGACGCGTAGACCATGCGGATTAACTTTTTGTCCCATTAGTTGCTCTCCTTCTTATCAAGAATAACTGTTATATGGCTTGTTCTTTTTAAAATTGCATGTGCTCTACCCTTGCTTACAGGTTGCATTCTCTTTAAAGATGGACCTTGATCGACAAAAGCTTCGCTAACGAATAACTCATCTCTATGCATACCCATGTTATGTTCTGCGTTTGCTGTTGCGGACTTTAACACTTTTAGAACAGGTTCTGATGAAATTATTGTTGCATATTCTAAAATCGCCTGTGCTTCTTGTACACTTTTACCTCTAATAAGGGCAAGTGTACGGCGTACTTTATATGGTGACATTCTAATATGTCTTGCCGTTGCATAAGGACGGCGGTCTTTATTTTCTGCTATTCTTTTTGTTTTTTCACGCGTATTTGTAGCCATTTTGCCCCTCCTTATTTTTTCGTTGTTTTTCCGCCCGCATGACCTTTAAAGGTTCTAGTTGGCGCAAATTCACCCAATTTGCAACCTACCATATCTTCGGTGATATACACTGGAACATGTTTTTTACCATCATGTACTGCAATTGTATGTCCAACCATTTGTGGAAAGATTGTAGACGCACGAGACCATGTTTTTAAGATTTTCTTTTCATTTGCCGTATTGAGCGCCTCAATTCTTTGCATAAGACGAGGCTCAACATAAGGCCCTTTTTTAACACTTCTGCTCATAGTAATGCACTCCTTTTAATTGATACGCTTTAAAATAAACTTGCTTGTAATATTCTTTTTCTTTCTAGTCTTGTAACCAAGAGCTGGTTTACCCCATGGCGTCATAGGAGCAGCATGCCCAATTGGTGATTTCCCTTCACCACCACCGTGAGGGTGATCGTTTGGATTCATTACAGAACCACGAACTGTTGGACGAATACCCATATGACGTGTTTTACCTGCCTTGCCGACGCGAATAATTTCATGCTCCACATTCCCAACTTGCCCAATAGTTGCACGACATGCTATTGGTATTAAACGCATTTCACCACTTGGCATTTTTAAAGTTGCATAATTTCCTTCTTTTGCCATAAGCTGTGCAGATATACCGGCAGCTCTTGCAATTTGCCCACCTTTATTTGGCTTCATTTCTATGTTATGCACTGTTGTCCCTACTGGAATATGTGTAAATGGTAAACAATTTCCCACCTTTATATCTGCATGTATACCATTTAAAACTTTATCCCCTACATTCAAACCAACCGGTGCTAGAATATATCTTTTTTCACCATCAGCATACTGCAAGAGCGCAATATGTGCTGAACGGTTTGGGTCATATTCAATACTCACAACCCTTGCTGGAATATCATCTTTATTATTCCTTTTGAAGTCAATTATTCTGTATTTACGACGATTTCCGCCACCGATATGACGTACAGTTATTCTACCTGTATTGTTTCTACCACCCGTCTTGCGTTGGTCCTCTAAAAGCGATTTTTCAGGCTTTGTTGTTGTAATTTCATTAAACGCAGATACCGTCATGAAACGGCGAGCAGGTGAGGTGGGTTTATAGCGTTTGATTGCCATTTTTTATACTTCCTCCAAAATTTTATCAAGTGCTTTCACACTTATAATCTATAATTGAGAGCTATTTAGATAAGCTCTAATTTAAATAAGCTTTTCCCTATTTGCCGTAAAAGTATTTTTAGTTTTAAAGATTTTGCATCCACTAAGTCTACTTCTTACGAAGCAACAAATTAAGCTAAGCTATTAAAGAATTCGATTGGCTTGCTTGACGCCTTCAACTGTACAATTGCTTTTTTATAGGTAGAAGTTCTTCCTTCATGTTTCCCCATTCTTTTCAATTTACCATAGACAAGCATTGTATTTACCCTTTCAACCTTTACATCAAAAAGTTGTTCAATTGCAAGCTTAATTTCTGTTTTATTTGCATTTTTAGCAACTTTGAAAGTGTATTTCATACTCGCTATACCGTCGTATGCCTTTTCAGTCAAGATTGGCCTAATTATGATATCTTCCGCCCTCATTATCCCTCATACACCTCCTGCATTTTTTCAACAGCACCCTTTGTAAGTACTATTTTTTGATTTGCAACCACCTCATATGTGCTGATTTGCGCCACTGGTAGTGTTTGTAATTTTTGTATATTACGACTTGCTAAAATGACATTCTGATCTTGGTTGTCCATGACAAGCAGTGTACGCTTATCTAAATTTAATGCTTGTAAGAATTGCACCATTTCTTTTGTTTTTGCTTGTTCTAGCACTAATTTGTCAACAACAAGCATTTCGCCATCAGCAAACTTCTTTGAAATCGCTGAAAACAACGCATTTCTCTTTGCTGTAATATTCATCTTTTTAGAAAAATCTCTACTTTTTGGAGCAAATACTACACCACCTTTAATCCATTGTGGAGCACGAATTGAACCTTGTCTTGCACGACCAGTTCCCTTTTGACGCCAAGGTTTTATCCCCCCACCACGAACTTCCGTTCTTGTTAGAGAACCCTTTGTTCCCTGTCTTTCATTTGCAAGGCGGGTAACAACCGCTTGATGCACAAGTGGTTCATTAAATTCTGCACCAAATATCTTTTCTGACAGTTCCATTTCTCCAACAGTCTTGCCCCTCATATCATACACTTTAATGTTTGGCATATGCATACCCTCCTTTATTTACTTTTCACGCTATCTGCAACCGTCACAATGCCACCTTTTGACCCTGGGATTGCTCCCTTTACCAATAACACATTGCGCGCCACATCGACTTTTACAATTTCTAGATTTTGCACTGTTACTCTCTCATTTCCAAATTGCCCTGGCATATGTTTTTGCTTAAACACACGACTTGGTGTTGAGTTGGCACCCATAGACCCAACTTCTCTATGCACAGGCCCCACACCGTGCGTTTCCTTCAGACGATGTTGATTCCAACGCTTGATTACACCGGAAAATCCATGCCCTTTAGATATCCCTACTACATCAATTTTTTCGCCAACTTTAAAACTTTCTACAGTAACCATGCCACCCACTTCATAGCTAGACATGTCTTGCAAGCGGAATTCCCTTAAAACCCTTTGTGGTTTTACGCCTGCCTTTTTAAATTGACCGTTATCAGGTTTATTCAATCTTTTTTCAGAACTTTCTAAAAAACCTAATTTAATCGCTTGGTAGCCATCTTTTTCCAATGTTTTTATTTGAACAACTGGACATGGCCCTGCCTCAATAACGGTTACAGGAATTACCTTCCCTTCTGCAGTAAAAAGTTGTGTCATTCCAACTTTTCTGCCAATGATTGCTTTATTCATAGATAAAGTTCACTCCTTTTGTTATTTTGTAATCTTTGTTTTTATATCTACCCCTGCTGGTAAATGAACACTATCAAGCAATTTTGCATTCGTTGTATAAATATCAATAATACGCTTGTGTGTACGAATTTCAAATTGTTCTCTGCTATCTTTATACTTATGTGGAGCTCTCAAAATAGTAACAATTTCCTTTTCTGTTGGGAGAGGGATTGGCCCACTAATTTTAGCACCTGCCTTTTGCATTGTTTCAACAATACGTTTTACTGCAATATCCACAAGTTCATGTTCATAAGCAGCAAGTTTAATTCTGATTTTTTGACCTGGCATTTTTTCCTCCTTTTTATACTAACTTATTTTTTGGAAATGGTTTTTCTGTAACAACCTATCCGTGTGTATCAAAGGGGTTTAGAGAAAAATAAACACCCATTCAATCTTTTTTGAATGGTTCCCCTTGTTAGTCGCAGAAATCTAAATGTTTCCACAGTTGTCAATATAAATTATCTATTCAGAAAATGCAACAATTTACCTATATGCTAGTACTGTTGCTTGAATTTAAGTAACTTTATATCTCAACCCTACTACACATCTTTTTAATGATATCATATTTTATTGAATATGTCAACTATTTTTTTATGTACTTTATAAAAGTTCTTTTTGTCTAAATTTATCAAAAAATCACTTTTTATATTTGTAATGTAGATGTAAAGATTGTATTATTCTTTTTTAAATTGATTCCATTCCGCTCTAGTCAAAATACTATTTATATATGATTTTTTATTATTAGCTTTTTTAATTCCTCATTGCATAGAAAATGTCATCATTATAAACCACAAATTCTAAATTCTCACATCGTAAATGCCTTATATTTGTAACATTTAAGCCCATCTACAAAACTTCTTAAGTTCCAAATAGTAATTATATTCTGCTTCTATAACATCATCTCCTAGAGATAAAACATTTTCCTTCATTTCATAAAAATATTTTTTAATTTTTTAGAAACAATTTGTATCGTGGTGTTAACATTGAATTACTATCTTTTTATTCTCCCTTTCTATTATAGAATTGACTGATTGTACTAAGATTTTATTTTGTTTCTATTTAAATAATATGTATTGCTATTCACTAATTTAAATAATAAGATATCATATTTTTTTAGCGGATTAAAGAAACGTTACTTGTCGTTTCTCGAATTGCTTCAGAATCATATTTGCTAAAATCATTTGCTATACAAATAATATACGATATCGACTAATCTATTTTATTGGGGTTCCTGGCTTAGCTTTTAATAACAATTAGTTTGAAGGAAAATCATTTATGCTCTTTAACCAATTTAAATAATAAGTATTTGATTGATAATATTTCCACTTAAATTTCTTTTATACTAAAAATAGTAGGAGAATTATTTTCATACATTTTAATAAAATTCATTCTATCTACATTAATTCTTATATACACTTACCAAAAATCTTATAACAAAAAATATGGAGATATTTTTTAATAATATCTATAAGTTTTTTTAAATTTTGCACAGGATGCCTTTCATTCTTTTATTTTATCTCTTAGTTTAAATAATTGTATCTCTACCACTTTATTCTCCCTTGATAATTTCAAAATATATAAAATTATAATAATTATTTTAAGTTTTTATTTTAGGTTTTCTATTTGTACATTTGACTTTACTACAATCTCATTTATATGTTAAATATAAAATTCTTAAATTTATAAGATAGTGATTTGTAGTAATTTTCATCAATATAAAATTCTATTGTTATATCTTTTTTGCAAGGAAAAAAGATATTTAGACAAATATTTAATCGCTAGAGTATTGTTATGCTAAAATAGTTTAAGTACTGAATATAAGAAACAAAAATAAAAGTAGAAAAAGAATAAAAAAATAAGAGAATAAATAAGCATCAAAAAACAGGAAAAAGAATATAGATAGAATTTAAATCTTTTAATAAAATCATGAAA
>CAJULO010000006.1:0-42720 GCA_910586945.1 uncultured Christensenellaceae bacterium
TCAACTTTGAACAACTCTTCAAAAGCTACGCACCAAATACAATTAGAAAAGTTTTATAAAGTAAAATAGAGGAAAGAAAATCTATGAAATTCAAGTTTAAAACACAGGAATATCAAACAAATGCAGTGAAAAATATCTGCAAAGTTTTTGAAGGACAACCCTATTTAGATGTGGTACGCTATACTCGAGATTTAGGTATAAAACAATTTTCAGACAATATACAAGGCAATGTATTTACCGGCTTTAATGCAGATGATGACGGTTTTGAAAATGCAAAATTATTGCTTGATGAGGCTCGCATTTTAGAGAATATTAAAAACGTCCAAAGAGAGAATCAATATAAGGTATCAGACAAACTTATACATGGTTTAGGTAGATGTACACTTGATATTGAAATGGAAACTGGAACAGGTAAAACATATGTCTATATTAAGACAATTTTTGAACTCAATAAAATGTATGGTTGGAGTAAATTTATTATAGTTGTACCAAGTGTTGCTATTCGTGAAGGTGTCAAAAAATCTTTTGAGATAACGAAAGAACACTTTATGGAGCAGTACGGTAAAAAGGCAAATTACTTTATTTACAATAGCAAAAGATTAGGAGAACTGGATAGTTTTGCTAGTTCTAGTAATATTCAAGTTATGATAATTAACAATCAAGCTTTTAATTCAAAAAAAGTGGACGCAAAACGGATATATAATGAATTAGATGCGTTTCAATCTCGTAAACCTATTGATGTTATATCTAAAACACGACCAATTTTAATTTTGGACGAACCGCAAAAACTTGGCGGCAAGGAGACGCAAGCAGGACTTGTAAAATTTAATCCATTGTTTAGCATGAATTTTTCGGCAACGCATAAAAAAGAACATAATCTCGTATATGCTCTTGACGCACTTGATGCATATAATCAAAGTCTTGTAAAAAAAATACAAGTAAAGGGTTTTGAGGTTAAAAATTTACGAGGCACTGACGGTTATTTATATCTACAAGAGATAAAACGAGATGAGAAAAATCCACCAATGGCAAGGTTAGAGTTCGAAATCAAATATAATAAATCTATCAATAGAGAGATGCGACTCCTCAAAGTTGGAGACAATTTATATCCCTTATCCAAAGAAATGGAACAGTATAAGGACGGATATAAAATAGAAGATATCAATCCATATAGCAAGTCAATCACATTTTTAAACGGTGAAGTTTTGCAAGTGGGGGAAGTATGTGGCGATATCTCAGAAGAATACAAGCGCAGAATACAGATAAGAGAGACAATTCAATCTCACTTTGAAAAGGAAGAAAGTTTATTTAATGCAGGCATCAAATGTCTATCCCTCTTTTTTATAGATGCAGTCAAAAATTATAGAGATTATTCTCAACCAGATACAAAGGGCATTTATGCAAAAATATTTGAAGAAGAATACAAAAATATCTTAAAAAATTACATACAACAGGATACTCCCTATACCAATTATTTGAGGAGTATTGCTGTTGAAAATACACATAATGGATATTTTTCCATAGATAAAAATACAGGGCGAGAAACCGATTCTAAAGATAATAAAGAAACAGGTTCAGATGATATTGCTGCATATGACCTTATTCTAAAAAATAAAGAACGCTTGCTAACTTTTGAAGAACCAACACGATTTATTTTTTCACACTCTGCACTACGAGAGGGGTGGGATAACCCGAATATCTTTCAAATTTGTGCATTAAAGCAAGGTGGAGAGAGTGGTATTGCAAAACGGCAGGAAGTTGGTCGGGGGTTAAGAATAGCAGTCAATCAATTTGGCGAAAGAATGGATTTAGAGTATTGTAAAGATAGAGCTACTTTTTTAGAACTAAATTGTTTAACTGTTATTGCATCTGATAGTTATAAAAATTTTGTGGAGGATATCCAAAAAGATATTCAAGCAAATCTTGCAGATAGACCAACAAAAGCTACACTTGAATACTTTATGGGTAAATCATTGTTAGATGGTAAGTTAGTTGATAAAGATATGGCAAGTGATATACAGAGCTATTTACGATTTAGTGGATATATAGATAAAGAAAATAGATTGACGGATAAATATTTTGAGGACAAAGCAAAAAATTGTTTAAAAGCAATGCCTGATATATTAGCTCCATATACAGAAAGTATTCATAAACTAGTGCAAGGTATTTTTGATAAGAGTATACTAAACGAGATGATTGTAGATGCAAATAAAGTTGTGTTACAACCAAATCCATTGAATGAGAACTTTCATAAAAAGAAATTTCAAGCTCTATGGAAACAAATCAATCATAAATATACCTATACAGTAGAATTTGATAGTAAAGAATTGATAGATAAATCTGTTGCAGAGATAAATGAATCTTTATTTGTTACACAGTTAAAATATACAGTTACAATAGGAGAACAGAAGAAAGCCATCAATGTAGAACAAGTTGGTAGTGGTACATCTTTTTATACCGGTAGTACTAGAACGGAGCACTTAAAAGGCATATTATCTAATTCTACAAAATATGATTTGATAGGCAAGATAAGTGACGGGACGAAACTCACAAGAAAGACAGTTGTACAAATTTTGCGGGGGATTGACAAAAATAAGTTTGATTTATATAGAGTAAATCCAGAGGAATTTATTGCAAAAGTTTGTAAAATTGTCAATGAACAAAAGGCAGCCACAATTGTCGAGCATATTCGTTATGACAAAATACATGGCGAATATGATAGTAATATATTTACAACAAATCCATCAAAAATAGATATAACAACTGCTTTTAAAGCAAAAAAAGCAATACAAGATTATGTAGTAACAGATGGTATGGCAGAAAAGAGTATTGAAAGAAAGTTTGTAGAAGATTTGGATATGGAAGGCAATGAAGTTTGTGTATATGCAAAGTTGCCAAGGAGCTTTCAAATACCAACACCAGTTGGGAACTATTCACCAGACTGGGCAATCGCATTCAATGATAATAGCGGTGTAAAGCATATATTTTTTGTGGCAGAAACAAAAGGTTCTATGGAGAAAATGCAGCTTAGAGGGATAGAAAAAGCCAAAACTGAGTGTGTCGAAAAATTATTTAATACATTAGAGCTTGCCAATAATGTGCGTTATGGTGTGGTAGATAGTTATGAAAATTTACTCAATATTATGCAAACTATTGATTAAGATACAATTGTGTATTATACAAGAATACCAGTATTGCAAAGATAACTATTGAAAATACAATAAACATAACAGCTGTGACAAATGAAGAACAAGAGGAAATAAATATAAAACTATTATAAGATTGGAGCAATCCAAGAGAGAATCAATGCAGAGAGTTGAAAAATGGTTTTATTGAAAAGGATATACAAGTTATGCAACGACAAAACTTTCAGGAATAGATGTAACCAAAATGCCAACATGACAGAAAGATATAAATATAAAAGTTGTAGGTATTGCTTTTGCATCGAATGAGATGAATACAGATGAGGGAATTATTATTTAAGTGAAACTTTTGGAACCTTAAACATAATAATACTGTGCTAGAAGTAAATTATGGTACTTTTACTATAGAATTCAGTATGAAAATCAGTATTACTCTGGGCCAAGTATGAGAGGCAATATAGTCAATGAAGGAACACTAATTATATATGGTATAATAAATATTCATTAGTATAGGTTATATTATAATCTCATTGCCAATAAGGCAGTGAGATTATTTTAAATAGCTTTGCAAATGCTATAAAGTTATTCCTTGTAAGAATAAAAATGCAAAGATAATTACAAAAATGAAAGATAAATTATTGTTTGTTTTCATGTGCAAAGAAATAAAAAAATATAGAAGTTAGCGAAAAAACAATGTATTTTTCACATTGTTTTTTATTTTTTAATGCTATAATAAGTAATATAATATATAATGTGTGTATATCTTTCAAGTAAAATAAAATTGACATTCTATTGATAAAGTGATATACTAAAATTATATTTTATCAAACAGTATTTTATGATGTGAATAACGAATTTTTAAGGATATATACTATTTGAAAATAGAAGAATATAATATAAAATAAAATATATTTTAGAGGAGAAGCGCGTATAAAAAAATCTTGAAAAAAGGATATATACTATTAAATATAGAAGAATATAATGTAAAATAAAGTATATTTTAGGAGAAGAAGAACGAGTATGAAAAAATCTTTAAAAAAGTGTATGGCTATTTTAATTGTTTTATGTTTATTATTTGGCATGACAATGCTTACTGCTTGTGGAGGAACAGGCAACAACAATAGTGCGAATGACAATGGAATTATGCAGCCAACGCCACCAAATGATAACAATAATGCAAATAAACCAACTGGGCCATATAGTTATCAACCACACTTAAGCGCTACTTTACCAGAAATTCGTATAAATACACTAGATGGTAATAATACATTTGCAACAGAGCGTAAAGATATATTTACTGCAGATGGTTTCAAAAAGCAAGAATTTCCATATCAAAAAGCAACAGTATCTATTACAAATTGTGATGCAACAGATACAAAAACAGATGTAGGGGCACAAGTGAAAGTGCGTGGGAATACAACAACTATATATGATAAAAAACCTTTCCGGATTAAATTTGATTCAAAACAATCAATGTTGGGCTTAAATAACAATTTTAAATCAAAAGATTGGGTTCTTCTTGCAGATTGGAGAGACCCATCTCTACTACGCAATAATGTAGGATTGTATTTGGGGCAACTTTTTTATAAAGAAATTGGACTTTATGCAAGTGATTTTAGAACTGTAGAAGTTTATTTAAATAATGAGTATTGGGGTATATACTTATTAGTAGAACAAAATGAAGTGGCAAGCGAGCGCGTAAATATCAACAAGCCTGAAGCGAATTATACAGGAACAGATATTGGATATCTACTTGAATTTGATTGCTATGCAGAATTTGAACCAGAAAGCTTTATAATTAGTTATAATAATAGAGCTCCTTTACCACCATATGGTAGACCTAACGCAAATATTATGAATTATGCACTAAATGAGTATACTATTAAAAGTAAAATTTATAGTAAAGAACAACACGATTTTATTGCAAAATATTTAGATAATCTCTATACCATTTGTTATAGAGCAATTGTTCAAAATGAATACTATGAGTTTAATGCAAATAAAACAGAGATAGTAAAATCAGAGAAAATTCATGATGCTGTTAGTGCAGTAGGTAATGTAGTAGACTTAGATTCTGCAGTAGCAGTTTATATCTTACAAGAAGTTGTCTGTGACTTAGATATTGCTAACTCTAGCTTTTATATGAGTATAGATTTAAGTCCAACGGGTGATGGAAAGCTACGCTTTCAAGCACCATGGGATTTTGATGTCTCTTTTGGTATGCGTAAAACTGATAATTATGGCAATCCAATAAGTCCAATAGATATTTATGCTGCAAAATCTAACAATCCATGGCTTGTATTATTCTATAAATTACATTGGATTCAAGAACATATAAAAATAAAATGGCAAGATGCAAAAGCGCATCAAGTACAAGAAAAACTTGTACAATATATAGATGATTGTGCAAGAATGTATAAAGATGCATATAAGAAAAATTTTGATAAGTGGCAAAATATAGGTGCAAATATTAAAGTACAATATGATAAAAATAAAAATAATGACAATAGAAATGACACTGCAATGTGGGATGACCTTTATATTGGAATAGACCCTAAGGCAAGTTGGAAATGTGAGACGCAAGAGGAAGCTGCAACATTTTTAAAAGATTGGTTAAGAGTTCGATTTGCTTATCTAAATTCTATTTGGTGTTAAAACAAATGCTATAGAGAAAGTGGTAAATACCAACATTCTTACCAGTATAAAAAAGAAAAGAGAGTAGATACATTCTACTCTCTTTTTTAATATCCACTTATATATGGTATATAAAGGGTAAAATAATGCTATCCGAAGTAGGAGTATAACTATATATAGATAAGATATCCCATGCAGAATAACAATCAAATGAATTGTCGTCAGTGGAATATCTTAGTATATAAATTTTATCTTGTTGTCCATTAAAATATGTAATAGTTGTTTGTTATCTATTGTTCTGAATATAATTTGTCTACTAAAAAATTTAATTTTTTTATAATTTATAGTAGGTTGAGATAGGCTATACAGTTCTATTATAATTATGGTCTGTGTGTGTGAAAATACAGAATAAAATAGAGAAATATTCTATTCCTCTATTTTATTCAATCTAAATATTAAAATGCATCTTGATATAAAACTCTATTTAAACTGCTAATTTTAAAAATATTTATTTTTGTTTTTTCTTTTTTTTATTATGCGCTTGTGTATATAGTTGTCTAAAAATTTGCGTCTTTTTGAGTGTACAGGGAAGGCTATTCCAGCTAATTTTTTCTTTAAAGAATATTTTTTGTCAAAATATACTATAGGCAATTGTAATATTTTTAACTTATTTTTTTTTATTAAAGCATTGATGTAAATTCCACAAAGTAATTCTGCTATATATCCGCCAAGTCGTGCGTTGCTTGCAAAATCTTTCAATGGTTGTCCATTTTCTTTTTCAAGTTCTTTTTCAAAAGTAAATAAAATATCAAATAACCATGCAGAGTATTCCTTAAAAATACTTTCTTTCATAATAAACATATTGCAAAAATAGCCATAATCTTGCTTTAAGTATGTCTTAGTATCTTTCCACATATGTGGGTATTTTTGATATAAAATTTTTAAAGTAATATTCAATGCCTTAATATTATGATTCATGCCAAAATGCTGATATAAATTCATAGAATAATAAAAAGGTTTTGGCACTATGATATCATATTGTTCAATAACAGATTGCATAGTGCTGCTATTTATCTTGTATTTATCTAGCTTTTCGTTTGTTCTTTTCTTTTCAATGAGTAGACCTGTATAACTATGTTTCGGTTGGATATCTATAAACGAAAAAAAACGACGATAGTGCATACATCCAAAATAATCTGCAGTTAAATGTTTATAAGCATAATACTGTGCTGTAAGCTCACAATAAAACCAATTTTTATCACTGATATTATCTTTACTCTCTCTATCTGTATAATATATATTAGAATCTGTATCTAAGCCAGTGGGGTTAAAATTTTGTCCGACTTGTATACCATAAAATTGTTGACAATGAGGTAAGGATATAGGTTTATGTATTGCAATTAAAATTTTAATATCTTTTTTCATATTATATAGTATAGCATATTTTTTAAAGGATAGCAAGAATAGAAATTTTATTTAATAATGCCTATGTTTTTGTAGAGATAGAATTTTTTTTGCAGTTGATATCAGTAATCGTTATTAAAATTATAAGTCTATAGACATTATTTATCAAAAAGGAGCAATGCGTCAATAATTTTTTATAGGGATGCTGCATATATTATAGTATAAAATCTATTTTTTAGAATATACATATAGAAATATAGAGATATAAATTTATACCGATACAGTTAAAGTAAAAATTATTGTATAAATGTGGATAAAATACTTGTCTTTTTTTTGAAATAGTATATAATAGAATTATAGAAGAATTTTGGGAGTTTTTATGGACGGAAAAATACATTCTTTTGAGTCATTTGGAACTGTTGATGGACCAGGCGTCCGGTTTGTTATCTTCATGCAAGGATGCAAATTAAGATGTCTTTACTGTCATAACCCTGATACTTGGGAGATAGCTCATGTAGAGAATTATCCCGCTGAAAAAATTTATACTCCACAACAAGTAGCAAAAGATGCCTTGCGTTATCGAAATTATTGGGGAAGTAGGGGTGGTGTTACTGTAACTGGCGGAGAACCGCTTTTACAAATTGATTTCATTTTGGAACTTTTTCGTCTTTTAAAGGCAAAAAATGTACATTGTGCTGTTGATACTTGTGGTTTTACTTTTATAAAAGAAAACGCAGAAAGCCTTAGTAAGCATAAAAAGTTGCTTGATTTAACTGATTTATTTTTATTGGATATCAAGCATATTGATGATGAAGAGTGTAAAAAATTGACAGGTCAAAGCAATCAACATACTTTAAATTTTGCACAGTTTTTAAGTGAAAATAAGAAAGAGATGTGGATTCGTTATGTGCTTGTTCCGGGGTATACAGATGGTGAAATGTATTTACAGCAAACGAGAAACTTTATAGATAATTTAAAGACGGTAACTAAAATTGAAGTACTGCCATATCACACTATGGGTGTTGTGAAATATCAGTCGTTAAATTTGTCATATCCTTTAAAAGGTGTGCAAGCGCCATCGGTAGAAAGTGTAAAAATGGCAAAGGAGATTTTAGGTGTAGACAGGTTTGATGCAAGAAATAAAAAGGTATTATAAGTTTGAGAGGTTACAATATGGGAAGTTACTGTCTTGTAGAAGTATTTGGAGAATCTTGTGCAAATTGTTTTGCTATGTTACCAGTTGTTACAAATGTAGCAAAAAATTTGCATATTGATATGCAACGCGTAGATATCTCCAATTTAACGAAAGAAGAAATTGAAAAGTATACGATAACAAAAGTACCAACTGTTCTATTACTGAATGGCGATATTTTAGTTGGACAATGTGCAGGATATCAACCGGAAGAAATTTTCACAATTTGGGTAGAGACAAAAATAGAAGAACATCAAAAGAGCTATAATAAGTAGTAATACATATGTAGTTCGTGTAAAACAAATAAGAAGTCCAAAAAATATGTGTACAATCCAGAATCAATATCAAAAGAAATAATAAGGAGTGTATTTATATGCAATTTTTTAAAGAATGGGAAGGTTTTGAACCTGGTAACTGGTCAAATGACGAAGTTGATGTGCGTGACTTTATCCAAAAAAACTTTACACTTTATGAAGGGGATGATAGTTTTTTAGAAGGGCCAACAAAAGCAACAGAAAAATTATGGGAACAAATAATGGACCTTACAAAAAAGGAAAGGGAAGCTGGTGGTGTTTTAAAAGCAGATACTATTGTACCTTCAACTTTAATTAGTCATAAGGCAGGATATCTCAATAAAGAACTTGAAACGATTGTGGGAATTCAAACAGATGAACCATTCAAGCGTTCATTGCAACCATTTGGTGGAATTAAAATGGCAGAAAGTGCCTTAAAGATGTACGGCTATGAGATTGACCCTAAAACGAAGGAAATATTTACAAAATATCGTAAAACACATAATGATGGTGTATATGATGCCTATACTCCAGAAATGTTATTAGCGAGAAAATCTCATATTTTAACAGGTTTGCCAGATACATATGGTCGTGGTAGAATTATTGGGGATTATAGACGTGTTGCGCTATATGGTGTAGATTATTTAATTCAGCAAAAGGAATTTGATAAGAGTCTATTGGCGGGAGCAATGGACCCTGAAAAAATTAGAGATAGAGAAGAGTTATCAGAACAAATTAGAGCTCTGAAAAATTTAAAAGTTATGGCGGCAGAATATGGATTTGATATCTCGCGTCCAGCTGGCACAGCAAAAGAGGCAATTCAATGGTTGTACTTTGCATATCTAGGAGCAATTAAAGAGCAAAATGGTGCAGCAATGTCTATAGGTAGAACTTCAACCTTCTTAGACATCTATATTGAAAGAGACATGCAAAAAGGTATTTTGACTGAAAAACAAGCACAAGAATATATTGACCATTTTATTATGAAGCTTAGAATTGTGAAGTTCATGCGTGTTAAGGAATACAATGAATTGTTCTCAGGAGATCCTACTTGGGTAACTGAGTCTATTGGTGGTGTAGGTATTGATGGTCGTCCATTGGTTACAAAAACCTCATTTAGAGTGTTACATACACTTATCAACTTAGGTCCAGCGCCAGAACCAAATCTAACAGTGCTTTGGTCAAAACAACTCCCTAAGAGCTTTAAACGATTCTGTGCAAAAATATCTATTGAAACTTCAGCAATTCAATATGAAAGCGATGATTTAATGCGTCCAGATATGGGGGATGACTACACGATTGCTTGTTGTGTAAGTAGTATGCGTGTGGGTAAAGATATGCAATTCTTTGGAGCTAGGGCAAATCTTGCAAAATGTTTGCTTTATGCAATCAATGGTGGTAAAGATGAAATTCATTTAGATAAAGCTACTGGTAAACCATTACAAGTATCCCCTCAATTTGAAGGAATTCAAGGAGAGGATGCGCTTAAGTATGAAGAAGTAATTGCAAAATATGAGCAAATGATGGAATGGCTTGCTGAACTTTATGTAAATACATTAAATGTAATTCATTATATGCATGATAAATATAGCTATGAAGCACTTGAGATGGCGCTACATGATACGGAAGTACGCAGATTTTTTGCGACAGGTATAGCAGGACTATCTTGTGCAACGGATTCATTGTCTGCAATTAAGTATGCTAAAGTGTATCCAATTCGGAATGAACATGGCATTGTCGTTGACTTTAAAACAGTAGGTGACTATCCAAAATACGGAAATAATGATGATAGAGTAGATGATATTGCAGTATGGCTTGTAAAGACCTTTATGAATAAGATTAGAAAACATAAACCATATCGTAATAGTATTGCAAGTATGTCTGTGCTAACAATAACATCAAATGTAGTGTATGGTAAAAATACAGGAAACACGCCTGATGGTAGAAGAATGGGAGAACCTTTAGCTCCTGGAGCAAATCCAATGCATGGACGGGACTCACATGGTGCGGTTGCTTCATTAGAATCAGTTGCCAAATTACCTTTTGCATATGCTAAAGATGGTATTTCAAATACCTTTTCAGTAACCAAAGGGTCATTAGGAAAATAAATAATTCAATATAAGGAGAATATAAAATTATGAAAAACACAACAAATCAAAATCAAATTGATAACTTAGTAAACTTATTAGATGGATATATTAGTGAAAATGGACATCATTTAAATGTAAATGTATTTGATAGAGCTACTTTATTAGATGCACAAGCTCATCCAGAAAAATATCCACAACTTACAGTACGTGTATCTGGTTATGCTGTAAACTTCAACAAGTTGACAAAAGAACAACAAGATGATGTTATTTCTAGAACAATTCATGAAAGTATGTAATCAAAGTAATATACTATAATTGATTCAAGAGATAAAAATTTATAATTGCATATTATGCGATAAGGCATATAATATATATGCCTTATTTGCATATAAAAATAAAGGGATATGTATGCAGTAGGACAAGCATTGGCAACGCAAAAGTTTCATCATGATAATTTTGCTCTATGTGTATAAAGGTAGAGAAACAAATATACTGTTGAGAAGAAACAAGATAACCAATACAAGCATAATACAAACATAGAAAAATATTTGTAAGAATATTTTAAAAAATGGTTATAATGTTCTTTAAATATAGTAGATACTGTATATCAAAAATAAATATTGAATATTCTGCTTGTATACTCTTTCAAGAAAGAGTTTGAAGTGGTAAAAGTATTTTTATAAATGAAAAGGTATTAGGAGTAAAAAATGGGTGTAGGATTTTTATGCTTATATATAGGTATTGCAATTTTAGCAATAGTGGGGGCAATTATATTGTGGTTTATAACCAAAAATATTTGGGCATGTGTAGTCATTGTAGGTCTTTTTGGATTTTTAACACTAATTATAGTTCTCAGTACTATTTTTGCAAATAAATCAGATAATACAGTTGAATCAATTGTTGTATCTGCTATTCTTAATTATTCTGTCTAATATTTTAAGGCAAATCGGCATTTACTTTTTTAAAGTAAATGCCGATTTGCCTTTTATAAATTTGTACTATAATTATAAACTTTTTGCAAAAATTTTTGCTTGTTGTAAAAGTTGTTCTGTGGTATTGCGTCTACCATTTGAAGTGCAAAAAGTAAGCAATTTATTTAAAAGTATACCAATATCTTTTCTATCCTTTACAAATGGTTTTAATAAATTGCCGTCGATTTGCAATTCTTTTAAAGAAAAGGGAACACCTTCCATTTGCATTTCTTGCAAAATGCTTTGCCATTTTAAGACAGTAGGGCAAATGGATAAATCATCTTTTCCAGCAGAAAAATCAGCTTGTCGTAGATAAAATAGTTTTTGCAATAGTAGATAATGTTCTACAAAAAATTTACGAAGTATTTCAATTGATAAATTACCTTCTAAGTCAAACATATGCATCGCTGTCAATTGTCTACACTCTTCCACTATAGTGTTTGGTGCTTTTAGCCTTGTAAGAATTTCTACAACTAATTTTTCTCCTACTTGGTCATGTCCATGAAATTTGCCTGTTTCTAACTTTTGTTTGGGTTTGCCAACATCATGCAATAAGCCTGCAAGACGAACTGATGGATGAGCATATTTACAAGTCCGTAAAGAATGCTCCAACACGTCATGTGTATGAAAATTTTTGTTTTGCATCATCTCTTTTCCCTGTGCAAGTTCTGGTAAAATGTATTGAAAGATGTCTATCCCTTCCAATATTTTTAATCCAATATAATGAGCTTCGGGAATGTTGTTCTTGCAATCTGCATGTAAAATTGCTTGTAGTTCTGTAAATATGCGTTCTGGAGCAATATTTTGTATCCTTGCTGCATTAAATTTTGCAGCAAAGATTGTAGATAAGTCTGCTTCAAAACCTAAAATGGCAGCAAACCGTGCTAAACGCATTAAACGCAAACCATCTTCTTCAAATACAGATTCTGCATCTCTTGTTGTAGTCAATACTTTATTTTTTATATCCACTTGTCCGTCTAATGGGTCACAGAGCTCCATTTGTGAAATATCATAATAGATAGCATTACATTTGAAGTCTCTACGCAATGCATCTTGTTCAATATCATTTATAAAAGTTACAGTAGCGGGCTTATGTTCACCATGTCTGTAACTATCTTTTCGAAAGGTAGTATATTCATAGGTAAATTCTCCATCTGTAAATTGTACAGTCCCTGTATGCTTATATAAAGCTTTTATTTGCATATTACAGTCAGTAGCAATACGGCAAAATTCATCCGCTAGAATAGAACTAGCTAAGTCAAAATCATAACTTTGTTTGAATCCTAAAAGACTATCTCGTACAGTACCACCTACAAGATATAATTTATTGTTCAGTTTACTTGCTAAATATTGTAAACTTTCTGGAATGTAAATTTGCATGTCTAGCTCCTTTTGCTTACTCTACTTAAAATAAAATTTGTAACTCCTATTGCAAAAAATCTAATGCTTTTAAATTACATCAAGCTCCATTTTTATTGAAAGTCTATGACATAGGTAGAGGTAAAATTTTTAAGTATCTCTTTTACCAAAAATAGCAGTACCTAAACGAAGCATATTGCTTCCTGCTTCAAGGCAGATGGTATAGTCGTTAGACATCCCCATAGATAAATGACAAAAGGCAGAATCATTATTTTGTAACTTTAATTTATCTAAAAGTTTTCGCATCTGTCTTGCATACTGCATCAGTGTATTTGGCGGAGCATCTTTGGGTAAAATTGCCATCAATCCACAGAGTCGAATATGTTTAAATTGCTTTAATTGTATATAATTTTTCTCTACTTCTTGTAGAGAAAAACCACTTTTTGTTTGTTCATTGGCAATATTCACTTGTATGAGAGAAGGACAATACCAGTTGTGCTTTTGTCCTTGTCTTTCAATTTCTTCCGCAAGAGTAATACTATCCAACGAATGTAATAAATCAATTTTATGCACTAAATATTTGACTTTATTGCGTTGCAATTTACCAATAAAATGCCATTGGATAGTCTGTTTATTCTCTTGTGTCTGCTGAGAAGAAGGAGTTGTATGATAAAATTGAGCATATTTTTGTAGAAATTCTTGTACAGTATTTTCAGCAATTGCAGTAATACCGACAGCTATTGCTTGTTGCATTGCTACAATCGACTGTTTTTTTGTAACGGCCAATAGAGTGATTGGTTCATTATAGCAATTTTTCTGTGGCACAGTTTGCAAAATGGTATTTATGTTTTTTGTAATCATATAAATATTATATAAAAGTTTTTATAATTTGCAAATATTTTTAAAAAAATATAATAAAAGAGTTGACAAAATATAAAATATATTGTAGACTAATAAACGTTAAGTGCGGAATTGAATATCGCGGGGTGGAGCAGCTAGGTAGCTCGTCGGGCTCATAACCCGAAGGTCGTAGGTTCAAATCCTGCCCCCGCAACCAAAGTTGAATGGCGGCGTAGCTTAGTTGGTTATAGCGATCGGTTCATACCCGGTAGGTCGTAGGTTCGAATCCCACCGCCGCTACCACAATTTATTATTGATTATGGCCCCTTGGTCAAGCGGTCAAGACACCACCCTTTCACGGTGGTAACACGAGTTCGATTCTCGTAGGGGTCACCAAATTGCTTTTTTTCTGTTTAGATATTACAGAAGAAAAGCTTTATTTTATATTTTAAGTATTTGATAAAGGGGAATAGAGATGAAAAAAAATAAAAGACTTTTATTTAAAACAGTATTGCTATTATCTGTATTTGTTCTAGGATTTGCTTTATTCTCTTTTATGCAGAAATTGTTGCCATTGCAAAATACAAATATGCAATCTGTAACACAATCTGCAAGAGCAATGGTTACATCAAATAATGGGCAAACAAAATCTAGTACAACAGCTGATGAACAAGAACAAATCAATGCACATATTCTTGCAAATTGGGGGACACCAGTAGCAGACAAAGTGGTTGCATTACATGGCGTTTATAACGATAACAATATCCCTTTTCAATATTTATCTGGTGAATATTGGTATTATTTAACTGGTGATGTATTTTTGAATTTAAAAAAACCTATTCCTTTTAGTAATGCAACGAAAATAAATTTGCTCTTAAATGGATACGCTATAGATGGTAATGTAAATTTTGTCTTCAATTCTACAGAATCTACATTTAAAATTTATGATACTCTTCCAAATCAAAATTCTGCATATGGTACGAGAAATCCAATTACAAAACATTATTATTACTACAATACCAATACAGGAAATTATGATAATTACTCTACTAGCATTTTAGCTGGCGGTAGAGATGAAACAAACTTACCGACTTTTACAAAAGACAGTTATATCACTGTGGAAGGTTCTCGCATTGGTGCCAATAGCTTATCTGCTACATATGCTGCTGCACTTGGAAGAAATAATACATGTTATATAAAAGTAAGTGGTGATTTACATTTATTTGGCTTAAATATTGTTGGTAAACAAAATACATATTCAGGTAGTACAAAAAATGGTTTGATTTATACCGATACAAAACAAACATCTTCTATAGAAATGATTCAGTGTAATATTTTGGGAAATAATTTAGTGAAGAGTGGATATTCTGGTGCAGTCAACATTTTTTCACAAGGTGCGAATAGAAGTATAGATAGTAAAATTTATGGAAATAAAGTGAATAAAAATAGTGTTGGTGTAGAAGTAGGGCAATGTAAATATAACGATGTTGTTTTATCTTATTCTGGAGTGCCTGGTATGTTAAAGACACTTTATGCAGGAAATATAGGTGCTTTAACAGGGGGGCATGCAAATGGAGCTATATATTTTGTATTAGGAGTAGATTTTAGGAATCAATTGATTGAACAAAATATTACCATTAAAAATTTTCATACAATATTGCAAAATTTATCAAACTTATCAGGTACAATAGAATTAGTCAATAATATTCAGTTAGAGTACAATGGAAAGAGTCCAAATTTACAATTTACGATTCGAGAAAAAGAAATTTATATAGATGCTGAAACAGAAAAAAATGTAAATGCAGTAAAGACTAGTACACAAACAAACAATGAATTGACTATAAATGCTGATGCACAAATAAAAGCAATTGATATGTCTGGTGGAAAAGTTGTTGTACGTAACCGTGCTACAGTAGAAGCAATAAATTGTTTGCAAGGCAAACTTACAATAGAAGATGGTGCAAATGTCAATTGGAGTAAAGTATATAGAAAGAATCAAATATCTCAAAGTCTTTTAAATAAGTTAGTTGTAATTATAATTGCTGTTGTAGTATTGATAGCTGTTATCTTTACTATTAATTTTATCATTATTGGTAAAAAGAAAAAGCAAAAAAGAATATATAACACAAAAAAATAATAAAAATAGTATAATAAAATGATGAAAAAGGGAAGTAATGTACATTACTTCCCTTTTTCATATAAAAAAATAAAAAATACTAAAACTGGAATGTAGTATGGATAGGAATCTAAAAAATAGAATAGACTATGTGTGAATAACATATACTATTTTAGTTATTCTTAGAATATAAAATTCAAAATTATGTAACTTATTATATGTGCATACATATAATAAAATAGATAAAGGAGAAAAAATATGAATCCATTTTTAGAAAAAGCAAATCCTATCATGACTCAGTTTCAAGATTGGTGTAAATTGTATCCAAAATCCTATAATAAATATGAAATTGATCCTTATACAAAAACGCGTATCATTCTCATGAATGGTACGGAATTTGAAGCAAATTGGTTTTCTCATCAATTTTCAAGACATACATGTGATACCGATTTGAGAAGAGAACTTGCACTTGTGCGTGGAGTTGAAAAACAACAACAATTGAAGATATCTCTCTTAAAGCCATCTAATGAGAGTGCTTTAGAACATACTATATCTTATGAGCAGCTTGCAGTTGACTTAACTGCTGCACTAGCGAAAAGAGAAAAAGATTGTTATGTAAAAAAGGCATTAGATTTTGCACTTTTAGAAGATTTTGACCATTTATATCGTTATGCAAATGTATTAGAAATGGAACAAGGTATGTTGGTTGAGTATTTAGTTGGTAGGTATACTGAAATTATGCCAGGGCGTCCTACCATTGCTCATCATCGTATGCCAATAGATAATGTACGCAGATGTATCAATGCAAAAACGGCAGATAAACAGACAGTATTAGCGACTATGATTATAACAGCTGCTGAACAGCAAACTATGAATTATTATATGAATATAACAAATCTTGCACGTACAGATATGGCACGCAGATTATATCAAGAAATTGCCCTTGTTGAAGAGGAACATGTAACACAATATGGCAATTTGATAGATGCAAATGCAACATGGTTTGAGATGCTTTTATGGCATGAGTATACTGAATGCTATCTCTACTGGTCATGTTATAAGACGGAGACAAATGCATATATTAAAGCTTTATGGGAAGAGAATTTAATGATGGAAATTGCACATTTGCATAAAGCTGTAGACTTGCTACAAAAATATGAAAATAAGGAGTGGCAAGAAGTTATTCCAGATGGTGATTTTCCTGAACCTTTATCCTTGCATGAAAATATTGAATATGTACGCGATATTTTAAAAAACACAGTACAATACACTTCTGTATTAGAAGAATATGAAAAAATTGAAAATTTGCCTACAGATGCAAATTTTTTCAAATATCAAAATATTATAAATCCAACAACTTCAATTGTGCCATCACATAATGCAATCAATATGCATATTCAAAGATATGGCAGAGATTATCGTTATGAAGTTGCAGCAAATCCAGTAAAAGAATTGCGTAGTAGAATATCTGATAATACATCTGTAGGTAGAGTTGCAAGGGCAACTGAAAGTACAAATTTTAAATGTAATGAAAAAGAATAAGATACTATGCAAGTCCAGTATAATTAGATAAAATTGATGAGCTACTACTTATAGGAAAATTAAAAATGCTAAATGTATTGCCTGTAATGAAAAATTTTTTATAAATAAAAAAGATTGTACTATTTTATTGAATTCTTTATAGACAATTGTATATAAAATAAAAAAAGACCTTAAATTATATTTAAGGTCTTTTTTTATGGCGCAGAAAGCGGGATTCGAACCCGCGCCACAGTTTCCCGTGCTACTCCCTTAGCAGGGGAGCCCCTTGAGCCTCTTGGGTACTTCTGCAAACTATATATAGTCTAGCATATTTTTTTTCTTTTGTAAAGTATAATTCAAAAAAATTTTATAAAAAATTAAATCATATTTGGCGTGTACTTGCAAAAATAAAAAATTTATAATATAATATAAATATGTATAGAATATATTAAAAATAGTTTATACGAAAGGATTCTATGAATACTTGTCTATTTATTTACAATCCCATTAGTGGAAAAGGTAAAATTATAAAAAATATCAATTATATTTACAAAAAATTATCAGAAAAATTTGATACTGTATTGATGTATCCAACAAAATATTCTGGTGAAGTTACAGATAAAATTTTACAGGATGCAGAGAACTATACTACAATTATTATTTCTGGTGGAGATGGTACTTTTAATGAGATGGTCAACGCTGTTGCCAGATTAGAAAATAAACCAAATATTGGTTATATACCAACAGGTACAGTCAATGATATAGCGCGTTCAGTTGGAATTTCCTCTTCCATACGTAAAGCAGTTAAGATAATTTGCAATGGTAGGGTAGAGTTGTTAGATTGTATGAAGATTCAAGAAAAATATGCAATGTATGTTGTAGCAACAGGAGGTTTTACACATACTGCTTATGCGACACCACAAAAGATAAAAAAACGCTTTGGCAAGTTTGCTTACGCCTTAGAAGCTTTTAAAACAAACATCAATTTTAGAACATTTTGTATTGAAGTGGAAAGAAATTTAACGAATCAAAATGATAAAACAGATATACAAGAAGAGACTCAAAAAGATAGCGTAGAATATACAAATAAAATTGTAAAAGATATTACACATAGTATATTTGTAATTATTATGAATGGGAAATATGTGGCAGGTAGACCAATCAATAAAAAGTCGAGCATGCTCGATGGTGAAGTTGAAGTTGCCATTATCAAACAAGTTGAAAAGCCAAATTTTTGGCGTAAAATTATTGCATTTTTCCATTTTGTACATTTTTTTATTTGGGGATATTATATTCCACATAAAAGAATACAAAAGTTTAAAGGTAAGGAGTTTACCATAAAGACGCTGGACGAAGTGGTTTGGAGTTATGATGGTGAAAAAGGAGAGAGTGGTACAATTCATATTCTTGTAAAGACACGGAGCATTCCACTTATTGTACCAGAAAAAAGAAAAAAACTATAAAAAAATAGAGGTATATTTACCTCTATTTTTTTATATAGATTTGTTTTCTAAAATAAAAATCCATATAATGATGAAAATATATATATTATATGATTTTGCGACTTGCATGACAACAAAAATAAATAATTTGTCTATTCTTAGCAATCTCATGTAAAATTTTAGTACAGTTTTCCATATAGTTAGCATCTAAATTAACAAAGGGGTCATCTAAAATTAAAAGTGGTTTGTCATTTTCTTGTGGGAATAGACAGTCAATCAGTGCAAGCCGCAAGATAAATAGACACAAAGTGCGTTGTCCTGTACTTAAATGTTTATTGGAGTGTCTTTCACCATTACTTTCAAAAGTTAAATTTAAATCAGAATTTAATTGTATTGTAATGCCTAAAATCTGCTGGATATTATAGGTATTTAATTTACTACGTAAAGGTTGAAGATATCTATTTTTTAAATTTTCCTCTGCTTGTTGTAAATATTGAATTGTTGCTGTCAATAGAGCATATTCTTCTTGACAGATTTTTAATTCATTTTCAATATTTTCAAGCTCATTTTCATAAGTTGTGCGTGATGCAAGTTGCTGTTCTAGTTCTGCAATACTATTTGTTAAGTGTGCATATTTTTGCCGTTTTTCTTCTATATTTGCAAGTGTCATATTGTTGTTAGGAATAGTGTTTTGTAGAAAAAAAGCTGTTAAATTGTATTTATGAGCATAGTTCTTTGCATCTATCTGTTCAGCTGAAAGTTGTTTTTTGAATTGGTCTAATTGTTGGACTGTTTCTTGTAAATTATCTAGTTGTTGTAAAAAATTTTGCTGTATCTCTATAGCAAATGGTTGTAGTAGTGTATCAATTTTTGCTTTTATGTCTATAATTTGACTGTTTAATTCTTCAAAATTTTTTAGATTATCATCCCATTCTTGTTGTAAGCTATTGTATTCTTGTATCTTGTAATATAAATCGGTTAAATATTGTAAAAAGTCATTGCCAATATAGCCATAGTGCCTAAAAAATTGTTGTAGTGTCTGCGTATAGCTGTTATATTCATCTTCAAGAATAGAAATGGTAGATGTATGTTCTATCTCTTCATTTTGCCGATTCTCTGCTATGTTGCTAGATATAGCAAAGGATTGTGTACGCTCTCTTTTTTGTTTTTTATTGCTAAAAAATATGATTATAAGAGCACTTATAAAGGATAAAATACCACCAATTAAAGTGAAAAAACCAATATTTTTTGGAAGAAAAGTAGTGGCAACAATTGCTCCCATTCCAAGGATAAGAAAGAATAGAGAAAGTATTGTTGTAAATTTTTTCTTATTTGTTTGAGAAGAAGTAAAATCTGCTGCTTCTTGTCCTTTTTTTGTGCAATTTAAAGTATTTTTATATGCTGCTAATTCTGCCTGTTTAGTTGTATGGAGTTGTATATTTTTTTGCATTTCTTCCAGTGTTGTTGTATGTGGTAGAGGAGACAATTCCCTTTGTAATTTTTGTAATCTCTCTACTTTTACGGGAGAAAAGGAAGTTTGTTGTAATATTGTCTCAAGCTGTTGTAACTTGTTTGCATATAGTTTTAGTTTATCAAACTCTTCTAGTGTGGGCAATCCATTTTTGTACTGTATCTGTATAGCTTGCATCTTTTCTTGTAGTGCTTGTATTTTTTCTTGGTATTCTGTGTAGCGTTCAAGTTTTGTTGTAACTGCAATATTATCATTTAACTGTTCAAGTTCAAGTCTGAGTTGGTTATATTGCAAATATTCTTCTTCAAGTTTGCTTTCTACAATATCTAAGTTTTCAAGCATTTGATAACAACTCTGTTTTCGACAAGTTAAAGTATAAATTTTACCGCCTTGTCCTTTATGCAATTTGTATTCTTTTTTTACTTTTTCAAGTTGTAAAAGAGCTGTAGCAATATTGCATTCTGTCGTAGTATTGTTTATAAATTGTCTAAGTTTTATCTCAATATCTGCCGTTGTGATGCTATCTAAAATTGTAGTAGTGATAAAAGTTGTTCTTTCAAAAGATTCTTTATCTAAATGAAATAATTCTTTTCCAATTTCTGCACTAAAACCATTGTATTCTTTGTCATTGCAATATACTTTTAGCGTGTCTTTTGTTTCGCTTTTTTTATCAAAAAAACGCTCAATTGTATAGTGATTCCCATTGTAAATAAAGCTGATATTTCCACCAAATTTACCACTATTAAAGGGAGCATAATGCTGACGGTCATTAAACTCTTTTGTATTTTGTCGAATGCTTGGCAAACCATAGAACATTGCCTTTAAAAAAGCGGCAAATGTTGTCTTGCCAAATCCATTTTGTTCTAAAAATTGTGTTATGTTCTCTTGAAAAGTAAACTGTAGTTTACTATGTTTTCCAAAATTTTCAATATATATTTGTGTAATTTTCATTACTTACTCCTGCTGTCTATATATCAAATTGTTATTGTAATTCTGTATTTGAAAGTGCTTTTAATCCTAAAGTAATAATTTTTTCTTTACATTCTGCATTCCATTCCTTGGCTTGTAGTACAGTACGTACAAATTCTCCGCGTAAACTGTTCTCCGTTTGTAGTTCTGCAATATTTTGTTTCGTTGTTGTTTTATCTTGTACTGCAATAAAAAAGCAATTTGTCGAAAAATGATTTTTGACAATTTCTGCAAGAGTAGTGGTTGTAAATGAAACTGCACCTATCAAAATCAGTTTGTAGATATTTTGTTGGTTAAGTTGAACTTCTTTTTTGATTTTTGTAAGTGCATTTGCAAAGCTGTTGCAATCAGTTAGGTCTATTGTAATTTCCAAAATTTCTCGTTGACTTGTTGCAACAAATTTATGATTGATTTTTCCATTTTCAATTGTCAACTCAATGAACCCTTTTGGTCCAAGTTCATCAAAACCTCGCCCCTCTAGACAACCACTGTATGCATAATATCCACGACTATCCAATCTCTTATATGTATATTTATGAATATGACCAAGTGCTAAATAATCAATATTTTTATTTTGCAGTGCTGTAATATTGACAATATCTTTTCCATACTGTGTACGACTTTCCTGTCCGTGTAATAGAACTATATTGATTGTATTTTGCATCAAATTTAAATGATGATATAAATTTGTGCTATTTTGTTCTGTCTGTTCTATCCCTGCAATAATGATGTCTTTCCAGTTATTTTGTGTGGAAAGTGTATAGTATTGCCAGCTATCTGTAAATGTTTTTAAATTCTCAAGCTGTTCGGTATAATTTGTTTTGCAGTCATGATTGCCCCTAAGATAATAAAAAGTAATATGACTATTTTCTGCAAGCAATTGATAAAAAAAAGTTTTATCATGTTTTAAAGGCAAGTCGCTGTCAAATATATCCCCTGCAAGTAAAATAGTTTGTATGGAATGTGCATTTGCATAGTTTATCATATTTTGAAAGGATTTACGAACTTCTATGCGTCGTACATCTGCCAAGTCTTTTGGTAGATGTGCATCCATTTTTGAAGCTAAATGCAAATCTGCTGCATGTAAAATTTTCATAAAAAACTCCTAAAATAAAAAAACACAACACAATAAGGCAAAAATGCACTCATAGGTTGTGTAGCTGGAGCTACTGACCAGACTTGAACTGGTGACCTGCTGGTTACGAATCAGCTGCTCTGCCAACTGAGCTACAATAGCGTGTATAAAAAGCAAGCAAGCTAGCATATGTAAATATGCTAGCCGACCCGTGTAAAGAATTAATAGTCATAAAATCTATAAGATTGGAAACTGTCTAGATTCAATAGACTAATTATAGTATAGCATATTTTCAAAAAAAGTCAATAAAAATACTTTAAAAAATAAAAATTTTTTCTTTTTTGCTCTTTTATAGAATAATCATAAATAGAGTAAGGTAGGCATAGCATACTAGTATGTTAAAAAAAATCAAACAAATTTTTGAACTCATTACCCTAATTATTGGTACAATTATTGGAGCAGGTTTTATTTCTGGAGCGGAATTACTTCACTTTTTTCCAACGCATGGATATCTATATTATTTGATATTTGCCGGTTTATTATTTATAGTAAGTTTTTCTTTATTATATACCTGTGGTAAAAAGTATGGTGGTTTTTTAGGCGTGATACAAATAGTATTTAAAAAGAGTAGTATAATTGTATATATTTGCATGTTACTCGCTTCCATCATCTTATGCGGTAGTATGCTTGCAGGATTTGTAAGTAGTTTACAACTTTTTTTTGGAATTAAAAAATTTTTACCACTCTATTCCTTGCTACTGTTAATCATTGTATTTTTGGTTGCCTTTAAAGGTGTAAAAGCTGTATTACAATTAAATGCTATTTTAGTGCCATTTATGGTTATTTTAGTACTTTGTTTTTGTAAACTACCGACAACATACCAAACTGTGCAAATGCCGACATTCTCAGTTGTGCTAAAAATCATACTGTTTGTTGCCTTTAATCTTTTTTTATCGGCACCAGTTGTATGTGATTTAGGAGCAACACATAGACAAGAAGAGCTAAAAGTACAGCGACAAGCAAGTACGCTTTGGCAAAAAAAGAGAAGTATTTTGCAGGAAAGGAATATAGCAATTTTTCTTGCCACTGTCATCATTATTTTATCTGCTGCAACTATATTAGAAAACATTGTACGCTGTAATGGTGCAATGGAGCAAACATTACCATTTTTGTATACAATACAAGGGAAAATTGCTAAAAATCTATTTGCAATAAGTGCTATTGGAGGTATTTTAACAACATTATTTGCAGCATATTATACTTTACATAGCAGTGTAAATAATGTAAAACATTCCATTTATTATAGACTTTTATTTGCGACATGTGCATATGTACTTTCAATCATGGGGCTCAAATATATCATACAATTTTGTTATCCTGTGATTGGTGCTATAGGGTTGCTCTTTCTCATAGTACTTGCTGTACATTTATTTGTAGAGAGAAAAAGAAAGGATAAAAATAAAAAAAATATAGTAAAGACAATAAATATAAGACTAGAGCGGTAGATGAAAATATAAATAGAATAAAACCGTAATAAATATGGCGGTAAAAAAATGAAAAAATTGCCTATAAAGAGTTGCTATTTTCGACAAATTCTAGTATACTTTTAAGTATCCATAAAGAGTGTGCGAGAGACCAAACTCTATGACCACACAGCAGCCTACTTTTCGAAAGGTGCTTCAATTTGGACGGATGGGTGTGATAGTTTTTTACCCATCTGTAAGATGGGATTTTTTATGGAAATAGAGAATAAAGGAAAAAAGAGTATGAAAAAAATTATCACAAGTGAATCAGTGAATATAGGACATCCTGACAAGACATGCGATAGTATTGCAGATGCATTTTTAGATGCCGCACTTACACAAGACCCTAATAGTATGATGGCAGTTGAATGTGCTATTAAAGACAATAAATTATTTATCTATGGAGAAGCGACAACAAAGGCAAAAATTGATTATGAAGATATTGCACGAGATATATTAAAAGATATAGGATATACTGAGAGATTTGAAATTATCAAAGAAATCAGTCAACAAAGTCTAGATATACATCAAGCGGTTGTAAAAGATGAAATTTGTGCAAATGACCAAGGCATGGTATATGGATATGCTACAAATGAAACACCGGAATTTATGCCCTTACCCATTTTAATTGCACATAAACTTATGTGGCGTTATGAACAGTTTAGAAGAGCAAATAATAGGTGTTATTTTGCAGATGCAAAGGGACAAGTATCTGTTTGTTATGAGCAAAGTAAAAATCAAAATGGTATATGCATTGGAGGAGAGAAACCAGTTGCGATTGATACCGTACTTGTTTCTGTATCACATGCTGAAGATGTTAGCAAGGAACAAATTGAAAAGGATATTTTGTTAAATATCATCCATCCTGTGCTTGCTGCGTATAGTTATTTAAATATGGATAATATACAATATATTATTAACCCGAGTGGTAAATTTACAATTTGGGGAGCATATGGTGACAGTGGTTGTGTTGGTAGAAAGATTGTTGTAGATACCTATGGGGGTGTAGGTAGAGTAGGTGGCGGTTGTTTTTCAAGCAAAAATGCCACAAAGGTAGACCGTTCTGGGGCATATTATGCAAGATATGTTGCAAAAAATATTGTTGCACATCATTTTGCAGATAGATGTGAAATTCAAGTGGCATATGGCATAGGACTTGCAAAACCAATTTCTTTATATATAGAAACATTTGGTACAGAAAAAGTTTCTTTAGAGGAAATTTATACCTATGTAGATAAAAATTTTGATTTTAGTCCAGCAAATATTATTGAAGAACTTGACTTATTAAAACCGATGTATAGACAAACAGCTTGCTATGGACACTTTGGTAGAGAGGGCTTTACATGGGAAAAAATTAAAGATAAAGTAAAATAGTTTTATTCATATATGACAATACTAAAAAAAGACGACTATTTATTTGTCGTCTTTTTTTAATTTATTTTTTTCTTTTTATAAAAAAAATTGTAAGTGAAATTGCTCCTATAAGTACGAGAACGCCGCCGCCAACACTAAAGAATAAATATGCATTATTTTTAGTTGTAGTTGTTGTTTGACTGTCAGATGGAGATGTTATAGGTGGAGTTGGTTGTGGTGTTGGTGGTTGTGGCGTTGTAATTGGTGGAGTACTTGCTTGCAGCCTTGTAATACGCACAGTAGCCGTTGTACCTGTCTTATAATTGTGTGCATTTTTGTGTATGACTTCTATATCTTTTGTTTCACCAACTGCTATGGTGGTATTGCTGTCAACGAGTTGCCAATCACTACCAAAATCGACAGTTGTTAAGTCTGTATTAGCATGAATTGTAAGCGTAGTAGGTGGATTGCTATAGGGGCGTTCTGCTTTTTCAATTGTAAAGTTTGTTGTGCTGCTACCAATATATTGTCCTATACCTTGTATTGTAAGTTGTGCCGTGCCTGCATTTATATTATTGTTATATTGTACTATATAATCTGTATTTGCCACTAAAGTTGCGCCGTTTAAAACAACGGATATTTGTGGTTGTATTGCACTGCCTGTATAATGAAATGGTCCGTCTAAAATATTGATTTGTGCAGAGCCTATATCAGTTACTGTTATTGAAGCATCTTTAATTACAATTGTATCAAACATTGTTCGCATATAGTTTTGTTCATCATAGTATTGTACATAGTTATCTCTATTTTCGCCTATTTTTACTGTATAATCTGGGAATACCCAGCGCCAACCTGTAGGTAGCGGTATTTGTGCATAGACAGAAATGGAATTTGAAACATGTAGAACGCGTTTAGTACTACCGTATGCAGTGTCTTGTGTGCCTGGTAAATTGGGTGGTGTTTCTGGTTTAATAATTTTCCATGTCATAAGCTTTGAACCAGTATATTTACCTTTGCCTTGTATTAAAGCTTGGGCTATACCAGGATATTTGTTATTTGTATAAGTAATAGTGTAGTCGTTATTTTGTACTAAAGTTGTATTGTTGAATGTTACTTTATAGGTTGGATATTGTAATTGTTCAGTATACTCTACAGTATAAGGTGATGTATTTTCTATTATAGCATATTTTAAATCATTTAGGACTGAAGAAGTTCTAGGAATATTTTGTGTATATGCTTTAATTCGTGCAACATTATTTGCTCGACAGGTTTTTAAATCTTTCCAGCTGCTTGAGTGTCTTTCCCAATAATAAGAAAAGTCATATTTAGAGCTATAACTGTATTCAGTTAGGAAAGCAGCATTATGTTTTGCATTTGAAATTTTTACGACAACACTAAAATATTGTGTATCTTCTAAAGATAGGGGACTATCTAAATTAACGGTATACATGCCACTGTTTGTAAAATTTGTATGTATTGTTGTACATAAAGTGCCAGAATCTGGTACTGCATAAAGAGAGGATAAGCCAGTATAAATTTGAATTTCTGCATCAATATTTTCTCCATTCACACCTATATTTACAGCCTTTAAAGATTCTTCAGTATTCGTTGTATTCTTTTTTACTTCGAAAATATTTGCCATTTTGGTATATTCAGACTGATTAAAAGATGTAAAACGTTGATTACAATTTGCATCGTAAAAATAGTTGTTATCATATCCGTCTTTAGGTGCAAAGTCAAATACTGTTAAGTCATTAATTACACTATCATATGAAATATAAAAATAGCCTTTATTGTGTGCACCCGTTCCCCAACTATTGCGTACAAGCCAAGCCCCGTCATGCTTTGGTTGCGGACTAAAGTTTGTTTTAGCTATACTATCATCCCAACCAATAATTACACTTTCATGTGGATTTGTTAATGTTGTGGGATAGTAGTGAGTGACGCCGTAACCCGGAGCTTTATACATAAAAGCAACCGAACCATATGTTGCTACAGCATTTTTTATACTTTGGGTATCATTTGTAATTTTTGTTTTTGCCGTTTGCAAAATATATTTATTGTTATAGGATAAATCAGTCCATCCGCTCGTGAGACCTCTCCATTGAGTTAGGAGAAAGGATACAGATTCTACCCAATAGCCTTTGTCAAACTCTTGATTGGTATATACATCTTCAAAAGTATTATGTAGAGGGTCATCTAAACGATTAAACATATTCCGTGATAGATTTTGTGGAATAAATTCAATATTTTGTGCATCTGTTTCATAGCCGTGTTTTAATATATTGATTTCTGCTAACGCCGTTGCAGAATATGCCCAACATAAATTCCAGTTTCCTTGATTGCGTACAGGAGGGACTATTTTATCCTCTCTAGCGTCATATTTAGAACGACTTGCAATTTCTTTTGCTTTTTGTTCTTCTGGAGAAAGAGGTGCTTCTAAAGCACTTGTCGCTTGTACAAGCTGTATATTATGTCGTATAATTTTAGTAAAACTTGGGATTAAAAAAGAGAACAACAATACTATACAAAATAATAAAATTGTATGTAAAAATATTTTATGTTTTTTCATTATATTCCTTATATTAAAGTAGTATTTTTGATAATTTATGAGTATATATATACTATAAATGTATTTTGTCTAAAAGTCAAGTTAAAAAGATATTTATATTTTAAAAGGGTATTGACATTTATTATATATGCATATACAATAACAGTATAGTTTAAGTGCAAGCTCAATTGTGTAGATAAAATCAAAATTTAGGAGGAATTTTTTATGTTATATCCAATTGTAACACAGACGCGTAGTATACTCGATTTGAATGGAATTTGGAAATTTACCATAGATAAAGAAGTTGAAAAAATTGACCCAGCAAAACCTTTAAAAAATGCAAAAAATATTGCCGTACCTGCATCTTTTAATGACCAGTTGGCATTGCAAGAAATCCGTCAACATAGCGGTTTTGTATGGTATCAACGCGAAGTTACCATTCCAAACTATATGTTTAACGAAAGACTTGTATTGCGTTTTGGTTCTGCTACACATGAAGCTTGGGTTTATATAAACGGAAAAGAAATTACACATCATAAAGGTGGTTTCACACCGTTTGAAGTGGAAATCAATAATTTTTTAAAAACAGGAAAGAATTTACTAATAGTAAAACTTAGCAATATTTTAGACTACACAACATTACCTGTAGGTAACTATAGTGAAACAGTGGATGCAAATGGTAAAAAAGTGCGTAAAGTGGATGAAAATTTTGACTTTTTCAACTATGCAGGACTACATAGACCGATAAAAATTTACTCTACGCCCAAAAGCTATATTGAAGATATCACCATTGTGCCAGATGTTGACTTAAAAAATAAAAGTGCAAAAGTCAATGTTGAAATTGCAACAAAAGGGAAGTTTGATGCAGTAAAAGTAACTATTTTAGATGAAGAGGAAAAAGAAGTTGCACAAATGACAGGGACAACAGTAGATTGCACGATTCAAAATGTACATTTATGGCAACCAATGCAAGCATATCTTTACAGAGCTAAAGTAGAAGGGATTGTAAAAGGTGAAGTTGTAGATTGCTATACCGAAGAATTTGGTATCAGAAAAATAGAAATTGTAAAAGGGAAATTTTTCATCAACGGCGAACCTTTTTACTTTAAGGGTTTTGGTAAACATGAGGATACCTATGTCAACGGTAGAGGCTTAAACGAAGCATATAATGTACTCGATATCAACTTAATGAAGGCAATTGGTGCAAACTCTTTTAGAACATCACACTATCCGTACTCTGAAGAAATGATGCGTCTATGTGATAGAGAAGGCATTGTTGTCATTGATGAAACGCCAGCAGTTGGACTCATGACTGCCTTTAATTTTGATATTTCTGCACTTCTCAGTGGCGGTGGAAAAAAGGAAAATACTTGGAACACTATGCATACACACGAAGCACATATGCAAGTGATTCGTGAATTGATTGCACGAGATAAAAATCATGCTTGTGTATGTGTTTGGTCGATAGCGAATGAAGCGTCTAACCATGAAGAAGGAGCATATGAATATTTTGCACCACTCTTTGCACTTGCAAGAGAGCTTGATAAACAAAAACGCCCATGTACCTATGTAAGTATTATGTCTACAATGCCAAATACCGATAAAACAAGTAGCTTGACAGATATCATCTGTTTAAACCGTTACTATGGTTGGTATTTGCAACATGGTGACTTGCTAACAGCGGAAAAGGCAGCAGCTGCAGAATTGAAAGAATGGGAAAAACTATATCCAGATAAACCAATTATGTATACGGAATATGGGGCTGATACTGTGAGTGGATTTCATAGTATGTATGGCGAACCATTTACCGAAGAATTCCAACAAGACTACTATGAAATGAATAGCAGAGTGTTTGATGGTTGTAAAAATTTTGTAGGCGAACAACTTTGGAATTTTGCAGACTTCCAAACAAAATTTGGTATTTTTAGAGTACAAGGGAATAAAAAAGGGATATTTAACCGTGCAAGAGAACCAAAAATGGTAGTGCGTTATTTGCGTAAGCGTTGGAAAAGTATTCCAGATTTAGGGTTTAAAAAATAGGAGAACAAAATGCAAAAAGTTTTAGCACTTGGTGAAATATTGCTTAGACTTTCACCGCCAGATTATTTAAAAATCAACCAAACAAAAACTTTTGAAGCATACTATGGTAGTGGCGAGGTCAATGTACTTATTGGTCTCGCACAACTTGGGCTTAAAAGTGAATTTGTAACCAAAATACCTGCAAATGCTTTGGGATACGGAGCGGTAGATTTTTTAAATTGTTATGGTGTGAATACAGATAAAATAATTTATGGTGGAGATAGGTTAGGCCTTTATTTTTTTGAAAATGGATATTCTGTACGGGCATCAAAAATATTATATGACCGTATCAATTCTTCCTTTTTTTTATCGAATATACTTGATTATGATTTTGATAGCATTTTAAAAGGTGTAGATGTATTGCACACATGTGGTATAACACCAGCATTAAATAAAACTTTATTTACAGTAACCAAACGCATACTAGTAGAGGCAAAAAGACGCGGAATTACTACAGTTTGTGATTTAAATTATCGCAAATCACTTTGGAAGTTTGAAGAAGCACGCATAAAAATGGCAGAACTTATGGAATATGTTGATATCTGTATAGGACTAGAGCCATTACAATTATTGGATAGTGATGGGATTGATTTTAAAGAAAAAATTGCAAAAGATAATCCAGAACAATATTTTGCAAAAGTGATGCAAATTATGACAGAACGATTTCATTTAAAAGCAGTTGCTGCAACAATGCGGCAGGAACATTCTGTCAATGAACATACACTACAGTCCTACTATTATAATGATAAAAAGCTCTATAAATCTAAAGCAATAGATGTGAGCATATTAGATAGATTGGGGACTGGAGATGCCTTTACAACTGGAGTAATATATAGTCATACACAGAATTTTACGCCACAGGAGACAGTAGATTTTGCAAATGCATGTTTTGCATTAAAGCATACGATTTTAGGTGATGCCTGTGTATTTTGTTTAGATGAAATCAAGCATTTTTTACAAAGCAATAGACCATATTCTATTCGCAGATAGTAGAGGCAAGCTTTATGATAAAAAATAGTAGATAAAATTTCAGACCTTTATCTACTATTTTTAACAATTATGTAGTTTTAACATTCCAATCTTTTAATTCAAAATACCAATGAAATATTTGACATAATTTACAATTTATACTATTATTATATACACGAATAAATCGTACAACTAAAAAGGGTTGACACATAAAATGAAAAAGGTAACTATAATTAGTATTGTGTTATTCTTCATTCTTATAGCTCTACTCGTAGGTATAAAATCGAATATACAAAATGTGCATGTAGCCAAGGGAGCAAGAGAGAGTAAAACGGATTTTACACAGTTGACTCCGGAGGAACAAGCTAAAGTAGATAACCAGCTTGAAGGAGACTGGGAAACACCACATTCCAGTCAATTCGTAGAACTTCAAGATGGAGCAACAACTATTACAGGAAATAAATGGTATTATTTAACACAAGATATTACTGTGAATATATTTACAAATGTAACAGAAGCAGTAAGAATATTATTCAACGAATATTCAATTTCTGGGACATTTCAGGTAAGAGCAGAGCAATATACAGAGCGCAATAAAGTATTATTATTTGATAAAATACCAGATATGACTGGTACTGGATATATGTATAATCCAACGCCAGAGAGGTACTATAGCTATAATCCTACAACACAGGGATATACAAATTATTCTAATACAAAACCAGCTGGTACTGATGTAACAGATATGCCTACATGGCAACAGAATACTTATATAAAGGTTACAGGTTCTGCTATTGCACCTAATAGTAGAAATAGTTCATGTGCTACATATTTATATGCTTATGCATTTGCAACGCTCAATATGTATAATATAAATGTGGTGGGAATAATAGCTAAAGATAATTCAATCATTGTTGGCAACGGTTATGCGAAGGTCAGTCTATATCAATGTAATGTTTTAGGAAATAAATCAAATGGAAGTACATGGGGAGCAAGTATTTGGTCTAATATAGCAGCATATCAAGATAGTAAAATATTGTTAAAAGGTTGCAAGATATATGGAAACCAAATAACGCGAAATAACGTAGGCATAGAAATATCGAATCACGATATGCCTAAAAAATTAGCTGATATAAGTATAGGGCATAATTCTTATCTAACATTTGAGAAAAGCAATATTGGTGCAATTTGGGACCATTCTAAAAGTTACAGTGCACATAAAAAAGCAGTATGGTTAAAAGATGTAGATTTTAAACAAACAATTCATGAGCTGAATATGGAGGCGAATAGTACTTCTAAGCATAATTTTGAAAATATAATTCAAAATATGGATAATATTACTGGGACGATTGAGTTAGTGTATAATATAAATTTAACATACAATGGAAATAGTCCAAATTTAAAATTTGTTGTATATGGTGGAGATAGCAATGTAGCACCTAGAAAGGGGTTTAATCATTTAGCTATGGGAAAAGGAGCTACAGTGGGGAATATAACAACTGCATTTAGTGATAGCACAATTTCAGATATTACAGTGAATGGCACAGCTTCACAACTTTCCACATTAGGGAATGTTACAATAGGTGAAAGTGGTATTGTTACCATAGAATCAGGGCAAAGTGTCGGTGGAAGGATAACAAACAACGGTATATTGAATATATTTGGTGCGGTAAATCAATTGATAACTAGCAATGGGACAACTTCAATTTTGGGAAATGCAAATATTACACAGATAGATATGTTAGGTGGTGAAACACAGTTAAAAACCGCTACAGCTACCCTTCCAAGTGATTTACTTGTACAAAAAGGTGCTATATTTACAATATTTGAAGATACATATACACCTGCAAATGTAACAAATCATGGAAAAGTCAATGTCAATGGTACAATTGCACAAATGCAGAATGAAGCAACAGGAATCATCTCTGTAAATTCTAATGGAAAAATTGAAAATATAACTTCAAAAGGGGATATAAAGGTAAATTCCGGCGGAAATATTAAGAATCTTACAGTAGAGGATGGATATACTTTTATTCATAATAGTGCAAATGTAAAAAATGCAGTTTTAAATAAGGGCACACTGGAAATTGCTAGGAAAGCGAATGTTGATTCTGTTGTACAATCTAATGGTACTTTAATTGACCATCGTGTACAATCTAAACGTGTGATTGTTATAATATCATCGGTCATTGGTGGAGTAATTCTGTTATGTATCATTTTCATTTTAGTAATGGTCATAATAAGAAAAAAAGCAAAAGTAGCAAATCATTCTGATACAAAAAATAAGTAGATAGTTTGAAAATCATACAATCAATGCAGCAAATTTGGTATTATTTTACTATAACATAAACTTTTAAAATAAAAGGGAATGGAATAGCTTATTTACACAAATGTTTTATTATAGAAAAAATAAATTTTTATCAAATAGAATGCAATAAAAAACATCTAGTCACGACTAGATGTTTTTATTGCATGTTTTTTATTTAGCTGTATTGTTATTTTTAGATATAAATTTTTCAAAAATAGCAACGATACCGTACATAATCCCAGCAAGTAGACATAAAATAACTGTTGCTGTCATAACTAAGTCAAGCTTTAATACTTGCCCGCCATATACAATTAAATATCCTAATCCTGCTTTAGATGAGATGTATTCTCCCATAATTGAACCAATCCAAGCCATTCCGACAGAGACTTTTAGTGTACTAATAAAGGTATCCCGAGCAGAAGGGATAACAAGCTTTATTAAAATTTGTAACTTTTTTGCTCCCATAGCTTGCAATAATAGTATTTTGTTTTTATCTGTCTGCAAAAAGCCGTTTAACATATTCATGATAACAACGATAATTGCAACAATAACTGTCATAAACAAAATAGACTTAAAGCCAGTACCTAACCACATAATTATAATTGGTCCTAGTGCTATTTTAGGTAAACTATTCAATACAACAATGTATGGTTCTAGAATATTGCGCAATTTTTCACTCCACCATAGTAGTAGTGCAAATAGCGTTCCACAAATTACTGCTATTACAAACCCTAAAAGTGTTTCATACAGTGTTACGCCAATATGCATAAATAGCGACCCATCACTTGCAAGTGATACAAGCATCTTCCAGATTCGACTAGGTGAGCTTAAAATAAATGGATCTACCCATTGCATATAGGTTACCAGTTCCCATAGACCTAAAAGTAGCAAAAGTAAACTAATTCTAAAAACGTGAATGAGTATAATAGAATTGCGTTCTTTTTTTAAGTACAGTAAATGTGCCTTAGAAAATTCTTTTTTATTTTTCATTTGTTTAACTCCCATAATATTTGTTTTGCCTTTCGTGTATTGAACTATGTTATTTTACTGTTTGATTTTCGCTTTTTGCATATTTATCCATATCTTTTTGTGGCAGGATATAGGGTTTCTGCCTAAAAAATAATGTTTGCGTTGTTTTTTATATTGACTTGTTTAAGTGTTCAATTCTTTCCAGAGTTTTTCAAACCATGTAGAGAATGCAGGTAATTCGCGTCTTTTAATTGCTTCCAAATTGCCAAATGGTAGACAATGTATCGTGCGTACTTTTGCCGGTCTAGCTGTCAACACGAAAATTCTATCTGCTACAGAAATTGCTTCAGTGATGTCATGTGTTACTAAAATTGCCGTCTTTTTCTCCGCTTTAATGATAGTATAAACATCGTTACACACTGAAAGTCGTGTTTGTGCATCTAGTGCAGAAAATGGTTCGTCAAGAAGTAGCAAGCTAGGGTTCGCTGATAATGTGCGTATGAGTGCAACTCTTTGTCGCATACCTCCAGAGAGCTCATTTGGATAACGCTTTAAAAAGTTCTCAAGTCCGTACTTTTTAGCAAGGGATAGTGTATGTTCTTTATATTTGGGGTCCTTTAGCTTTTTAATTTCAAGTGGTAAAAATATATTTTTTTCTACCGTTCGCCATGGAAAAAGCTCATCACGCTGTAACATATATCCCAAATTTTCATTACCACATTCTGGTTTTGCTCCGTGTAATTTTACATTGCCTTTCGTTGGTTGTAATAATCCCGCTGCTAGCGATAAAATAGTCGTCTTACCACATCCAGAGGGACCAACAATTGCAATAAATTCACCATCATAAATTGTAAAGTCCATATGTTGTAGGGCGAGCGTCTCACCTGTTTTTGTTTGATAACATAACTCTACATCTTCAAACTGCAAAATAATTTTTTTATCATCCATATCTCTTGTATTCCTTTTTGTTTTGACCTTTTTGCTTTAAAAGTCTTTTTCCTTTACGGCAATTTTAGGCAAAAAGTTTGTTGTATACACTTGCGGCAATGTCTGTCTTCATTAAAGCACTATATTCAATTTCTTTAGACAATTCACCAGCATTGTTCATAATATTTAACAAGTTTCTATATGCTTCTTGTGTGGCAATCATATTTGCTTGCCATGCATCAATTCTTTTATAGTTCGTAACCGAAGTGTTTAAAGAATCCAATGAAGTACCGTTAAAGTATGGTACTAACTTTTCGGCAACAAGTTGGCTATCGTTGTTGTTTACAAAGTGTATACCTTTCATAATTGCACGTACAAAGCTTTCAATAACTTGTGGATTTTTATTGATATAGCTATTTTTTGCAATATAAGAGGTATATGGCACTTCACCTGCTGCTTCTCCAACAGATGCAACAACATAACCCTTTCCTTGTTTTTCATATTCACTTGCAACAGGTTCAAACATAGTGCAGTAATCAGCAGTACCACCTTCAAAAGCTGCAGTCATATAGGAAAAGTTTACATCGTAATTCATGCGATAGTCGGTTTCGTTGACCATGTTGTATTTTGTTTTCAATAGATATTCAAAAGTCATAGCAGGTACACCGCCACGGCGTCCAGCAAGCACTTCTTTATTCCTTAAATTTTCAAAGGAAAAGTTTTCCTTTTCATTTACACGAGAAACTAAAAATGAACCATCTTTCTTGGTTAAAGTTCCAAATACCATAGGCAAGTCGTTCGAACCGCTAATATGCACATACATAGCTGCTTCTGGTCCACAGAAACCAATATCGGCACTGTTTGAAATGACACTTGCCATAACATTATCGGCGCCGCCGGCATTCGTCAAGTCAATTTTTAAGCCTTCTTCTTTAAAGTAGCCCATTGCATCAGCAATGTACATTGGTGCATAAAACACGGAGTGCGTTACTTCACTAACACGAATTGTTTTTAAACCATCATTTCCTTTATTACCGCATCCAGCAAGTGGAAATAGCATAAAGCAAAGTGCGAAAAACGCTACAAAAAGTTTTTTCATGCTTAAATTTTTCTCCTTAAGTTATTTTACAAAATTATTCTCCAATAAAATTGTAGTCTTTTGTAATAGTGTATTATATGAAATCTGCAACTTTTAAGTGTCAATCTGCTCTTAAAAGTACTGTTTTCTTGCCAATGCAATTGCACTTTTGATAGATTTTACAAAAATTGTTAAATGAAGAATGTAAAAATTGATTTGTTGACAAAAAGTGTATAAAATGTTACAATAAATAAAATAATGTTATAGTTATGAGGAAGTATCATGCAAAAAACATATAATCCGAAAGAATTTGAAGATAGAATTTATAAGACTTGGCTGGAAAAAAAATATTTTCATGCTACAATTGACGCAGATAAAACACCTTTTACAATGATGATGCCTCCACCAAATATCACCGGTCAACTACATCTTGGGCATGCGTTAGATAATGCTATCATTGATATTATCATTCGTTTTAAACGCATGCAAGGACATAGTGCCTTATATTTGCCAGGAGTTGACCATGCCTCTATTGCCACAGAAGTGAAGATTGTTGAGCAAATAAAGAGAGAAGAGGGCATTACAAAGGAAGAACTTGGTAGAGAGGAATTTTTAAAGCGTGCTTGGCAATGGAAGGAAAAATATGGCAATGTAATTTGTAAGCAACTTGAGAAAATAGGAGTTTCTTGCGATTGGGATAGACTTGCTTTTACTATGGATGAAAATTGTAGTAAAGCAGTGCGCTATGCATTTGTAAAATTGTATAATAAGGGACTCATTTATCGAGGAGATAGAATTGCAAATTGGTGTCCTAGTTGTCATACGGCAATTAGTGATGCTGAAGTTGAATATACAGAGCATGCTGCACATCTATGGCATATTCGTTATGCAATTCAAGGCAGTGAAGAAAGTTTAATTGTGGCGACGACGCGACCAGAGACATTGCTCGGAGATACAGCAATTGCTGTAAACGGAGCAGATAAACGCTATAAACACTTGATTGGTAAAAAAGCTATAGTACCACTTATTGGTAGAGAAATTGCCATTATTGCCGATGATTATGTAGATATGGAATTTGGCAGTGGGGCAGTAAAAATTACGCCGGCACATGATCCAAATGATTTTGAAGTGGGAGAACGACATGCTTTAGAGCAAATTGTTGTGATGCATTCAGATGGCACAATGAATGAAAATGCTGGAAAATATGCAGGTCTAGATAGAATGGTGGCAAGAGAAAAAATTCTTATTGATTTAGAGAAAATTGGAGCTCTTGTAAAGACGAATGAACATACACATAATGTAGGACATTGCTACCGTTGCAATACAGTGATTGAACCAATGCTTTCAAGACAATGGTTTGTAAAAATGGAAAGCTTAGCACAACCAGCAATAGATGCTGTTACGCGTAATAAAATACATTTTATTCCAGAACGATTTTCTAAAAACTATTTTAATTGGTTGGAAGGCATTAAAGATTGGTGTATTTCTCGGCAGTTGTGGTGGGGACATAGAATACCTGTTTGGTATTGTGATGCATGTCATAAAGAATCAGTCAGTGAAAAGGATTTAGAGCATTGTATGCATTGTGGCAGTAAAGATATTTGGCAAGATAATGATGTTTTAGATACTTGGTTTTCTTCAGCGCTATGGCCATTTGCGACCTTGGGATTTGCAAATCAAGCTGAAGATTATAATTACTTTTATCCTACAGATGTCTTATCTTGTGGATATGATATTCTCTTTTTTTGGGTGATTCGCATGGTTTTTTCTGGGATAGAATATACTGGGAAATTGCCATTTAGAGATATCGTTATGCACGGTATAGTCCGTGATGCACAAGGCAGAAAAATGAGTAAATCGCTTGGCAATGGAATCAATCCTCTAGAAGTGATTGAAGAGTACGGTGCAGATTCTTTACGCCTCTCTTTAGTCACAGGAGTTGCTGCTGGTAACGATATGCGGTTTAGTGAAAATAAGATAGAAGCAAGTCGTAACTTTTTAAATAAAGTTTGGAATGCCTCTCGTTTTGTGCTTATAAATGCAGATGGTATTGAAATTCTAACTATAGATAAAGTGAAGTTGACATCTGCTGATAAATGGATTTTAGCGAAGTTGGAACAGACAATAAAAGAAGTAACCTTACATTTAAATAAGTTCGAGCTCGGCATTGCAGCGACAACCATACATGACTTTATTTGGAATGATTTCTGCGATTGGTATATAGAACTTGCAAAAGCTGCACTTTATAGTGATGATATAAATAAAAAGCAACAGACTTTGTCCGTAACATACTATGTATTGGAACAGGCATTAAAATTATTGCATCCATTTGCCCCATTTATTACAGAAGAGATTTATCAAAATCTATCCAATGTACAAGGGAGTATTATGATTGCCGACTTTCCGCGCTATCAATCAAAACTTGCCTATAAAAAGGAGGCGAAGAGTTTTGAAGCGATTATGGATGTCATAAAAGCAGTGCGTATAGTGAAAACAAATGTAAATTGTCCTCCTTCTAAAAAAGTAAATTTATATGTAAAGACAGAGAGTAAGCGTCTATTTACTGCAAATGTTGCTGCTATTGAACGACTTGCTGGAATTGAAAAGCTCTACTTTATTGATGATGCTGTAACAATAGGAGAAAAAGTCGTTTCTCATATGACGGCGGAGTGTGCAATATATATACCACTTGGCGAACTTGTAGATATGCAAAAGGAAAAGAAGCGTCTACAGGATGAGTTAAAGATAGTAATGCAAGAAATAAAACGAGCAGATGGTAAATTGCAAAATGTTGGGTTTTTAGAAAAGGCACCTAAAGAATTGATTCAACAGGAGAGAGATAAACTAGAAAAATACTTAAAAATGAAGGACAGCATTGAAAAGCAATTGCAAGAATTGTAATAGTATATTGGAGAAGGGTAAGCTAGAATAAGGATATGCACAATACTGTTTGTATTGTTTATCAAATGTGTTATAGTATGTAAACAGAAAAAAAGATATACAAGTAAAAAAAGGGTGAATACAGTATGTTTAATATCGTATTAGTTGAACCAGAAATTCCGCAAAACACAGGGAATATAGTACGTACATGTGTAGCTACAGGTTGTAAATTGCATTTAGTAAAACCATTAGGATTTTCTGTCAGTGATAAATATTTAAAGAGAGCGGGACTAGATTATTGGAAAGATGCTGATATTTTTTATTATGAGAGTATAAAAGAACTATTTGATAAACATACTAATAGCAACTTTTACTTTTTTAGTACAAAGGCAGGGAAGGTCTATACAGATATCAAATATCAAGAGGGTGATTTTTTTGTTTTTGGCAAGGAGACAAAAGGACTTGATGAAAAACTTTTACAAGCAAACTTAAATAAAACAGTTCGACTGCCAATGGTTAGTGAAATTCGGTCATTAAATTTATCAAATACAGTAGCAATTGCTATCTATGAAGGGTGGCGACAACTAGAATTTATACAGGGCAATCTATTTGGTAAATTCAAAGATTAAGAGAACAGAAAAAATAAATATTAAAAATTACATTATAAATTCTTTACTTTTTTTTGAATTTATTATATAATGGGATAAAAATAATTTTAAACAAGCTGTATGTAGGGTGATTACCCATCAATGGAGGATATATGTTAAAAAGCGATAACAATAAAAATGCACAGAATAAAACTGATGCTGTTAAAGTAGATGCATCAACCTTTTTGAATGAAAAATTTCAAAACTTAGAAAATAGAATGGTTGATACATTGCAAATAACAAGCAGACAATCATCAAAAATATTTGAGAAGATGAATGCTTTGATGAATGAAACACATCAACTTTCTGCAAATTTTAACCAACAAGCTCCAGCTAATTTGAATGAGAAATTTCAAAATTTAGAAGATAGATTGGTTAATACCTTGCATATAACAAGCAGACAATCATCAAAAATATTTGAAAAAATTACTGCATTAATCAATGCGACACCACAAATTGCAGGTAATTTTGATAAAAAAGCATTTGATGATGCCATTGCACAATTACAAAATCAAATTGCTGCTGTACAAGATGAAAATCAAGAAAATGTAAATCACATTTTAGGATATCTTGATAGAATGAGTACTCTTTTAGGAATGCAAGGGGAAAGAACTATCCATCCTGTAAATGACAATGCTGTAAATGAAAATACGGATACAGCAAGTACTTTTGATAATTTAGATGCTTTAAATACCTTGTATGATAAATTCTATGAAATGGAAGGTAGAATTACAGAAGTACTTTATTTAACAAGTACTAGAACAGCACTTTTGCTTGATAAAATGGATGAAATGTTATCCAATAAAAAAGCTGAAGAAATACAACCTGAACATTTAAAAGCTGTAATGCAAGATATTGATGACACACAACAAGCGATTGCAAAAGAACAACAACAATATAGAATATTTACAGATAATAGTAATAGAGACATTTTAGAAAGCATGAATGCAGCTATACAAGAACTTTGTAGAGGTCTTGACTATGATATGCTTGCAAATAAAATTGTTGAAAAAATGCCACAACAAGCTGAAGCCATTGCGCCTAGCTTCACCTATTTACCAACTGGTATTGCACCTGTAGAAGCAACAGTGGACTATGAACTTTTAACAGAAAAAATTACTGAAAACTTGCCAAATTTTGCTAGTGAATATGCAAATTTAGAAGATAAAATTATTGAATTATTAAATAACTATTTGCCAACAATGGCATCTAATTTTATCAACTATGATATTTTAGTAGATAAAATTGTAGAAAAGTTACCAGTATCAGAACCAACAGTTCTCATGCATGAAAATATACAACCAACTACACATGAGGTAACTGTAGAGTTTGACCAAGAAAAATTTACAGATAGAGTACTAACACAACTAGGGGATTTAACAGAATCAATTATCAACTATGACCTTTTGGCACAAAAATTAGCGGAAAATCAACCTACAACACCTATAGTCGTTGAGAATAGAGATAGTGTAACACCTATTGATGAAACAAGTCTCGCAAATAAAGTTGTTGAATTATTGCCAGAATTTATCAATTATAGAGTACTCAGCAATGTAATTGAAGAAAACATTAAACTTTTAGAAAATAATTTACAAGAAAATCAACAAGAAATTATAAATTTATTAAAAGAAGAAAAGCCTATTGAAATACCTGCTACAGCTATGTCAGAAATTGCTACAACAGCAGTGGATACAGATGGTATTACAAATAGCATCATTGAAAGATTAAATGAAATATGCAAAGATTTATTTGCAAACAGCGTAGCTAAAATAGAACAACCTTGCAAATTCCAGCTAAATGAAGAGTTGTTAATAAAGGATACAACCTTGCTTGGCGCTACTATGCCAGAAGTAGCTTGGAATTCTTTAAAGTATAATCTATTTGCTGAAAAGATTATAGATAAAATCAATAGAAGTGCTTCAAATATAGAAAAATCTGCATTTGTTAAGACAGACAATAGTGCAGAATCTCTATCTGATGTACAATTAAATATAGACTTTGTTGCCCAAATACTCAATAAAGAATTGCCTGATATGATTAAAATGGCATTACACTATGAGCATTTTTGTACTTTGATTGTGCAATATATCAATCATTATGCTAAAGTATGTCCAGAGTTATTTATTCATAGTGTAGAGAATGAAGAACAGTTAGAAAGTGGTATTACAGTAAATGAAGAGTTATATGTAAATACACTTGTTGATGCAATTCCTACCCTTTTATTTAAGGCATTAAATTATGATGCTATTGATTATAAGATAGAAAAAATTATTAAATATATCAATAAATCCAGCAAGTACGGTGAACCTGTATTTGTAAATAGTGCAAATAGTGAAGAAAAAGTTCAAAATGTTAAATTGAAGGTTAAAGAGCTAGTTGAAGAATTGCATAATGAACTTGAATCACTTATGAGAGAATGCTTTAATAAAAGTTTTATTGCTGAACAACTTCAAGAATCAGTCCAACACATCAATAATTATAATGCATTAACAATTTCTATTCTTGCAGATAATTTTAATGACAGAATGGGAGGGGCAAGAAGAAGTGTAGATATTGTGGAGCACAATAGCATTGATGAAGACCAATTAGTTACTACACTTTTACAAGAAATCCCTGCAATGATGGAAGCAACATTGAATTACGATTTAATTGCTGAAAAAGTTGCACAATATATCAATATTCCAGAGATAAGTGAACAAAATATTACGCCTGCAGTTGCAGAAATTGACTATGATACACTTGTGGAAAGACTTGCTGAACGTATGCCTACTCCAGAAGTGCCTACAGTAACAGTTGACTATGATACATTGGCAGAAAAAGTAGTTGAAGTTATGCCAGAAATAGAAGTACCAGCACCTGCGGAAATTGACTATGATACACTTGTGGAAAGACTTGCTGAACGTATGCCTACTCCAG
>CAJULO010000006.1:42820-72189 GCA_910586945.1 uncultured Christensenellaceae bacterium
CATTGGCAGAAAAAGTAGTTGAAGTTATGCCAGAAATAGAAGTACCAGCACCTGCAGAAATTGACTATGATATGCTAGCGGATAAAGTAGCTGCTCGTATGCCAATGCCAACAGTGGCACAAGAAGAAATTGACTACGATAGATTGGCTGAAAAAGTTGCAATGCAATTGAAAGATGAAATTGTTTTACCAGAAATTGCAAGTGTAGATGCTTCAGCACTAGATGTGGCAAATATTGCAACAACAATTGCATCACATTTAGATATGCAAAATAAAGCAGATAATTTATCAGATGAACTTCTTGAAAAATTTAATCAAGTGAACGATAAAATTGATAGAGTACAAGATAATGTAAATTTAATCTTCAATGCTTATAAATTACCAGAAATGACAAGACTAGATAAAAATATTGCAATTTATAATCAAAATAAAGAAGAAGAAAATTTAGTTGCAGTACTTTTAAGTGCAAATACATTATTAGCAATTGCTGATAATTATGTTGCAAATGGTAGTCAAGAAGAAGGACAACAAATTTTAAATGTTGTTTATAATAAATTAAATGCAATTAAAATACATGGAGCAAGCAAAATTCAATTTGTTTTAGATACATTAACAAATTATGGTATGGAAAAATGTTATGCAGAAGATGCTTTAACAGCCTTTATGGATACAGTTGCTGCTTTTAATGCAACACATACTCGTTTTGATTCTGCTTTAGCAAATTCTGTAATTGATACTAAATTTGAGTTATTACAAGATGTAACCCAAAATAAATTAGATAAAAGTATTTATAATGAGCTTGAAAATGTTGCAAATAGTCATAATCCAGATAAAGATAGCATGCTTCTCTCTCTTAAAGATGAACTCATTGCTATGCCATTATCTGTATTTGTAAACAGTAATACTCCAACAAGCTATGTTGAAGTTAGTGAAGATATTTCTCTACCTATTGATGAACTTGTTGAAGCTATATATGACCGCTTGCATAATTCAATTTCTGCACCTAAGACAGAAAGAAAAGCTATTCATGCAAAAAAGAGAAAAGTTTTGCGTCCAGCAATTACAAAAAGAGGCAATATGGACACTTTCTCTGCAGAAGATGCTGTTTTAAAAATTGTGCATAGAAAAATTGATACTGAAAAAAATACACAATCTCTATTTGCTATGCTTGAAGATGATATTCAATCTAAATAAGCTATAAAATTACTGACTTAATTATCAATATTATAACTGCAAATTATTCTATATTTTCTAAATAAAAAGTAGACGAAAAATATTCGTCTACTTTTTATTTATTACTACAAATTAGAATTTAATATAAATAAATTTTCAAATTTAGCAAGTATATTAGAATAAATGATTCACTGCAGAAAAGGAGATATATAGATTTTGTCGTATTTTGCAAAATAGAATACAAGAATAGAGATAAATCACTAAAAAACCGAACTAGTGATAGTGTAAATTGATTTTTTATAGAAATATACTTGTTTTTATCGTAAAAATTTGTTAAAATAGTAATACAAAATCATTTATATATAAAATGAATTATTTATATTGAATACAATAAGATTTTTAATCTTTATTTATATATTATAGTTGTTATTATTTGTGTATATAACAAATTTTTTGAATGAAATTATAAAAAAACTAAGAAAAGCTATTATCCTGAAAAGAGGATAATTATATGTATATGCAATTGAGATGATTTGCATGTCTAAAAATGCAACAGATTGTATAGAACGAAAAGAGTATATTTTGTTTTTGTAGAGTTATAGATAGATGTATTTTAGAACATACTATTTTTGTTTTCTCTACCCAAATATATAATTAAAAATATAAAATCTTAATGTACATATAAAAAAGTATATTATATAGAGATAGGAGGATATTGTGGAAGATAACGATATTCATGTAGATTCAACTGAAAAAAAGTTGAATTTTAAAGCTACACAAAAATCAAATAAACTAACTTATAGACAAAAAGGGAACACATCTAATGAAAATGTAAAACAATACCCTGATGGAGTTAAGCAAAAAAAACAAAAAATTTTTAAAAACAATAAACTACAATCAGTTAATAAAATGCAAAATAGACAATCTGATACAAGAGAACAAACTTCTAATATATATAAAGGAAAGTCTAGTAAGTATCGTGAAAAAGACCGTATAAATGCTACTACGCATACCAATAAATTCCAAAATAAAATAAACATTGATGGAAAAAATCTATCTAGAACAAATAAAACAACTTCTATGTTGCTCAATGCGTTTGATAAATGTCCAGAGCAAGAAGAAGGCAATTCACAAAGAAAGAATAACAGGAGTGCCAATCGTTTTCATAAAAAAGGCAATCCTAATGCACTTAAAATTATCTTTTTAGGCGGGGTTGGTGAAATTGGAAAAAATATGACGGCATTTGAATACGGTAATGAAATTCTTATCATCGATGCAGGTCTGACTTTTCCAGATGAAGAATTGCCAGGTATTGATTTAGTTATTCCAGACATCACTTATTTGGTGAAGAATAGGCAAAAAATTAAAGGTGTTGTTTTAACTCATGGGCACGAAGACCATATAGGTGGTTTACCATATTTATTAAAAGAAGTAAAGGCACAAGTTTATGGTACAAAATTGACTTTAGCACTTGCTGAAAATAAATTACGCGAACATAAAATTTCTTCAAAATGCCTTAAATGTGTGCCAACTGGTGGAAGCGTACAACTTGGTTGTTTTGGTGTGGAATTTATCAATGTTACACATTCCATTGCTGGAGCTGTGGCACTCTGTATAGATACGCCAGTTGGAAAGATTGTGCATACTGGCGACTTTAAAATTGATTTAACACCTGTCGCTGGTGATAAAATTGATATGTTGCGTCTTGCGGAACTAGGAAATAAAGGTATTAAACTTTTAATGTGTGAATCTACTAATGTTGAAAGAGCTGGATACACTATGAGTGAATCTGTAGTTGGAAATACATTGGATAGTTTATTTACTGAAAACGCAACACGCCGTTTGATTGTTGCAACTTTTGCATCTAATGTGCATCGTCTACAACAAATTATTGATATTGCACATCGTCATAAGAGGAAAGTTGCACTCTCTGGTAGAAGTATGCTCAATGTTGTTGAAGCAGCATCAAAAATAGGTGCAATTGTTGTGCCAGACAATGTTTTGATTGATGTCGAAAAAATTAAAAATTATTTTGATCATGAAATTGTAATTGTATCTACAGGTAGTCAAGGCGAGCCAATGTCTGCATTGAGTAGAATGGCAAATGGTGAATTCAATAAGGTAGTTATTGGAGATAATGATACAATTATTATTTCTGCAAGTCCAATTCCGGGCAATGAAAAAATGGTTTCTAAAGTCATCAATAATCTATATCGTCGTGGAGCAAAAGTCGTCTATGAATCATTAGAAAAAATTCATGTATCTGGGCATGCTTGTCAAGAAGAACTTAAAGTGATGCATTCTTTGGTAAAACCAGAATATTTTATTCCTATACATGGTGAAATTCGGCACTTAATGCGACACGCACAACTTGCTATGTCACTCGGTATGCCAGAGAGTAAAATTTTAATTGCTGATATTGGTAACTGCATTGAATTGAGTAAACATAATATGCAATTTGGTGAAAGTGTAGCAGCAGGTGCTAGACTTGTTGATGGTGGACATCTTGAAGGACGAGAAAATAGTGTTGTCATTAAAGATAGAAAACATTTATCAGCAGATGGTATTTTTGTAATTACAGTTGCTGTTTCCCAAAAAACTGGAAATTTAATAAGTCAACCAACTGTTGTTGCTCGTGGATTTGTTATGCCTGAAAAGGAAGACTACATTGAACAAGTTATCTCTATTGTAGAGCAGACGGCAGTACAGACGGATATTTTGGCAGATATAAACAATACCGATTTTACGGGGAATATACAAAAAGCTGTCAAAAACTTTATATATAGAAAGACAAAACAAAATCCAGTTATCATGGCAAATATCGTACGCATATAGATAGATATGATTCTGTAACTATTAGATAGCAAACAAGATAAGTCTTCTTATAAAACTAGTAAAGAATAGTTGCAAATCAATTTGCAACTATTCTTTACTAAAAAGATGAAATCAAAATTGAAAAAAATAGAAAACATATGTATAATTGAAGAGAAATAAGGATAAAAATGCAGCAGAGTGAGAATAAGAATAAAAGAGAGAAACAAATGCAAAAGATATGCAAAATGCGTATTCTTGCAACGCAGGGACGAAATCCATCTACACATGATGATACCTTTCATTTTATTCTAGAATTATTACAAAAGAATCAACCCAAACGCATTTTAGAACTAGGTACAGCATATGGATTGACTGCAATTGCAATGTTGTTGACCTGTCCAGAAGCTACACTTACAACCATTGAGTTAGATGAACAACGCTATATCGCAGCAAAAGAAAATTTTAAAAATTTTGCAGTAGAGAAAAGAGTTTGCAGCATTTATGGTGATGTAATAGATGTATTACCACATCTTCGACCTTATTTTGATTTTATTTTTTTAGATAGTGCAAAGTCACAATATATACACTATTTACCATATTTAAAATATCTCTTAAAACCTAAAGGTATTTTACTAGCCGATGATATTTTATTGTTTGGTTGGGTAAATGGGAGAGTAGAAGTGCCACAAAAAAGGCGTTCTCTCGTAACAAAAATACAAAGTTATCTAACTGCTTTGCAGTTAGATAACGAATTAGATACACAAATTTTAGAAATAGGTGAGGGTATAGCACTCTCCATTAAAAATAACATTAAAAAGGATGATATATGAAAGTAGAATTATTGGCACCAGCAGGAAATTTATCAAAATTAAAAAAGGCATTTTATTTTGGTGCAGATGCAGTTTATTTAGGAGGAAAAAATTTTTCCCTTCGTACTTCTGCAGATAACTTTACACATGAAGAACTGTTAGAAGGCATTCAGTATGCACACAAACTTGGCAAAAAGGTATATGTTACTGTGAATATTTTTGCACATAATGAAGCATTTGCAGCGCTACCAGAGTATTTTCAATATTTACAAGAAATCAAGGCAGATGGGGCAATTATAGCAGATGCAGGTGTATTTGCAGTTGCAAAAGAGCATGCTCCAAACTTAGAATTGCATATCTCAACACAGGCAAATATCACAAATAAATATAATGCAGAATTTTGGCAAAATGCAGGGGCAACACGAGTTGTACTTGCAAGAGAACTTTCATTAAAAGAGATTGAAGAAATTCATAAACATTGTCCAAAGTTAGAGATTGAAGCTTTTGTGCATGGAGCAATGTGTATTGCCTATAGCGGTAGATGTTTACTCAGTAACTATTTAACAGGTCGTGATGCCAATGGAGGCTCTTGTGCACAAAGCTGTCGTCGTAGCTATACGGTTACTCCACAAGGTGAGGAGGCAATGCCCATTGAAGAAGATGAAAAAGGCACATATATCTTTAATAGCAAAGATTTGAATATGATTGAACATTTAGAAGCTATGGAAAAAGTAGGTGTCAGCTCTTTTAAAATTGAAGGTAGAATGAAAAGTGAATATTATTTAGCAACAGTAGTGAATGCTTATCGTCGCGTTTTAGACGGCAATTTGACAGCACAAGATGGAGTAATTGAATTACAAAAAGCTGCACATCGTGATTTTACAACAGCATATACTCTTGGAAAAAATGATGATACAGTCAACTATAATGATACACAAAAATTGGGAACAAGACAATTCATTGCGAATGTGTTAGACTATTCTGATGGGAAAGCATTGATAGAAATGCGAAACCGTTTTCAAAAGGGAGATATTGTAGAAATCTTATCCCCATATGATTCTTTTAATAAAAAGTTTACTATTGAAAACATTATAGATGAAAAAGGAAATTCCTTAGAACTTGTCAATAAAGTACAACAAAAGGTATATCTTGCTTGTCCACATACATTACATACAGGGGATATTTTACGACGCATATAAAGGAAATACTGCTTTACAAAAGCTATAAAAAATTGTGCTGCATATGGAGTTGTAATGAAACCAATTATATTACATGCTGATTTAAATAATTTTTATGCTTCTGTAGAGCGTGTCTTATATCCAGAACTTGTAGGAAGACCACTTGCCATATGTGGGGATAGAGAGGCAAGACATGGTATAGTGCTTGCAAAGTGCGAGATTGCAAAGGCAAATGGGGTAAAAACGGGCGATACAATTTGGCAAGCTGAGAGAAAATGTCCCAACATTATCTTCCGGCCACCTAGATTTGAGGCTTATGTACATTATTCTAAACTAGTACGGAATGTCTATGCTAACTACACCGATTATATTGAACCATTTGGCATTGATGAATGTTGGTTGGATGTTACACAGAGCCAAATTTTTGGCACTGGATTTGAAATTGCACATACACTAAAAGAACAAGTAAAAAGTACATTAGGTCTAACTTTATCCATAGGAGTAAGCTATAATAAAATTTTTGCAAAATTGGCGAGCGATTTACAAAAACCTGATGCAATTACAACAATATATCCAGAAGAAGTTGTAACAAAAGTTTACCCACTCCCAGTAGAAAATCTATTATTTGTAGGTAGACGGACGGCGGAAAAATTAAGAAAAATTGGAATATATACAATAGGTAATTTGGCGGAAACGGATAGCTATTTTTTAGAGAAATATTTAGGTAAATGGGGTAAAATACTCTCTAGTTATGCTCGTGGAGAAGAGAATACACCAGTAAGACATCTGCAAAATAAAAGAGAGATAAAATCCATAGGAAATTCAGTTACCTATCATAAAGATTTAAAGAAATATGAAGATATTAAACGCCTCTTTTATGCATTGGCAGAATCTGTATCCGCAAGATTGAAGGTCGCCAATGTTGGTAAAGCAACAACAATTAAAATTTATGTGAAAGATAAGGAGTTGCAAAGCTATTCATGGCAAAAAAAGATTGCACCTACAAACTTATGTGAAGTTATTGCACAGGAAAGTTTTATGCTTTTTCGAGAGAGATATGCTTTCAAGCATAGCGTTCGTCTTTTAGGCATTGCAGTTTCTGGTTTTACCGATGGTATAGAACAACTTTCAATGGATAGCTTGCTAGAAAATAAACAAGAAAAATTAGAAAAAATTGAAAACACTGTGCAACAAATTCGAGCAAAATACGGCTTTAATGGTATTCAGCGTGGTATTTTATTACAGGAAGAACATATTGGAAATATACAAGCAGAACGCCTTATTGCACCAGCTAAAATAGAAGGTGAAATTGTTGACGAAGATATAAAAGATATCAAAACTAGTGATTTAAAGGAAGATGGTGAGTAAATATCTAATGCACATGAAAGAAGAGAGTTATTATAATAAATTAGAATAAGAGCATAGAAAATAGGAAAAATAATGAAAAAAGATATTGTAAATTATGCCAAACTGCTTGCAAGAGTAGGAGCAAAAATAGAAAAAGGGCAAAATGTTGTCATTTATGCAAATGTTGAAGAAGCGGATTTTATAACTCTTTTAACAAAGGAATGTTATCTAGCTGGAGCGGGGACTGTTGAAATAGAATGGAACTGTGATGCTCTACAACGACTTGCCTTTCGTTATGAAGAGAGTAAAGTTCTAGCACATGTCACTGCATGGGAAGAAGAAAAAATGAAATTTAGAAGCGAGCAACCTCCAGTATTGATAAAAATTTTATCATCTCCACCAAATGCTATGCAGACAGTGGATAAAGAAAAATTAGCTTATGTTACAATTGCGAAAAATAGTATTGCAAAAAAATACCAAGATAAAATGACAAATCATTATCAATGGTGTGTTGCTGCTGTACCAAGTAAAGAATGGGCAAAATTTTTGTTTCCGCATGAGCGTGCTAATACTGCCGTACAAAAGCTATGGCAAGCTATTTTAAAGGCAAGCCATGCATATGCCATGAATCCTATTGCTTATTGGACAGAACATAATAAAAAGTTACATGCACGCTGCGCCACATTAAATAAGTATAACATTCAAAGTCTGCAGTATAGAGCGAAAAATGGTACTGATTTTACCATTGATTTGATTGATAGTTGTCAATTTATTGCAGGAAAAAAATATACAATTGAAGGAAAGGGATTCAATCCAAATATTCCAAGTGAAGAGTGTTTTACAACTCCGCATAAATTTTCTGCACAAGGAAAAGTTGTGGCAACAAAACCCCTTGTCTATAATGGAGATTTAATTGAAGATTTTTATCTTGTATTTGAAAAAGGTAAAGTGATAGAGTTTGGAGCAAGAAAGAATCAAGAATTACTCGCTAAAATCTTATCTATGGACGAAGGAGCAAGTTACTTAGGAGAAGTTGCACTTGTATCACAAGATTCACCTATTCAGCAGATGGGATTACTTTTTTATAATACCTTATTTGATGAAAATGCAAGTTGTCATTTAGCGCTTGGTAAGGGATATACAAATACCTTTCTCCAATTTGACAAACTTGATAAACAGGATTTTTTAGATAGGGGAGTCAATGATTCTAGCATTCATATTGATTTTATGATTGGTTGTGATGACTTAGAAATTACAGCAAGAACAAAAGATGAACAAGAGGTAATGATTTTTAAAGATGGTTATTTTGTAGAAAACTTATAATTCGCAGTTGATAAGAAGAGAAGGGAAAGTATATGCTGAAAACAACATTATTAAATTATGCAAAATTACTAGCAAGAGTAGGTTTAAATGTGCAAAAGGGGCAAGAAGTAATTATATATGCAGAAATGGCACAAATGGACTTTCTTATAATGGTAGTAAAAGAATGCTATCTTGCAGGAGCTAGTAAAGTACGTATAGAATGGACACATCAACCAATTGATAAATTGCATGTTCTCTATCAATCTGAAGAAGATTTGGCAAAAGTACATAGTTGGCAACATAAAAAATTCGAAGAGCAGACACAATTATTGCCAGCAAAACTGTATATAGATAGTAGTGACCCTGATGGAATGGTTGGCATTGATATTGCTAAATATGCGAAAGCGAGAGCAAAGCGAGCAAAACTTATTAAACCATACCGTGACAAAATGGAAAATAAGTATCAATGGTGTATTGCCAGTGTACCAAGTCTGCAATGGGCAAGTAAAATTTTTCCGTATCAATCCAAGACTAGAAGTCTTGAAACAAAATTATGGAAAGCTATTTTGCAGAGTGCAAGAGCATTAGAGGGCAATCCAATTCGCAATTGGGAAAAACATAACTTAGAGCTATTAAAGCGAGCAAACTTTTTGAATGCCTTGCAAATTGACCGTTTACAATATACAAGCTGTAATGGAACAAATTTTTCAGTTGCATTATTGCCTAAGAGTCGTTTTATGGCAGGGGGAGAAAAGACACTTTCTGGCATCTATTTTAATCCAAATATTCCAACGGAAGAGTGCTTTACAACTCCAGATAAATATTCTGCTGAAGGAATTGTATATGCAACAAAACCGCTTAGTTATAAGGGACAGTTAATTGAGGATTTTTATCTAGAATTTAAAGCAGGCAAGGTCATTAAGGCAGATGCAAGAGTAGGGGCAGACTGTCTACAAAAGATGTTAAATATGGACGAAGGAGCATCTTATTTAGGAGAAGTTGCACTTGTACCACAAAGTTCACCAATTCAACAGAGTAATTTGCTTTTTTATAATACTTTATTTGATGAAAATGCAAGTTGTCATTTGGCAATTGGTAGAGGTTTTACAAACTGTATTGATGGATATGAAGATATGACTGAAGAAGAATTACAAAAGTATGGAGTAAATGATAGTATTGAACATACTGATTTTATGATTGGTTGTGATGATTTAAATATTATTGCGACAACGCGAACAGGACAGCGAGTTGAAATATTTAAAAATGGTGAGTGGGCATTTTGTATAGATAACTGAAGAGAATACAATTGAGGAGAAAATATGGAAAAGATAGTTGTAGCAACAAGTAATGCAAAAAAATGTAAAGAGATTCTTGCAATTTTACAAGATGTAGAAGTTTTAACATTAAAAGATATCGGATACAGTGCAGAAATTGAAGAAAATGGCAAAACATTTAGTGAAAATGCCTTTATTAAAGCTAGAACAATTTTTACATATTTAAAGGGAGAATATACAGTTATAGCAGATGATTCTGGACTATGTGTATATGCTTTAAATTATGAGCCATCAATTTATAGTGCCAGATATAGCGGTGTGCAAGGAGAAGAAAAAGATAGAGCAAATAATTGTTTACTTTTAAAGAAGATGCAAGGGATTGCAGATAGACGAGCATTTTTTGAAACAGCGATTGCAGTATGTCATAAAAATGGACAGGAATTTTGTGCAATTGGTCGTACAGAAGGGGACATTATGCAGGAAGCACGAGGAGAAAATGGTTTTGGATATGACCCTTTATTTTTCAGTTATGATTTACAAAAAACTTTTGCGGAGGCAACAAGTGCTGAAAAAAATAGTGTATCCCATCGTAAAAGAGCATTAGAGCAAGTTGCAAAATTTTTGCATAATGTATATTCAAATAAATGAGTGGTTAGGGAATAAGTGTTATTGACTTGATTGTGAGGTGTGTTTACAATATTTGTTTATGGAGCAAGCTAGCTATTTAACAAAAATTTATTTTTGTTAAATAGCTAGCTTTTATTATGGCAAAAATTTTCTGTATTTTAGTCTAATTCATATAGATATTTGTATAACGAAAATAATTATAGTGATGATTCAATGAAATAAATTGCAGCAAGGAGCACGCTATAAATGAAAATAATTTACTTTTGTAGTTATATTAAATAGACTAGTATTTTTAAAAATACACATAATAAAGAAAAAATAAATATTAGAATCTATTTAATAGGATTTTAAATACGAGGGCAAATGTATAGAAATAAAAAGAAATGCATTAAAACCACAATTATATTTTTGGTCATAATTATATTTTCTTTTACAATACTTTTAAAAAGACAAAAAGTGGTTACACATAAAAAAAGTATACAAAATGAGAGAATCACAGATTGTGATAATTTACTGGATATAGTATGTAAATTCGGAAGCAGTGCTGCTGTAATGAATATAGAGCAGGGAGAAAGTTTTGTAGTAGAGCAAGATAGTAGAATAACAACAACAGTAAATAATGCAGGTGAATTAAAGGTTATTGGCGTAGTGGAGTATATAGAAAGTAACACAGGTACATTGATTGTTGCTGGAAGAGTCAATAAAATATTGAGCCATACAGGGATATTAAAGATAGAAAAAGGAGCAATTGTTACACTGGTCAATGCAAGTATATATGCCAAAATTTTCAATGCAGGTACACTTTATATTATGGGTGAAATAAGTAATAAAAAAGGAATAATAAACACAGGTAAAATTTATTTTTGTTAATAGGATAAAGTAAAAAAAGAGAGTAGTATTACTTTCTTTTTTTACTTTAAACCTTTTTTTTGTTATACATAAAATTCGTAATTGTTTGAAATAGGCACAAAAATATATACTAAAAAGTCTCATTTTAGATAAAAATACTTTTATTGATTGCACATTCATTTATAAATAAATTTTATTTTTATTAAATAGTCAAAAAAATTTGTATTATTTTATAAAAAATAATTGACAAAATAGTTGTAATTTGGTATACTAATAGAGCGTTAGAGATGCGGGTGTAGTTCAATGGTAGAATTCCAGCCTTCCAAGCTGGCTGCGTGGGTCCGATTCCCATCACCCGCTCCAATAAAAAAATGGAAGGCAACGCAAAATTTGATGCGCCTGTAGCTCAGGTGGATAGAGCAATGGCCTTCTAAGCCATGTGTCAGGAGTTCGAGTCTCTTCAGGCGCGCCACTAAAAAATATATACGCTTTAATGGCGGGCGTAGCTCAGTTGGTTAGAGCGCCAGATTGTGGCTCTGGAGGTCGTGGGTTCGATTCCCGTCGCTCGCCCCATTTTTTTGTTTATATCATTTTCAAATTGACAGTTAATGTAAGCAACAATATAATTATAAAGGATATAAAAGTAATAGGCTAGTATAGTAGTGTATGCTTGTGTATTGTTCTTTTAGGAAAGAAATTTAAATTTATATTGGGGTGTCGCCAAGCGGTAAGGCACTGGATTTTGATTCCAGCATTCGTAAGTTCGAATCTTGCCACCCCAGCCAATTTGGTCCATTAGCTCAGTTGGCAGAGCACGTGACTTTTAATCACGGTGTCCCGCGTTCGAATCGCGGATGGATCACCAATATATATGCATCTTTAGCTCAGCTGGTAGAGCAACTGACTCTTAATCAGTGGGTCCTGGGTTCGAGTCCCCGAAGATGCACCATAAAATTTATAATAAAAAGGAACTATTTTAAAATAGTTCCTTTTTATTATTTTAATGTATTTGTGTTCTTATATGTAAATATAATGCTTAAATATGCAATAGATTTATGCATATTTATAAGTATTAAAAAGAGAAAATAAAAAAGAGAGTAAATAAATTGCTCTCTTTTTATTATTCTTTAAGCAGCAGGCATTGCTAGTGGATTTTCAAATGTAGGTAAACAAAAATGTAATTTATACGCATCTTGAATTTCTGCACTAGATACATTCGTTACTTTTGTAAAAATTTCTTTTAATAGTGCCTCTGCTTCTTGAATAGCACTCGGAATATGATTTTTAAAATTTGTAAATTTAGCAGTTCCAATTGATGTATAAATAAATTTATTAGCTTCATCCAATTCAAGTGTAGGAAGTGCCTGTGTATCTATTGCTGAAGTATAAATTTGTGCTGGTACAGAAAAAGTTGCTTTTAAAATAACATCTTTATTGTTATTATTTTTTGTTTGATATTCTGCAAAATATTTATAAGTATGATTAGAATAATCTTGTAAATTAGGGATTTCTAAGCTTACTGTTGTGAACTTTCTAGTAATCCCTTTAAGATATAATGTATCTTTTGTCTTAGAATATGCAATTTCTTGATAAGAAGAATATAAAGTTGTAGAACCATGAGATAACATACTCTTTTTAATAAAAAATTCATTTTCATTATCACTTCTTTTTTGTCCATTTTCCGTTATATAATTAGCAATTTTTTGGAAAGAGTTTTGTGGTATTTCAGATTTTAATTGTTTAATAGTTTTAGCCATAGCAGTATTTGTAGAACAAGCAGTAAAAAAGAATAACAGAGAAACTACTACAAAAGCTAAAGTAATCCATAAAATTTTACGAATTTTTTGCATATAAAATCCTCCTTATTTTATTTTATCTCATTATACCATATTTAAATAAATTGTCAATAGTATATGCACAATTTTTATTTCTTGTGTAAAAATCTAAGCAAATATACAATATTATTATAATAAAATAAATTTTTTAAAGGAATTATCATTGAGTGTTCTTTACATTCAACCATATTTTGGTCAATTTGCGTGATACTCTTGTTTATTATTTGAAGATTTGCTATAATATTATTTGATAAATTTTTAAATTTTATGCTAGATTGGAATGTATTAAATAGTAGTTTGTATGATAATTGCTAAGATAATGATAAAAATTTGTATTAGAGATTTTTACATATTTTATTACAATACATAAATTGGAAAAAGTAGAAAGGAGTTATCTTACAATGAATGAAAGTGAAAAAAGAAAATTAATGATAAGTGTACGGGGTGGATATAGTGATAGAAATGGATTGAATCCAGTATGTAATGTAATGCAAGTAGATGATTTAGATGACCGCACTCGTAAGATGCTAGTAAATAAGATATGGGAAGTAGTGGATATAAATACAACTCCTGCTGAATGGTGTGAATTCGTTAAAGAGTTGTTAATAGAAGTATTTGAAGAAATTGTCTCTCCAAATAATAATTTAGCAAAGTCTAAGTTTGATATTTTTCATAAAATAAAAAATGTAATACTTCAAGCACCAATTGAACAAGTATGGGATATAATTGAGTTTATTTGTAAGAAACTTGCACGCATTTTTTATGATAAAGAGGTCATAGATGCACAAATAAGAGCTTATTATGGATTGGCATAAATAGAAAGTTATGGAAAGGAGCAATTTGATAGAACTGGCCAACAAGCAGTAAAAAAATTCTTTTTTGATATAAACAATATTTTTGAAAGAGAATGTATTGCATATCGTTTTGTAAATGGAATAATAATTCAAAACACGAATAATATTGAAATTGCTGCTATAGAAGAAGCAAGCACAACAAAGTTTGATGGCTGCAATGAATATATAAAAAAAGCAACTGCTTATCTTTATGATAGAGAAAATCCAGATTACAAAAATAGTATTAAAGAAAGTATCAGTGCAGTTGAAGCAATTTGTTGCATTATAACAAATACAAAAAATGCAACGCTTGGCAAGACTCTGCGTATATTAGAAGAGAAACAACAATTAAATGGTCAGCTAAAGGCAGCTTTTGAAAAGTTATATGCATATACAAATAATGCGGGTGGCATTCGGCATGCAAATCTCCTATAGTTGCAAGTGAAATATCTTTTGCAGAAGCAAAATTTATACTTATTAGCTGTTGTGCATTTGTGAATTATTTGATTGAAAAATACAGGAATCTTTAAAATATAGCTTAGAATACATATAAAAGAGTGTATTTATAAACTTAAAAAAAGAGGTTAACAATTGTTAACCTCTTTTAAATATCTATCTACAGTATAAAGTGTAGGGGAGTAAGAGCGTAAAGTAAATATCTTTACTTAGACATAGCTTGTTGTAAAGCAACGGCAACGGCAACAGTAGCACCAACCATTGGATTATTACCCATACCAATAAGTCCCATCATTTCTACATGGGCAGGTACTGATGAAGAGCCTGCAAATTGTGCGTCAGAGTGCATTCTACCCATAGTATCAGTCATACCATAGCTTGCTGGACCAGCTGCTACATTGTCTGGGTGAAGTGTTCTGCCTGTTCCGCCACCACTTGCAACTGAGAAATATTTTTTACCATTTTCAATTGACCACTTTTTATAAGTACCAGCTACAGGATGTTGGAAACGCGTAGGATTCGTTGAGTTACCAGTAATAGATACACCAACAGATTCATGTATCATGATGGCAACGCCTTCGTTTACATCATTTGCACCATAGCATAACACTTTACTTCTTTCAGAATCACTAAATGCCACTGTATCAACAATATTTAATTTACCAGTTTTATAATCATAATCAGTTTTTACATAAGTAAATCCATTGATACGAGAGATGATGTATGCTGCATCTTTTCCTAGACCATTCAAAATAACTTTAAGAGGTTCTTTACGCACTTTATTTGCATTTTTAGCAATACCAATAGCGCCTTCTGCTGCTGCAAATGATTCATGTCCAGCTAGGAAACAGAAACATTTTGTATCCTCTCTAAGTAGCATTGCTGCTAAATTACCATGGCCAAGTCCTACTTGTCTTTGTTCTGCAACAGAACCCGGAATACAAAATGCTTGTAAACCTTCACCAATTGCTTCAGCTGCTTCAGCTGCTGTTGTACATCCTTTCTTAATAGCTATTGCAGCGCCTAATGTGTATGCCCATCCAGCATTTTCAAAGGCAATAGGTTGTATTTCTTTTACAATATTGTAGGCATCAAAACCATAATCATTGCAAAGTTTTTGTGCATCTTCTAAATTTTTGATGCCGTATTTTTTCATTGCAACTTCTATTTGTTTAATTCTTCTATCATATCCTTCAAATTTAATACTCATATGTCGCACCTCCTCCTTATTGTTTACGAGGGTCTATATATTTTACAGCCCCGTCTTCTTTTTTAAATCTACCATAAGTTCCTTGTGCTTTTTTATATGCTTCATCAGCAGTCATACCGGATTTAATAAAATCCATCATTTTGCCAAAGTTAACAAATTCATAGCCGATAACTTCACTGTTTTTATCTAGGGCGAGTTTTGTTACATAACCGTCAGTCATTTCAAGATAACGCACACCTTTTTCAGCTGTAGAGTACATTGTACCTATTTGTGAACGCGTACCTTTTCCTAAATCTTCAAGTCCGGCACCAATGATGAGTCCATCATCGGAAAATGCTGATTGACTTCTACCATAGGCAATTTGTAAAAACAATTCACGCATAGCAACATTGATAGCGTCACAAACAAGGTCAGTATTCAATGCTTCTAAAATTGTCTTTTTAGGCAAAACTTCAGCTGCCATTGCAGCAGAATGTGTCATACCTGAACAACCAATTACTTCCACTAAAGCTTCTTGAATAATTCCACCTTTAATATTCAAAGTCAATTTACAAGCACCTTGTTGTGGAGCACACCAGCCTACACCATGTGTTAAACCGGAAATATCTTTTACTTCTTTTACTTGCGTCCATCTACCTTCTTGTGGAATAGGTGCAGGTCCATGATGGGCACCTTGTACCACACAAAGCATTTCTTTCACCTCATGTGAAAATTGCATATATTTACCTCCGAACCAAATTTTATCTAACAAATTTAGACTTACATTTATATTATATCATATCTAAAAGAAAATAACAAATATTTAGGTAAAAAATTTTAAATTTATTTATTTTTTTATTTACAACATATAAGCATTGTGGTAAAATAAAATAAAATATTTAAGGAATATATTTATGAGTAGCATATTAAAAACTTTTAAAGAGCGTGGTTTTTTAAAGCAGATTGTTGCCGAAGAAGAACTAGATAAGCTTTTACATACGCAAAAAATAGTATTTTATATTGGTTTTGACCCCACTGCTGATAGTTTACATGTAGGGCATTTTGTGCAACTTATGGCAATGCGACATATGCAACTTGCTGGACATACTCCCATTATTTTGATTGGTGGGGGAACGGGAATGGTAGGTGACCCCTCTGGTAGAACGGATATGCGCAATCTAATGACAAAAGAAGTTGTGCAAGCAAACTGCAATGCCTTTCAGAGACAAATTGCTAAATTTTTATCATTTGAAGGGGAAAATGCTGCTAAAATGATTAATAATGCAGACTGGTTATGCACCTTAAATTATGTTGATTTTTTGAGAGAAATTGGTATGCATTTTTCAGTCAATAAAATGCTTACTGCAGAATGTTATAAGTCAAGAATGGAAAAAGGACTATCCTTTTTAGAGTTTAATTATATGCTTATGCAAGCATTTGATTTTTACATGTTGTATGAGCGAGAGGGATGTCTGCTACAGCTTGGAGGAGATGACCAATGGAGCAATCTACTTGCAGGAGTAGATTTAATTCGTCGTAAAAAGCAGAAGGTAGCATATGCAATGACCTTTCAACTCTTAACGACAAGTGATGGTAAAAAAATGGGGAAGACTGCAAATGGAGCAATTTGGTTGGATGCCAATAAAACTTCGCCATATGACTTTTATCAATATTGGAGAAATATTGACGATAATGATGTAGAAAAAGTTTTTAAACTTTTAACATTTTTATCACTTGAAGAGATTGTACAACTTTGTGCGTTTAGAGATGAACGAATGAATAGAGCAAAAGAAATCTTAGCATATGAAGTTACAAAACTTGTACATGGAGAGGATATTGCCAATCAAGTACAACAACAAGTGCGTGCCGCCTTTTCAAACGATGTGACAAATATGCCACAAGTCAAGATAGCAAAGGAGAAGAATAATATTCTAGATATTTTAATTGAGACAGGGCAAGCGAAGAGTAAAAGTGAGGCAAGAAGAGTGGTTGAAGGTGGAGGTGTTACGATTGATGACGCAAAAATCACGGATATCCACACCATAATTGCACAACACGAATTTGTATTGCACAAAGGTAAAAAAGTGCATATCAAGGTAAAGTTGGAATAATATGCAAGCATACTGGACGATAGCAGAAAGCTTTTCTTATGAAAAGGTGATAGAGAAATCAAAATTTATAGCCAATTTTAAAAGGATAGAGATAGAGAAAGAAGGAAGAGACTTTATAGAACAAATTGCTAAAGCCCATCCATTTGCAACACATAATTGTTATGCTATGATTGCAGACAGAGAGGGAAAGATACAACGATTTAGTGATGATGGAGAACCACAAGGTACAGCTGGCATACCCATATTAGAAGTGCTGAAAAATAAAAAGATATACCAAGTTGTAGTAGTGGTCACTCGCTATTTTGGTGGAGTGAAATTGGGTGTTGGTGGACTTGTTCGAGCATATACTTCTACGGTGGCGGATGCTTTGACTGAGGATAAACTTTGTCAATGTATACAGAGTCAAATTATAGAAATACAAAATATGCAGTATGAGTATTTTGCAACATTGAAAACGGTATTACAACAGGAAAATTGTGCTATATGCAATGTGTTATATACAGATACAATTACACTAAAGGTTGCACTGCCTTTAGAAAAATATACAGAAATATTGGAGAGGATAAATAATATTCTATGTGGTAGATTACAATATATTTTAAGAGAAATTGACTATTTACCATATAGTCAAAAAAAGGAGAAATAGATATGCAAAATTTAAAAATTATTTTAAACACAAATTTAAAGAAAAAACCTGATGCGACAACTAAACTTGGTTTTGGCAAAAAATTTACAGACCATATGTTCACTATGATATATAAAGAGGGTAAAGGTTGGCATAATGCACAAATTCAACCATATTCGCATATAGCATTTGACCCAGCTACAACTATTTTCCATTATGCACAAGGTATTTTTGAGGGACTGAAAGCATACAAAAATGAGAAAGATGAAATTTTACTTTTTCGTCCAGAAGAAAACTTTAAGCGTCTAAATGCTTCTGCTAGAAGAATGTGTATTCCAGAAATTGATGAAAAATTTGCATTGCAAGCATTGTCTAAGCTTTTAGAAATCGAAAAAGATTGGATTCCTACAGCCGAAGGAACATCTCTCTATATTCGTCCAAGCATAATTGCAACAAATGTAGCTCTAGGTGTACATCCTAGTATAGAATATCTCTTTTTTATCATTTTATCACCAGTGGGTTCTTATTATAAAAAAGGTCTTGCCCCTATTAAACTTTTGGTGGAAGATTTTTATGTGCGTGCTGCAGTTGGTGGGACAGGAGCAGTAAAATGCATTGGCAACTACGGAGCAAGTTTAAAGGTGGCGGAAAATGCTATACAACACGGTTGTGACCAAGTGTTGTGGCTTGATGCAAATGAGCATAAATATCTTGAAGAAGTTGGTTCTATGAATATCTTTGTCGTGATTGATGACACTGTGATTACACCAGCATTAACAGGTTCTATTTTGCCAGGTATCACGCGTAAAAGTTGTATAGAACTCTTGCGAGCAAGTGGTTATAGAGTGGAAGAAAGGGATATAAGTATTGAAGAAGTGATTGATGCACAAGAAACAGGCAGTCTTACTGAAATGTTTGGTTCTGGTACAGCTGCTGTTGTTTCACCAGTAGGAAGCTTTCAATATAAATATAAAGAATATACCATTGGCAATGGTTGTATGGGGCAAGTCGCACAATTTTTATATAGTGTATTGACAGGTATGCAATATGGTAAAATTGAAGATAAATTTAACTGGTCATACAATGTTACAAAAAAAGCAAAACAAGAAATTTAGTTGGTTTGTAAAATGTTCGAAATTACAGCAATACAAGCACAAGTTAAAGATAAAGAAAGATGTAATATCTATTTGGATGGACAGTTTTATTGCGGACTTAAAGCTGAGACAGTATATCGTTATCAATTACAAGTAGGACAGAAGATAGAGCAATCTAGACTAGAAGAGATACAATTTGAAAATGAAAAGATGCAGGCATTAGATAAAGCTTTTTCTTATCTTTCAGCAACGATGAAAACAGAACGGCAAATGCGTGACTATTTATGCAAAAAAGGATATTTGCCTTCGGTCTGTGATTATGTTTTGGAAAAGTTATACTATTATAAACTGTTAGATGATAAGCTTTATACCAAACAATATATAAAATCGGCAAGCAAAACGAAGGGGGCAAGAAGAATCTCTTTAGAACTTAGACAAAAAGGGGTAGATGTTGATATGATAGATGATGCTCTAATCACGATAGAGGATGCAGAGCAACGGGCAAAAGAGGTGCTTGCAAAATATATGCGACATAAAGCGAATACAAAAGAAAATTTAGCAAAAGCATTTCGCTATCTACTTTCCAGAGGATTTAATTATGATGATGTAAAAAGTGCTTTAGCAAATTACGGAATGGAAGAAGAATATTAAAAAAATAGGTATAGTAAATTAAAAATAGGCAAAAATATCTAACAGGAAGATTAGTTCTACACAATAAAGTAAAGTAATACATAAAATAATTAGGTAGAACTATATTTTCCAAAAGATAAAATTAGCGAAGGTTGCTTATTATGTTAGATATTAAACGCGGAGAGTTATACTATGCCGACTTAAGTCCTGTAGTTGGTAGTGAACAAGGAGGGATTCGTCCTGTACTTGTTGTACAAAATGATATAGGAAATAAATATTCACCGACAGTAATTGCTGTAGCAATTACAAGTAAATTGACAAAGGCAAGATTGCCAACGCATATTGAACTTGCCGGACAAAATTACGGATTGCAAAAAGATTCTGTTATTTTGCTGGAACAAATCCGTACACTTGATAAGAGAAGATTAAAAGAGAGAATAGGAATATTACCTTCATGTACAATGCGGCAAGTAGATGTAGCACTTCTTATTAGTTTGGGATGTCAGCCTGTGGAACAGACGAGTTAGTGCAATTGTACTTTTGTATTTGTGCTAGATTTGTACTGAAAAATAGCATATAATATAGATATGCTGTGTGACAAAATAATACAAAAATAGCAAAAAAAACTTTTGTTATTTTTGTATTTTTCTGTTATACTAATGCAAAGGAGTCATTATGATAAAGCCATATAAAGAATATTTTACAATATTTTATGGAACAAGTTTTGCCTTTAATATTTACTACTATGCACTATGTATTTTGGCAGGTATTATCTTATGTACAGTGGCATGCCTTTTTTTATTTAAACGCCGCAATCTTTCTGCCGATTACATATTAGAACTTTTAATACTTTTACTACCATTTGGAATTATTGGTGCAAGAACTTTTTATGTATTGACAGACCCTAATACAAATTTTTCACAGTGGTTCCAGTTTAGAGATGGAGGCATATCTATTTTAGGAGCAGTAATTGGTGGTGCAATAGGTATTGTCATTTTTTGTCTGTGGAGAAAGGTAAATTTTTTGCGTCTTACAGACTGCATTGTGTCCGGTTTAATTTTAGCACAAGGGATAGGACGCTGGGGGAATTTTATCAATCAAGAAGTTTATGGACAGTTGATTACAAATCCAAAATGGCAGTTCTTTCCTTTTGCAGTTGAAATTGATGGGAATTGGTATCAAGCACTCTTTTTTTATGAGTTTGTCTTCAATATTTTAATGTTTATAGGACTGTACATATTCATGTGGTTCTATAGAAAAAAACCAAATGGACTTTCTACAGCAATTTACTTTATGGGATATGGAATTGTTCGTTCCATTATGGAAGGTATGCGCGACAGTCAATTTATATTGGGGCATAGTATAGCAATTTCTCGTGTCATCAGTATTATTATGGCAGTAGGTGGTGCAATTTTATTTGTGGTTGTACTTTTGTTAAACTATAAAAAAGAAGGCAGTCTATTTGGTTCAAAAAGAGGGGAAGAACTTGCAATTTTACCAAAATATCCGTTGCACAAGTCGACAGATAAAGCTGTTGAGAAGATAGATAAAAAAGGAAAATAACAAATGAGAAATTTATCTGCATTGACTGACTTATATCAGTTGACAATGTTAAATGGATATTTTAAAGAAAATAAGCTAGAGGATTATGCTGTATTTGATTTATTTTTTCGACAAAATGAACAATTTAGCTATTCCATAGCATGTGGAATTGTACAAGCTATAGAATACATACAAAACTTATCTTTTACAGATGAAGATATTGCATATTTACGCCGTTTAAAGTTGTTTGAAGAAGATTTTTTAAAGTATTTGAAGGCATTTCATTTTACGGGGAATGTCTATGCTGTACCAGAAGGAAGTGTAATTTTTCCACATGAACCAATTTTAACGATAGAAGCACCTCTTTTAGAAGCACAATTTGTAGAAACAACACTTTTGAATATCATCAATCATCAAACGCTAATAGCTACGAAAAGTGCCAGAATTTGTCATGAAGCGAATGGCAAGAAAGTGTTTGAACTTGGGGCGAGACGAGCACAGGGACCGGATGCAGCAATTTATGGTGCAAGAGCAGCTATGCTTGGTGGTTGTAGTGCAACTTCAAATATCTATGCTGGTAAAGCTTTTGGACTTCCTGTGATTGGTACGCATGCACATGCTTGGGTAATGTCATTTGATAGCGAGTTAGAGGCATTTAGAGCATATGCAGCATTATATCCAAATAACTGTACACTACTTGTGGATACCTATAACACATTAAAGAGTGGGATACCAAATGCTATTCAAGTCTTTCAGGAACTCAAGGAAAAGGGATATACGCCGAAGGCTATTCGCTTGGATAGTGGAGATTTAGCATATCTTTCAAAAGAAGCTAGAAAAATGCTAGATAGTGCCGGTTTTACAGAAATAAAAATTATGGCTTCTGGAGATTTAGATGAGCATATCATTGCTTCTTTAAAGAATCAGGGAGCAAAAATTGATATCTATGGTGTCGGAACAAAATTGATAACTTCTGCCAATATGCCAGCACTTGGTGGAGTCTATAAGCTTGTAGAATTGCGTCCTAAAAATAAAGATAAAATCTATAAAATCAAGCTTTCAAATAATATCAATAAACTGACAACTCCAGCAATGAAAGTTGTCTATAGAATATACAATAATGAGACTAGCAAGGCAGAGGCGGACCTCATTGCATTACAAGATGAAGAGATTGATTGTAAAAAACCACTTACAATAACACATCCTACAGAGCGGTGGAAGCAACATACTTTTACAAATTTTACAGTTGAAAAATTAACGAAGCTCATTATGAAAAATGGGAAACTCGTGAAACCTTTACCAACATTACAACAAAGTATTGCATATGCCAAAGAAGAATTAAATAGCTTTTGTGATGAATACAAAAGATTGGACAATCCACATGTATATAAAGTGGATTTATCAGATAAGCTCTATACTATAAAAAATAATTTAATAGCGGAGATTAAAGATAAAAATGGCTAAAAAATTTTCAAAAGATAGTGTTGACTTACTACTGCAAAATATGCAACAGTTGCATGACAAACAAATAGAAGCGTTATCTATGCAATTAGATACTTTAAAAGAGAAAAATAGAGATTTAGAGGCAAGCTTATATCAATTGCAAGAGCGTGAAGATAAGGTAAGCAAGGCACTTATAAGTGCTGAAATCAAGGGAGAAGAAATCAAGCGTAGTTACGAGCTTACTGCACAATTAGAATGGAAAAGATTAAAGGCATTTGCTGATAAGTGGAAGGCATTGCTTTTAGATATGAAAACAGACTTAAAAAATACTAAGTATGAAGTGTATTTAAAATATGCCGATGATTTTTCTGCTTTACTTGGACAAGACTATCACAGCTTTATGCAGAGTCAAGACGAAAATTTAAAGTTGGATAATAGCATAATTTCTCCTAGCGAGATTATGCATGATATTATTGAAGATGATTTAAAGTTTAATATCAATGATATCTTATATCCATCAAAAGATTTAAATTTGGAACAACTCTGTAGAGAGTTAGGGCTTATGGAAGAAGATACAAAAGAGGGCTAATAGACGAATTGACGAGTATGGAGTAGAATAAATAGGAGATAAAATGAAGTTATAGATGCAAAAGGAAAGAAAAAAATTTATAAAATGGAATATTGTCTATATCTTATTGTTTGTAGTATTTGTGGCAGTAGACCAAATAACAAAAGTTATTGCATTCCATTATAATTGGCAAAATATTGTGCTTATACCAGGATTGTTAGAATTACATATAACCCTCAACACTGGCTCAGCATGGAGTTTTTTAGGGGAATGGAAATATGCCAATATATTTTTACTTATATCGACTTCTGTACTTATGCTAGCATTATTATTGGCAATTTATTTTTTACCTAAGCGTAAGAAACTTTTAAAATATGGACTTGTCTGTATTTTAGGTGGTGGTATTGGTAATTTAATTGATAGAATTATTTTTAAGGGAGTACGCGACTTTATTGTAGTACCAATAGGTGGTTTTATATGTAACATAGCTGATATTGCTGTAACTGTAGGAGCAATTTTATTTATTCTAGCATTGTTATTTTTTGATAAAGATGCACTTTTTCAATTTAGAAAAAAGAAAAAAGAGACAAAAGATGAATAATCAACTTGAAACTGTTTTTGTTGATATAGAAATGCGATTGGATAATTTTTTAAAGGTAAAATTCAATATTAGCCGTAACCAAGCAAAAATTTGGATTGACAAAGGGATAGTGCTTGTTAATGGTAAAACAAAAAAGGCAAGTTATATTGTACCACAAGGAGCGGAGATTGCTGTTCAAACCTTGCCAATAAAAGAGTTAGATTTGCAACCTAAAAATATTCCTTTAGATATAATATATGAAGATAATGATATTGCAATTATCAATAAACAGCAAGGTTTAACCGTACATGCTGGTGCTGGAACTGATGAAGATACTTTAGTGAATGGCTTGCTTTATCATTTAAAAAACTTAAGTACAATCAATGGCGTTATTCGACCGGGTATTGTACATAGAATTGATAAAGATACATCAGGATTATTAGTTGTAGCAAAAAACAATCTAGCACATTTGTCTTTAGCAAAGCAAATTGAAGAAAAAAGCTGTAAAAGAGAATATTTGGCACTATGCGAAGGGACTTTTGCACAAGAGAGTGGAGTAATTGAAACGAATATTGTAAGACATCCTATAGAACGCGTCAAAATGGCAGTGAGTAAAGACGGGCAGGGAAGATATGCGAAAACGAATTATAAGGTAATAGAGCGATTTACAAAAGGATATACTCTAGTGTTGTGCAAACTAGATACTGGAAGAACGCATCAAATCAGAGTGCATTTAAAGCATATAGGGCATCCCATTATAGGTGATACAGTTTATGGGTTTAAAAGGCAAAAATTCCAGCTCAATGGACAGCTTCTACATGCATTTCGTTTGAGTTTAACGCATCCAACAACACAAAATAGAATGACATTTTATGCCTCTCTACCTGCATATTTTTGTAATGTAGTAAAAAAAATAAAAAAACTTTAAAAAAATAGTTGCAATTTTTTTTTAAATTTGCTATACTCATTACACAAATTCATTAAAGGAGAAAAAAATACTATGGCAGATAGAATTCAAGTAAAAAATAGACTTGTTGACTTTGCATGCTATGTAGCACTTGTTATTGCTGCTATCATTTTGCTAATCAACAATATTTTGCCACTTTGCAATATCAATATCAGTGGTAAAGCACTTGATATTTTAAATGTTATACAACAAATTGCAGTTCTAGTTGGTATAGCTGCTGGTGCATATAAATTCAGCAGAAATACAGGTAGCATAGTATATAAAATCATCTACTTAGTAGCTGTGATTATTTATATTGTTGCTATTATTTTAATATTTTTTAGAAAATAAAAAAATATTACACAAAAAAACAGCTCTCAAGAAAGAGAGCTGTTTTTTTGTGTAATAAAATACCTTTACAAAATTTGAAAAAAAGAGTATAATAGATAAAAAAGAAAAGCGAGTAAAATTATTATGAGTGGGTTAGTTGCAATAGTAGGACGACCAAATGTTGGAAAAAGTACATTATTTAATAAAATTGCTGGCAGAAAAATATCCATTACAGAGAATAGACCGGGTGTTACACGAGACCGAATATATGCACTTGCAAACTGGCGAGATAAAAATTTTTATATAGTAGATACAGGAGGAATTGAATTAAAATCCGAGGATAATATGTGGAAGGAGATTTTAATTCAGGCAGATATTGCAATTGATATGGCGCAAGTCATTATTTTACTTGTAGATGGCAGACAGGAATTGACAGCAACAGACTATGATGTAGCACATAAATTGCGTCGTAGTAAAAAACCAGTACTTCTTGCTGTAAATAAAATTGATACATTTAGCGAAGATAAAATTTTTGATTTTTATAGTTTAGGACTTGGAACACCTTATGCAATCTCTGCAGAACATTCTCAAGGAATCGGTGACCTTTTAGATGCAACTATGCCATACTTAGAGGCGGAGAAGTTAGATGATACTGAAAGTTTAAAAATTGCAGTAGTAGGGAAACCAAATGCAGGTAAAAGCAGTTTAGTGAATCGTATTTTAGGCACAGAGAGAAGTATTGTCACAGACATTGCAGGAACAACGCGAGATGCCATAGATACACCTTTTACACATAATGGTAATAAATATTTATTGATTGATACCGCTGGTATTCGTCGTAAACGAAGTGTATATGATAATATAGAATATTATAGTGTGTTGCGTGCATTGGAAGCTATTCGTCGTGCAGATGTTTGTCTAGCTGTAATTGACAGTGAACAAGGCATTACTGAACAAGATGTTAAAATCCTAGGATATATTCATGAACAGGGAAAACCTTCAGTTATCGTTATGAATAAGTGGGATTTAATTGCAAAAGATACACATACTATCAATCAATTTGAAGCACAACTACATGAAAACTTAAAATTTATGGATTATTATCAATCAACTTATATTTCTGCAAAGACAGGGCAGCGTACAGAAAAAGTCTTGCATTTTGTGCAAGAAGTATATAAAAATGCCAACTTTAGAGTCACCACAGGAACTTTAAATGATTTAATTTTATCAGCGGTACGTGCAAATGAACCACCAGCAACTGGAGGGAAACGCCTAAAAGTTTATTATGCATCACAACCAGCAGTATGTCCGCCAACTTTTGTGCTCTCTTGTAATGATGAAGCACTGATGCATTTTTCATATAGACGGTATTTAGAAAATATCTTGCGTAGAAGTTTTAACTTTAAAGGGACCCCAATAAAAATTATTGTTCGTGGAAGAGGGGAAAATTCTATGTTATAATAAATGTAATGCGTAACATATGCACAAAAAAGAGTAAACAAGGAGAAAAATGCAAAACTTTTCATTTGCCGATTTATGGTATTATTTTATTCTGATTGCAATAGTTAGCTATTTTATAGGCTGTTTTAATTTTGCATTATTGATTTCTAAATGTAAAAAGACAGATGTACGTACATTAGGGAGTGGTAATCCTGGGACAATGAATATGAGTCGTCAATTTGGCTTAAAAGTAGGGATATTGACTTTACTATTAGATATGTTAAAAGGTGGGATTCCAGTCATCATTGTCTATTTTATTTTTAGAAATATGCAATTTACAAATGTACAAATGCCAATATATCCATTTGCTTGTTATTTAAGTGGTATATTTGCAATTATTGGACACATCTATCCAATAACCATGCATTTTAAAGGTGGAAAAGGTATTGCAACAACTTTTGGTGTCTTTACATTTATCTTGCCTTGTCAAAACATGTGGTATTTATTTCTTGTATTGGGTATTTTATTGTGCACATTACTTTTCATTTATTTTACAAAATGGGGAGGAGTAGGCTCACTGGTTGGAGTAACTCTTTTCACAGTAAGTCAATTTGTTATTTTTTATTTTCATTATACAAATCATTTCAATTGGGTATATGTTACAGTCAATATTTTATTGTTATGGAATGCATTTTTGACATTTTTTGCACATCGCAAAAATATTCTTGCAGTTTTTTGTGGAGAAGAACGCAAAACGCTTGCAAAGAAATTAAAAAAAAGCTAGCCTCATTACTAGCTTTTTTTTAATTTTTATTTTTTGTTCTAAAATGGGGTATAGTTTTCATATAGTTAATAAAAAAGTAAAATAAGGGGGTAGTGAAAAAGATGCTACAACAATTGTGCAAAGACCTTATAATGCGCTGTGGTGGAGAAGGCTGCATAGCATTACAAGGGAATGCTACACAAAAGGAGGCATTTTTGTCGGCATTAAAAAGTCAGGCAGATTTTGCTAAAGTAGAAGAAATAGAGACAGGATGCATATTACAGACTGAAGAAGGTAGTTTACATTTTACAACAGCTAATCTAGAAGATTGCAATTGTGGTATTGTATTTGTAGGAAATATGGAAGCGAGAGAACAAGAAGAGGAAGAAAGAGCAATACATCAGTTAAAAGCTTTAGAAAAAACATTTATTCTAATTGCTGATGAAGGAGCGAACCAAGAATATTGTGTTGCATTAGCACAACGACATACAGTATCTTGTTTGGTAGCACAAAAGGAAGATTGTACAAAGGTAATAGAAGATGTTTTTGCAATCTTTCCATTAGAGCGTCTAGATATCGATTTACCAGATTGGATACGCGTTTTACCAGAAGATAGTGCTATGATTGCAGAAATACTTGCAAAGATACATGAAGTTGTACCTAAAGTACATAAAATGGAAGATTGTACACTTGTACAAAAGTTATTTGATGAAGGGGATGTTTACTGTGATAGTGTAGAGTGTAAAGCAGATACTGGTATAGCAAAATTTAATTTAGTTGCAAGAGAGGGGATTTTTTATAAGGCACTAAGTCAAAGCTGTGGTGAAGAGATTCATAATGATATTGAACTTATGGATTATATTGCTGGAATGAAAGAGGCAAAAGATTTTTATGCCAAATTTAAAAATGCAATCAACATGGCTGATAATATGGGATATGGTATAGTACTACCTAGCGAAGGAGATTTATTATTACAAGCACCTGAAATGTTTAAAAAGGGGACAAAATGTGGTATAAAATTGCGTGGTGAAGCACCAAGTTATCATATTATAAAAGTAGATATGCAGAGTGAAGTTACTCCAGTAACTGGAGAAAATGAACGAAGTGAAGCTATGGCGAAAGGTGTTTTAGAAAGTTATGAAAAAGATGCAAATGCACTTTGGGATACCAATATGTTTGGTAAAACATTTAGAGGAATGGTGCGAGATGGTCTTGACGATAAAATTTATAATATGCCAGAAAGTGCGCGTATAAAATTGAGAAAGGCACTTACTAGAATTATCAATGAAGGGAAGGGCGGCGTATTGTGTATATTGTTATAAGATAAGTTGTTAGAAATAAAAAACAAATAAAATATAGTAAAAAATGCTATATTTTATTTGTTTTTAAATTAAAAATGATAAAAAATGACTATTTTATTTATTTTTGTACAATAAAAATGTTACTAATTTGTTACTAATTAAAAGTTAAAATTTTAAAAGAGCAATACATTTTTATGCTATTTGAAAGTGTATAAATTATTTTAATAAGTCTATAGTTTCTTTTAGCTGTGCAATAGTTTTATGTGTATACACGCGTTCACCCGTGCCTTGAGATTTATGTCCAATAATAC
>CAJULO010000007.1 GCA_910586945.1 uncultured Christensenellaceae bacterium
GCTTCTCTCTCTATCCTTCTCTCTCTATACCTATGCAGTTGTTAATCTCCTAATGATATGACTAAGTCATAGCTTTTTTATATTATCATATCTTATTTTTCTTGTCAAGCATAATTTTATATTTTTTAAAAAAATTTTTGCATGGCTTTTTCTAGTCTCTTTTGCATATCTTCAGCAACCTCTGCACGCTCTGCTATAACAGAATAATATATCTTCAATTTTGGTTCTGTGCCGCTTGGTCTGATGGCAATAAATCCACCTCCCTCTAATGCAAAATATACTGTATTACTTTTTGCAAACTCCAACTTTTCCTCTCTACCATCAGCATATCTCTTTATTCCTGTGGCATAATCATACACAGCAACAACTTTTATATCATCTAGTTTACGAATATTTTGTCTTGCAATTTTCTCTACTGTCTCTACCATTTCGTCCATTCCAGTCAATCCTGTAAAGGCAATTGTTTCTGTTTTATCTAGACTATATCCATATTTACTATATAATTCTTGTAATTTTTGATAAATTGTCTTTCCTTGCTCTTCTACATTGCTTGTAAATTCGGCAAACAGTGCAGCAGTTGCTATGGCATCTTTATCTTTACTTCCACTTGTTCCATATAAATAGCCACAACTCTCTTCAAAACCAAATAAAAAGTTTTTACCACTGCTTTTACATTCTTCAATTTTTTCACCAATAAATTTGAATCCAACTGGAACATCTATTAGCTCTACTCCATAATTTTGACATATCTTTTTTGCCAGTGGGCTACTTACAAAACTTTTTACAACTATTCCGCCACCTTGTAATTCCCCTTGTTGAGATTTATTATGCAATATATATTCTAATAAAAGCAATCCCACTTGGTTGCCCGTTAAAACAATAAATTCGCCACTATCATTTTTAATGGCAACACCTAACCTATCAGCATCTGGATCAGTTGCAAAAACAGTATTTGCTTGTATCTTTTCCGCTAATGCAATTGCTTGCGATAAAGTTTCCTTAATTTCTGGATTGGGCACTTTTACAGTGGAAAAATTGGCATCTTGCATACTTTGTGTTGGGACTACATATAGCTTTATACCTTTATTTTTCAAAAGTTTTTCAACATGCACTTTCCCCGTTCCATGCAATGGTGTATACACTAATTTACTCTTTTTTTCTCCTGTCCGTTCTTTTTCTTTTAAACTAAGAGATTGCACATACCTATAGTACTCCTCTATAATACTTTTTGGGACTGGTAATATATATCTACTCGTGCTATCTAAATTTTCTAATGGACTAAAATAATCTAATTTTTTAATTTCGTGTATGATTTTTGTTGTCTCTTCTATAGACATTTGGCTACCAGAGGCACTATACACTTTATATCCATTATATTCTTTAGGATTATGACTCGCTGTTATCATAATGCCAACTATGGCATTTAACTTCTGCACTGTATATGATAAAATTGGCACTGGTTGTGGACTTTGATACAAGTAACTTTTGATAGAATTTTTTGCAAGTATTTTTGCTGATAGTTCTGCAAAAGTATAGGAATATGCTCGTGTATCATATGCAATTGCAACACCGCGTTCCATTGCAGCTTCCCCTAAACTACAAATATATTGCGCAACTCCCTGTGTTGCTCTTGCTATACTATGAATATTTATGCAATTTGTTCCATATCCAAATGTCCCTCTTATCCCTGCCGTTCCAAATTGTAGTTCTCCGCCAAATCGCTCCTTTATCGCTTGTGTATTCTCTGCAAGGGATAAAAGCTCCGCTCGCCCCTCTCTTCCACACTTTTTTAACCATTCTGCATATTTCCTTTTCCACATAACTCTTACCTCCTCTCTTCTATTTGCTGTAAAAGCATTTCCTTATTTTCTTTGAACATATCAAACATTACCTTTTGTGGCAAGTCATCTTGCTCCTGTCCTTTCTCTAACGCCTCTATACTTTCATCAAAATACTTTACTATATACTTTTTTAAGTGCTCTAACCCTCCTTTTGCCATAGGAATATTTTCTAAAAAATCAGTGATTCTTTTTACAAAATCTTGCATTTGTCGCATAATGTGTAAATAATTTTTTTGATTTTCTTGCAATCTATTTAAATCTTCTGTACTCTTTATCTTCAATAATACATTTTTTATCACTCTTTCCAATGGACTATTCTCTCTATAATCCGCTGGCAACAGATAGTCAATGCGTTGTTGTTGTAAAAGTTTACTCACCATATGCATATCATCGGTATACACAGCAATAGAGGTCCCACCATATCCTTTGACCATGCGCATTGCCGGTATATCTGTATCACTATCCCCTAAATATATGATATTCCGCATGGGGATACGCCTATCTCTTTCTGGCATATCTTCATTAACTGCTCGTTCATCTGTCAAATTTAAACATCCTTTACTGATGCGTGCGATATACTGCGTTTTTCCTGAATAATTGACAAGTTGTTTTAGCCATACTGGTTCATCTTTTGCATTATATAAGTAGTTTGTAGCAAATATCTCTCTAAAATGTTTTGCTATTATCGTGCCTTCAATCATCTCCTTTAATCCCGCTGAGATAATATAATGCTCTAGTCTAATTCCGAGTGTCTTTGCAAATGTATTTATTCTTGTAAACCAACTTTCCACTCCTTGAAAAAGTTCTATACACTCTCCCAATTCTTTAAATTTATCATAGCTCAGCGGTACATGGTTTTCTTTTGCTTTTACAAGCGTATAGTACATACAAGCTAAAATGCTATCTACCCCCATTGTATCACAATATGCATTACACTCCTTCCAAAATTGTTGCACATCACATTTTAATAACTGTGGAATTAAAGTGTACTCTTGCATCGATTTTGGAGATAATGTTTTATCAAAATCATAGCAGAGTGCTACAATAACTTCTTTATTTTGCATATTCTTTTCCTTAAGTTTTATAAAGTAATCTCTGTCATTATATGAGTTTTTTTTCAACTTGTCAATCTTCAAATTTCTATCCACTTTTAGGTATGAAATAATTTTATTTATACATACTACTAAAAAAGAGTAAAGAGAGTATTTATGAGAAAAAATATTTGGATTCAATTGCTTTGTGCAATCATTTTGACAATTGTTCTTTTATTCTCAATGGTGGCATGTAAAATTTCCATTGAAGCTGATATCCCCCCTATGCCATATCCATCACAACCTTTGCCACAACCGCCTGAGAACAATTCTAACCCAGAAGATAATGAAGTTATTCCACCAAATACAAATAGTTCTACAACTGTGCCTCCTATTCAAGAAAGCACAAGTAATAGTAGTTCTAGCAATGCCGGTAATACCACACAGACGCCGGCTGTACAAAATGATGTCTATGTGCGTTCCATAACAAATGGTCTCAATGTGCGTTCTGCTCCAACGACAAGCTCTACCGTACTTGGCACACTCAACACAAATGATATGGTTCTCTTTATTGAAAAGCAAGGGAGTTGGTATAAAACTGTTTACAAAAATACCACTGGATATGTAAGTGCCTCTAGTCAATATACCAATTTATACTCTTTACCACGCTCTTCAAATGCAACGATTGAAAAAATTATCTCTTTAGGATATACACGCTTGGGCTACAAATATGTCTATGGTGCAATTCGCCTACACAATGGTAAAGGTGTCTTTTTAAAGGACTTTAAAGATAATGAGTATGACTGTTCTTCTTTAATGCAATATATCTTCTATTATGGAGGGAATATTTTATTGGATGTAACTACGCGTACACAGGTCGTTCAAGGACAACATATTGATAAAAGTAAAGTGCGTCGTGGAGATTTACTTTTTTTCACAAATGCAAATCGTAAAAATAATGTCGGCGTTGAAAAAATTGGACATGTTGGAATTTATTTAGGTAATAATTATATGTTGCATACTTCAAGTGACTATGCTGTAATTGAACCAATGTCTAAAACACGCCAAAGCTATCTGATTGAAGGCAGACGCTTTTTATAAATAAACTTTAAAAAAGTAGAGAATTTATAGAACAACTTTTTTGCGTTGTTATAAAACTCTCTACTTTTTTCTTATTATGCTAATGTGATTTTATCTAAGGATGACTGCATAAAAATACCTTTTTTTGTTGCCAAACTGATACAGTTTGTAAAGTATTCTTGTACTTTTTCCGTCATTTTACTTACTTTAAATTCTTTTCCAATTTCCCTTAGCAGTTCATCTAAATACAGGCTTACATTGCTTTCCAGTAAAGCTTTGGCGAGCGTGATAACTTCATATACACTAATTTCTTCAGCACTCTTGCTCTTATTTTCTTCATTGGTACGATAGTATGTATATGCAATGGATTTTTCATGTTTATACCAATAAATTTTATCTAGCACTTTATCATTTTTAAGATTGCTTGCAAGAATCAATTGTAGCACTTTCTCTTTAAGTTGATTTATAATTTTTTCAATGCCTACACTTGCAAGTAGACGCTTTATTAATAGATTTGTCTCAATTGGCTCTTCGCTAAAAACAATTTTGTGTATACGGTCTATCAGTTTAGCATCCATATCTCCTTCTAGAATATCTTCTGATGAAAGTTCTATTTCTTCCAAGTCCGCTTTTTTGTAGAGTGTCCGATATTTTTCTAACATAGATAAATTTGCATCTTTATTGACTAATTCATCTAAAATACTCTTTATATTTTTTATCTCTCTTGAAGGATTATTGATATAGCTTACTGTATAAACTCTATATTCTCTCCAACTACTTGCCTTCAACATTGCTGGTTGCAGAATGTTTCTATCATAGGCACTGCTTGATTGTGAAAGTTCACTGTCGCATAAAATTGCTAAAATAAATTTACTTGGATTTTTAGGGTCAAGCACAGCACAATCTATTTTAAAATTGGATGCACCAATATTATAACGACATTCATATCCATATGTTTCAAGTGATTTTGCAATATGTTTCCCTATACCACTACGCATTCTAGCAATATTTTCACCACTAAATGGCAAGGTCATCTTTCCTTTTTCGGCAAATTCAAGCAGCGTCTTTAATCCTTGTACGCCTTTTGCATTTGTGCGTTCTAGATTTATCATTGCTGATGTCATAGATGAGAATATAATCATCTCCTCTCTTGCCCGAGAGGCAGCAACATTTAGTCTACGCCATCCACCCGATTGATTGAGTGGCCCAAAATTCATAGAAAATTTACCATATTTGTCTGCTCCATAGCATGTCGAAAATAAAATAACATCCCTTTCATCCCCTTGTACATTTTCAAGATTTTTTACAAATATTGCCTCCTCTCTATCGTAGGCAACTTCTTCTAACCCATTTTGTGCTATCGCTTCGGTGAGATGTTTTTCAATATAATCTCTCTGTGGCGTACTAAAGGTTACAATTCCTATACTACGTTTAGATAGTTTTTTATCTTTTAATCTACGCATCACTTCTGCAATCAATGCCTTGGCTTCCTCTTTATTGTTCTTCGCATGCCCTCTATCATAAATTCCATTTTCAATAAAATGCATTTTTACCTTGCTAGAGAGCGCATCAGGAGATGGATAGGTACAGAGTTTACCATCGTAATACATCAGATTTGAAAATGCAATAAGACTTTCATGCTTACTTCTATAGTGCCACAACAAATGCTTCTCTGGTAAATTGAGTGCAAGACAATCATCAAGAATATTTTCCAAATCTTCAAGTTCCATATTCTCTTCATCGACATAATTGCTATTGAAAAAGCTCGTGGGTGGCAACTGTTTTGGGTCGCCTACAATGATGGCATTTTTCGCCCGTGCTATAGATCCGATTGCTTCACTTGTTGGCAATTGTGATGCTTCGTCAAAGATAACAATATCAAACATATCTGCTTTTGCTGGTAAATATTGCGCCACAGTGTTTGGACTCATCAACATACATGGACACAATCTTGCAACTAGTGCTTCACAGGAAGCAAAAAAGTCTTTAATTGTCATACCACGCATTTTGCTCTTTAAAATACGCTGAAAATTTAATACCTCAACACTTAAGTCCCCTTCTGTATTGATTGATGGCAATTGTTGTATTAATCTATTCCGAATGTATTTTTTGCTTAGTTCTATAAATTCCTTTTCTGCTATTCTATACTGTTCAATTTTTCTTTCAAATACCGGCACTGAGAAGTTGGATAAAACAGGATTTAGCGCTATATTGCTCTCTACAAAATATTTATAAACATTTTTACGGAAAGAATACACAAGTTCCTCAGCCGTCACTAGTCCACTTTCAAGTGTCTCACCAACAAATCCAAGCCCTTCATTGGCAAATTGTTTAGATAGCTTTTTATACATCGTCCATTGTGACAACATATCAATATTCTCTAATAGAGTTGCCGTCTTTACGCCATAATACTCTATAATATCCGTATCATAAATTTTTGTAGTATCTAATGCAACAAGGTTGCTAAAATTTGTATAGGCCTCGTAATAATTTTTTGTTGCATTTTCTATCGCTTTTAATGCCTTTCCTAGATATCCACCTTGTACCGCTTGTATACATACACTATTAAAGCTATCGACATTAAAATCAATAAATAGCTCTCTTGCAACTGTATGCAACAAATTGAGTGTCTCTAAATAATCAACTCTTGCCATTAAATTCAGTTCACCATTTTTATCATAAAAGTGATCACTCAAATTTGTATTGGTGCGGATAATTGCAATTTGTCTATAAATATCTAAAACAAGTGGAATATCCATCAAATATCCCTCTAGTTCCGTTGCAGTTATTGCATTCTTTTTTAGAGCTTTTAACAGTGCTTTTACTTTTTTATTTCCTTTAATATTTACGCCACAGCGTTTATACTCTTCCTCAATATCTTCTATTGGATAAGGTAATGCAACAATCTGTCTATATTTTTCTAAATATTGTGTCAAAGCTCTATCCAATTGTTTATTTGCATTAAAGAAGATATAAAACTCCTCTTCAACACAGTTAAAGTAACTTTGTACTTTCTCTGTTTGTAACAGTTGTACAAGTTGCATCAATGCTAACAGTTTTTTCTCTGTAAATACTGTTACTTTATGATTGAAAAACTCTAAAGTAAAATTTAAAAACTGTCTTATATTTTTATTTTCAACTAACACTATCTGTCCGGCATAGTAAATTTGTTTCTTTAGCATTAAATCGATTTCTGTTAAATTGATATTTTCAAATGGAGAGTGATAAATTCCACCACACTCTGTTGCAACTGCAGAAAGTTCTGTCAACATATTTTCATATTTTATTAATTTTTCTGCCGTCAATTGGTCGTAAAAAGTGCTTTCAATATTTAATATATCTTTCGCATTTTTATTTTTTAAAAAACGCAAAATCCCCTCGTATACAGAGATACCCATTCTGCGCTTTTTATGTAATTCAGCACTTGGTTCATTTAATGCTACGCGTAGGTTCTCTATTTGTGCCGCAAGTGTTGTCAAGTCAATTTCTACCGCTGTTGAAGCTAAATTATAGGTATTTTCTAACCTTTTTAATAGCTCCCCTTTCCCACATTTATTAGAATGTAACTCTAGACAAAAATCTCCTAATTTTGCTTCATCTAACCGTTTTTTTACGACATCAAGTGCCGCTTGCTTCTCTGCAACAAAAAGTACGCGTTTACCCTTATTCAAACAATTTGCTATTAAATTTGTGATTGTTTGACTCTTCCCGGTCCCTGGAGGTCCATGCAGAACAAGCGAACGCCCTGCAACTGCTTCAGCAACTGCAGAAAATTGATAGCTATCTGCTGGAAGTGGGGTCAAAATATCTGTGATGGCATAACTATCCATCGGTAAATTTTGCGTCGGTAAATTGTCCTCTAAAAAAGATTTATTATGGAGTAAGGCATCTACAATTTTATTTGTCTTGAATTTTTCAATATTTTGATGGATATCATTCCACATAGCAAAGCGAGAAAATAAAAAGGTAGATAAATATATATTCTCTTCTACGCCCCAACCTTTCATAGATATAAATTCGGCACGCACAATATTGAGTACTTCCACCATACTCTTTTCCGCTAAAATATTTTCTAGTCCACGAATATCTATATGAAATTCTCGCAATAAAAACTCTAAAAGGGTTTGGTTAAAATGCATCTCTTCCTGTGCGAGTGAGATACTATATGCCTTCCCTCCTCTTGCACGATTGATTTTTACTGGACACAATATCAGTGGAGCATATTTTGGCTCTTTATCAAGGTCGTTTTTGCTATACCACTTTAAAAAACCAAAAGCAATATAGAGGATGTTTGTTCCCATTTCCTCTTCGGCAAGTTTTACCTTTTTATTCAAATTTTGTAAACGCTCTTTCATTTCCGCTTCTGGCAAATAGCAATGTAAATTACCATTATTCAACTCAATTTGTACAAGTTCTTGTAAAATAGAATTATCCGCAGTTTGCCCAAAAGCACGCACTGGTTTACTTTTAAAATCCGGTAAACATTGTAAAAGTTGCAACTCCACTTCTTTATGAAAGGCTTGATAGACTGCTGCAATTTGATTGGATATAATTTGTATAGCCTTTCTTTCAACAGCAAAATTTAGCAGTGGATTCTTCATTGTTAAGTCAAGAAGGCGGCGTTCCCACTGTCCATTTTTGCTAACTTTCCCTTCTAAACTGAGTTTTTCACGCTCATAGATGGTCTTAGGTGCAACATCTAAATTTGTCTGTTTATCCTCTAAAAGTGTAACGCCTTTCACGCCTACTGCCTTAATTGGCATAGCTGGTATACCTGCCATACGACATCTTTTGATATCAATACCGCATTTGTATTCTCCATTTTTTAGATGTTCCATACAATATTCAATTGCTGTTTGAAAGTTGACAACACTCCCTTGAAAGAGGTCATCTATATCAATCAAGCTAATATCTGTAATTCCATCTATCATGTGTTTTTGTAACTCTTGCATCTCATCTATTACTGTATTGATAGAACATGTGTCACACAACCAAACACCACATGCAATACGCTCTGCTCCAATCACTATAACTGGATTTAATCCTGCCTTTTCTAAACAGCTTGCAAATAAGATAGCCAGTTCCAGTTTGTTTGCCTTTTTTCCTTTTAAAATTTGTGTGGCATTTTGTAAATTATAATATTGTTTCTCGAGATTTTCCTCTTCTTCAATCTGCAAGCGATGCAATGTACTATAAATCGCAGCAGCTATCTTGACAATATCATTCTTGCCACCTTCTGCATACCCCTTATAAGTACACTCCATCCCCCATTTTTGTAGTTGTTCGCTGGCAAGTTCTAATATTTTGGTGCAATCTGGCAAATTTGACCGTACAAAACATGCTAAATTTTCAAGTTTATTTTGCTTAGCCGTCCAATAGGTATATGGTAAAATTTCAACTTCAGCTTCTTCCGTCAAAACTTGCTTATTATTGACATTTACTGTAGCTGTAATTTTTGTTTTTGTTGGCTTTGTAAGCTCTGCCAAAAATACTGGAGATAAAATATCCATTGACTTGATTTTAATAGTATTCTCTGCTGGCAGCTCTTCAAAACTTTGGCTATAGGGTAAAATACAATTTTTACTATCGCGAATACTTATAGTAACATTTTCTAAACTTTCTTTATTGGTATGGCTACATTGTAGTACTTTAAAAATACTTTCATGATTATAATAGTTGACATAACTATATGTCTTTTCCACTTGCATATCTAAGTTTATAATAGACTTTTTTGTCTGTTTAGTTTCTTTTTTTGCTGGCATAAAAAACCTCTTATCCTTTTTTAATTGCTATTATTACATACAATTGCTAATGATTTTAATGCTCTTGTATATGCTATATATCGTTCATGCTCTGTCATACCTTCGTCAATGACTACTACGCTATTAAACTCTAAACCTTTGCTTTCATAGACAGTTAGGTAATTGATTTTACTTCTACTTATCTGTTCTGTCTTTTGCATAGTATTATATTTTTTGTGCTTGTATTTTGTGTATACTTTTTCATGCACAATAATTGCTTTGCTTCCCCCATATTTTTCTAAAAAATGCGTACTTTCTTGCAATTGTATATGCTTTACTTCCACCCCATTTAAAGCTACTGGATGCATTTGTATATCTAATTTTTTTTGTACATAGTCTACAATTTGTATTGTATTGCGATAATTTTGATTGAGTTCGTAAATAGCTATATTATCTAATATCTGCCAATTCTTTAATCCACGCACGGGTGTGATATTTTGTTGCAAATCTCCATAAATATTAAATGCAGCATAGGCATTTATTGCCTTTAATAGTTGATATTCTCCCACAGAAATATCCTGTCCTTCATCCACAAAAACCAAACTATATTTGGGTGTTAGCTCTTTGCCTAATAAAGTTAATATGAGTGTAATTATATAACAATCACTTGCAATAAGTACTCCTCTTGGTAGGCAGTATTTATCTTTGATTGGCCGAATAAATTCTTTATAAAAATAGCGCGCTAATTGACTGTGTGTTGTCGCATTCCCTATCTTTTTTAAGGTAGAATTCCCTTGTAAAATTTCAAATATTTCTATAAAACTTGTCAGCCCCTCTTCCATCTCTTGCAAGATTTGTAAGATTTGTTGGCATTCTTCTAGCAGAACTTTGCGTCTTGCAATTCTATCTTGATAACTCTCTACAAACGCATCCCCTCGCTTCACCTTGTATCTTTTTAAATCTATTATTTCTTTCTCCAGTTGCGCAAATAAACTCTTGACTTCTTTTATTGCATCTTGCAAGGCTTGTTGTCCTTTGTTTTTTATCAGTTTACCTGCTTGATAAAATTCCAATAAACGATTGTAAAATATGCTCTGTCTCTTAAATTTTTCCTCTGTAAAATCTATTTTGAAAAATTCTTCAACCAAAATAACAGCATTCATAATAGAACGAAAATCTTTGGTAAACCAAAAACCACCTTCATGTTTTTCACGAATCTCCCCCATTACAGCACGCCGAATACGAATGTTTGCATTTTTAATTTGTACATAGTGTTTGAGGACTACTCCTAAAACTTGTAGTTGCTTTTGTAAATAAGGGACTGTTTCACTACCAATAAAATTTTCTTTCATATCTTTAAAAATTTTATAGAGTTGCTCTTCTAGCATTTTATAAAATTTTTCACTGTAAATTTCTTGAAGATATTCTTGTGGAACTATAATTTTTCTATCTATTTTTTGTGCAATATCAACATTGACATTTTTGAGTAATTTTAAAAAATAATTCTCTAAAGTAATTGTCTTTACTTGTTCCAGTTGCAATACTTGCGCAAGTTCTTCTATAAAGTTATTAAAGGACTTACTTGGTGTTATCACTAAAATATCCTTTGGATTTAAATGTTCATTATTATATAAAAGATAACTTAAGCGATGCAATAATACCATAGTTTTACCGCTACCAGCACAACCTTGTACAATAAAATTTTCTCGCTCTGGTAGAGATATCAACTGATACTGCTTTTCTTGTATAGTCTGTATAATATCACTCAGTTGCGGACAATCCTTTCTTTTTTTTAAAATTTCCTTTAAAAAAGGGTCTAGAATTATCTTTTCATCTCTTCCGGCAATCTCTTCTGTAGTTAAGTAATTTTGCACATTTAAATATTCATTTTTAAAATCAATCAATTTCCCTTGCTGTATCCGAATTGCTCTACGCAAAATTAAGTCGTATTTATATTGATTGATTTGAAAATGTATTTGGCTTTTTTGGTAATATTTACGCGCGAGTGGAGCTCTCCAATCGATGATTTCAAGTACAAAATTCCCCTTTTTTCCTATATAATATTGTCTATATCCCTCTTGTTCTTCCTGCACATCCATGCGCGCAAAATAAGGTTCAGTAAAATAGCTTTTAAACTCCTCTATTTTGCGTGTGTTTTCATTGATTTGCCCTTGTAGTTGTACAATTTTTTGGAAGATTTCAGCTGTCAACTCCTCTTGTTTACAAGATTCAATTTCTGTTCTTGCCTTCGTTATTTTTAGTTTTAGTCGGTAAATAAAATATTTTTTTAGACGGTAAAGCAACTCTTGTAAATGTTCTTCTTCCAGTCGATATTGTTCCTTTTCGTCCAATAACTGTAAAAAAAATTCTTTATTCACTATACTTGCATTTGCGCTAGAATCTTCCATATACTCCCACTTATACTCTATTTACAAATTTGCCCTCTATTTTTGCTATACTTTCTTCCTATTTAGTATATTATTATAGCATATTTTTAAAGGAAAAACAAGTACAATGGAGTACTTGTCTTTCAATACTTTGTAAAAAATGTATATTATTCCCATTCAATTGTCGCAGGCGGTTTTGATGTTATATCATAGACTATCCTATTGGTATGCTCCACTTCATTGACAATCCTATTCGATATCTTTTCTAAAACATCATATGGTATTCTTGCCCATGTCGCAGTCATTGCATCCAGTGAATGAATGGCTCTAAGTGCTAATACATATTCGTATGTTCTATAATCCCCCATTACGCCAACTGTTTTTGTAGATGTAATTACTGCAAAATATTGCCAGATTTCTTTATCTAGTCCTGCTTTTGTAATTTCCTCTCTGAAAATAAAATCTGCATCTTGTAAAGTTTTTATTTTTTCAAGCGTTACTTCGCCCATAATGCGTATTGCCAACCCCGGTCCAGGGAAAGGTTGTCTATGGACTATGCTTGCTGGCAGGCCTAATTCTTCACCTACTTTACGCACTTCATCTTTAAACAAATCTCGTAATGGTTCTATAATTTCTTTAAAATCTACTACTGTGGGCAAGCCCCCTACATTATGATGACTTTTGATGACTGCTGATACACCCTTTCCACTCTCTATAATATCTGGATAAATTGTTCCTTGCACTAAGTAGTCCACTGCACCAATCTTTTTTGCCTCTACTTCGAAGACTTTTATAAATTCTTTTCCAATGATTTTACGTTTTTTTTCAGGGTCTTCCACCCCCTTTAATTTATCCAAAAACTGTTTGCTCGCATCGATTTTGAAAAGATTCATCCCAAGTTTATCTTTAAAAACTTCCATAACTTCATCTGCTTCACCCTTTCGTAAAAGGCCGTGGTCAACAAATATACAGATTAAATCTTTCCCTATTGCTTTATGTATGAGCGTCGCTGCAACTGCACTATCTACCCCTCCACTCATTGCACATAATACTTTTTTACCCAACAATTTTTCTTGCAATTGCCCAATTTGTTCCCTGGCAAAATTGTGCATTGTCCAATCCCCTTTTGCCTTACAAACTGCATATAAAAAATTGCGTAAAATGACATCTCCTTGTACTGTATGGTTAACTTCTGTATGAAATTGTATCCCATAGATACTCTTTTCTCTGTTTTCAAAAGCAGCACATGGACAAGTAGCTGTTGTTGCAGTAACCATAAATCCCGCTGGCAATTTGCTAATATAGTCTGTATGACTCATCCAACAGATATTATTTTTTGTAACATTTTCAAAAAGCACACTTTTCTGATAACAAATTTCAATTTTACCATATTCTCTTGTCTTAGGAGAGATGACTTCCCCTCCTAACTTTTTTGCAATGAGTTGTTGTCCATAACATATCCCTAAAATAGGTATTCCAAGTTTAAAAATATCGTTATCAATATCTGGAGCATCTTTTTCATATACGCTATTTGGTCCACCAGTAAATACAATCCCTATAGGTGCAATCTCTTTTATTTTTTCTAAAGCAATTGTGTGTGGAACTAGCTCGCAATAGACATTATTTTCTCTTATTCGCCTAGCAATGAGTTGATTATATTGTCCACCAAAGTCTAAGACAAGCACTGTTTGATGTTGCATAAAATTGCTCTCCTTTTGTTATCAACTTGTTTTTTATCCACGAGGACTATAATTTGGAGTCTCTTTTGTAATATAAATATCGTGTGGATGACTTTCAATGAGACTTGCATTTGTAATTTTTACAAACTTAGCTTTTGTTCGCAAATCTTCAAGAGTCGCCATACCACAATATCCCATACCAGAACGCAAGCCACCTATAAGTTGATAGATTATCTCCGCTATATTGCCGCGGAATGGCACGCGTCCCTCAACACCTTCTGGTACAAATTTTTGATTTTTATCTTGAAAATATCTATCATTGCCACCCTTCGCCATTGCTCCTAAAGAACCCATACCACGATACACCTTAAAACTTCTACCTTGATAGATTTCAATTTCTCCAGGACTTTCTAAAGTACCCGCAAACAAACTACCTATCATTACAACGGCCGCTCCTGCACCAATAGCTTTTACAATATCTCCACTATACTTAATGCCCCCATCTGCTATAATTGTTTTTTTATATTTATCAGCCATTTCTGCACAGTTGAGTATTGCAGTAAATTGTGGCATCCCAATCCCAGCAACAACTCGTGTCGTGCAAATAGAGCCTGGTCCAATACCAACTTTTACAACATCTGCTCCCTCTTCATACAGCGCCTTCGTTGCCTCTGCCGTTGCAACATTGCCAGCAATGAGTGCTATATTTGGATATTTTGCTTTTATTTTTGCTACAGCATTTAGAACGCCTTTACTATGACCATGTGCTGTATCTACTGTAATCACATCTACTTTTGCTTGCACTAAGGCGTCTACTCTATCCATCATATCCGCCGAAGTACTTACAGATGCTCCAGCTAAAAGTCTGCCACTTTTATCTTTTGCAGCATTTGGATATTGTACTGATTTCTCAATATCTTTTATTGTAATTAGGCCTTTTAAATTGCCTTCTTTATCAACAATAGGTAGTTTTTCAATTCTATGTTTACCCAATATCTTTTGCGCCTCTTGTAGAGAAGTACCAACTGGCGCTGTAATTAGATTTTTCTTTGTCATAATTTTATCAATCGGTTGTTCAAAATTGCTTTCAAAGCGCAAATCACGATTGGTTAAAATACCGACAAGTTTGCCATTTTTAGTGATAGGCACACCACTTATTCTATATTTTTCCATAATTTCTATGGCTTCTTTGATATAATTTTCTGGAGCAAGATAAAATGGATCAGTGATAACACCATGTTCACTTCTCTTTACTTTATCAACATTGCTTGCCTGCTCTTCAATAGACATGTTTTTATGTATTATACCAACGCCACCCTCTCTTGCTATTGCTATAGCAAGCCTGCTCTCTGTAACAGTATCCATTGCCGCACTTATAATTGGTATGTTTAAGTGGATTGACTCTGTTAAATTTGTAGTAACATCTACAGCATTTGGTAACACATTTGATTCTTGTGGAATCAATAAAACATCATCAAAAGTTAGACCTTCTTGTACAATTTTAGACATACTTCTCTACCTCCTTTTTTATTTATTTGCTTTTTTATTCCCTCTAGTTTATTATAGAATTCTGTATTTTCTCTTATTTTAGTCGTTGCTAAAAGCCAGTCTACAACTTGATTGTTTCCATCTGTTTCTTTATAATTATTACGCGCTATTGCAAAAGTTCGTTCATAGTTTCCTATATAAAAATAAGACTCTGCTGTTATTGATTGCAAAAAAACTTTCGTTGTGAAATTATACAAATTTGAATTCCTTTGTGTTTGGCAGTAACTATCAAAATGATTATCTTGAATTAAAATATCTCCATAGATTGCTGCATTTTTATAAAGTTGTGCATTATAGTTTTTTTGTACAGCTATTGCTAAAGTTTCAATTTTTTTGTCTTTCTTGTATTCTTGTAGTGCATAACTTGCTTCTGTCCGTACAAATCCTAAATTCCCCGCCAATTTTCCCATAAGTTTTGGAACTGTTAAACTTAAAATTCCAAAAAACACCAAACAAATAGAAAAAATAGCAACTACTGCTACAATTATTGTCTTTAAAATAAGTTTTTTCATATTTATCTTGGATAAATTATCCTATTATTTATTTTATTTATTATATCATATTTCAAATAAAAAGGCAACAATGTATATAAAATTATTGTCGACTTTTTCATTTTTTTGCATATTTTTTCCTATTCAATCATATGTCTATTAGTACTTGTTTTTAAGAATTGAGGTATATATGAAAAAAATATGTGTTCTAACCTTACTTTTACCGGTTTTACTTTTAATTAGCTTAATTTTTGTTGGATGTTCTTCTTCTAATTCTCTCTTACAATATGTATCTGAATATAGAAGTGATATCTTTATGGCAACAGAGGGAAAATATTCTATTTTTGCAAATTATTATGAGCGTGAAAATCCCTATAAAGCAGATGGACATATTGGTAAAAAAGAAAAATCTTTAGAAGTTGCTCTAGCAACAGAGGATAATACAAAAAATTATGCCGTAACCTTTATGTACAATGGAGTAAAGCAACAAAATATACTTTACTATGACAGTTTACAGATGATACATAGTTTTATTTTTCATCTTGATTCTCCAAAAGACAATACGATATCCTTTCAAATTTTTGAAGGAAAACAAATGAACAATGCTATTTTAACACTACATGCAAAATCTGTGAAAAATAATAATGTATTATCTTTAAATGCTATTCTATCCATTCTCGCAAAAAATGAAAAAACACTAATTGATTCTTTGATGCAAAATAAGCAGTTTTTAGGAGAAATCCATATCCGTCTGTTATTTGAAGAAAACTACTGTTATTATTATGTTAGTGTTGTTGATAGAAAGGGAAAAGCTACATCTCTGCTTGTAGATGGAGAACTTGGCGAAATTTTAGCAAAAAGAGAGAGTTAAATTACTCTCTCTTTTATTTTCCCTTTAGAAAATCAATTAAAATACTATTTTGCATATATAGATATTCCTCGCGAATACGCACTCTTTCTTTTCCTATTTCCATGTAATATTGATGCTTTTTTAGAATAGCACCATACTCTTGTAAAAAATTTTCTTGAAATCTATTGTAATAATCCTGTATACATAGCCCCTCTGTCAAACGCATAGCAAGCATAATATATTCAAATTTTGCTGTGTCTCTATCTATATTCTCTATTGTTGCCATTGGCAAAATATTTTTCTCTAATTTTTGAATATATGTATTTAAATTTGCAGTATTTGTAAAGCGTTTATCCTGCACATATGAACTTGCTGAAAGACCTAATCCTAGATATTCTTGTGTATGCCAATATATTAAATTGTGTTTTGATTCTTTTCCCTTTAAAGAAAAATTGGAAACTTCATAGCGTAAAAAATTGTATTTTTTTAAATAACTTACAACTTCTGTATAAAAAAAAGCAACTTCATCCTCGTTTGGAAGCAAATTTGCTAAATACTCTTTATAGATTGGTGTATTTTCTTCCACCGTCAATGCGTAGACAGAAATATGACTTGCTCCTGCAGCAATAGCTTGGTCAATGGAAAAAAGGATATCTACAAGTTTTTGATTTTTTAAGCCTATCATAATATCCACATTAAAATTTTCACCTTGTAAATAAGATGTAACGCGTTGAAAGTCTTGTAAAGTATGTACTCTACCTATCTCTTTTAACTGTGTATTGATTGCCGTTTGTAAGCCTATAGAAAAACGATTTATTCCTATTTTCTTATATCTTTTTATTTTTTCTTGCGTAGCAGAATTTGGATTCATTTCAATTGTCAATTCATTAGCATTGGTACATCGAAAGTTATTTTTTAAAAATCGCAGAGTATTTTCTATATAATAAGCATCCACAAAAGAAGGAGTGCCTCCACCAAAATAAATAGTTTCAATACATAGTTTATCTTTATATTTTTGTGCTTGTATCTCAATTTCTCTATAGAGTGCTTGAAAATAAACAGCAATACTCTCTTTTCTATTAGCAAAAGATGCAAAATCACAATAGCTACATTTACTTTCACAAAAAGGTATATGTATATAGATGCCAGCCATAATTTTTGTTCCTTTTTTATCCCATTGTTAAAAAATATAAGTGTATTATTAGTAAAATTTGCTATGAATCATGTACTTTTCAATATATAAAACTTCAAAATTTGGATGCGTTGCAGTTTAATATATGATTTTTACCATTAGTCCTTATAAATTATTTTTTCATTTTCCTTTGGTCGTTTTTAATACTATTCTTCTCTTTTAACCTTCTCCGTTCAAATTGACTCGGCACTATTGTTAGTTCTATTTTTGAATTTTTTCATCTCTTATATTCTTTCTATTATCGCTACAAAACCAAAACTTTCCATTCTCTTCAAACGAACAACATTGGATACCTTTTTTCATCTAAACCTATTGTTTCTATATATACTATTAGATGTTTCTTTAAAAATTGTACAAACTTTTATATAATCTTTCTCTTTTTTGTAATAATTACTATTACATTTTATAGAAAATTAGTAAATTTTAATTTCATTACAAGTGTTACTTTTAAATATTTTCTTGAAGTGCATTTTGTAAATCTGTAATATAAACTTTAGACAATTCCTTTCTTTTCTATGGTCATTTACATATGAAAAGCTTTTCTCTTAAAAATTTTATCTACTTTTGTCTCAAAAATTCATTGATATCGCTTTTATCTACATTAAAAATGTTTTTTATTTGATTGTATTGCTCTATACATATTAGAAAAGATATTTCTTCCTCTTTTTATGCAATTGAATACCTCCTAAGTCTTTCGCTATATTGGATAATATCTGCTTTTTTAAGTTTAATAATAAATTATGTATAATTACTGCATTCATATTTATATTTTTTGCCAACTTATCACTTGTTTTAATGTGTTTATCTTGTTGATATAGATATAATACACAAATATAATAGCAACAAGGAATCTTTTTGAAATTTGCTTAAAAACTACCTTATATAGATTTTGTTTATTTATTTGTCTTTAATATGGACATAAAGACTTCACTAGGCACTTCTACTGCACCTATATTGCGCATTCTCTTTTTGCCTTCTTTTTGTTTTTCTAATAATTTTTTCTTACGCGTAATATCACCTCCATAACATTTGGCAAGTACATCTTTACGCATTGCTTTAATTGTTTCTCTCGCAATAATTTTACCACCCACTGATGCCTGTACTGGAATTTCAAACATTTGTCTTGGTATTAATTCTTTTAAATTTTCAGTTAGTTCTCTACCTCGCGTATAAGCTCTATCCTTATGCACTATCATTGAAAGTGCATCACAGATTTCCCCATTGAGCATAATGTCTAACTTTACAAGTTGACTTCTTTCATATCCAATAATTTCATAGTCAAAACTAGCATATCCACGGGTACGCGATTTTAAAGTATCAAAAAAGTCATAAATAATTTCATTTAATGGAATTGTATATAGTAATTTAACTCTTTTTGCATCTAGGTAAATTAAATCCTTATATACCCCTCTTTTTTCCTGACACAAATCCATAATTGCGCCTATATATTCTGGGGGAGTATATATTTCTGTCTTAACAAGAGGTTCTTCCACCCAATCTATCTCGCTTTGGGCAGGTAAATGCGAGGGGTTATCAATAAATATCTCTTTACCATCTGTCTGTATAACTTTATAGGATACACTTGGAGCTGTTGTTATAATATCTAAATTAAATTCTCTCTCAAGGCGTTCCTGTATAATTTCCATATGCAATAGACCTAAAAATCCACATCTAAAACCAAAACCTAAAGCGACAGAACTATCTGCCTCAAAAATTAAAGCTGCATCATTTAATTGTAATTTTAATAACGCCTCTTTCAAATCATTAAATTTACTCCCATCTAGAGGATAAATTCCACTAAACACAACTGGTTGTACCTTTTTATAGCCTGCTAATGGTTTGCTTGCCGGCCTATTTGCTGTTGTTATAGTATCACCAACAGCTACATCTTGAATACTTTTTATACTTGCTGCAAGATAGCCAACTTCTCCAGCCTCTAAACATTCTTTGGAAGTCAATTTAGGACTAAATGTACCTACTTCAGTGACTTCAAATTGTTTTGTAGATTGAAAAGTTTTAATGACATCTCCAACACAGACACATCCATCTTTGATGCGAATAAATAGAATTACACCTTTATAATTATCATAATAGCTATCAAAAATGAGTGCTTTTAATGGAGCAGTTGTATCCCCTTTGGGAGCCGGAATTTCTTGTACTATTTTTTCTAAAACAGCAGCAATATTTTTGCCCTCTTTGGCAGAGACACAAGGCGCTGTTGAAGCATCCAATCCAATAACTTCTTCAATTTCCTTTTTTGTTCCCTCAATATCTGCAGATGGAAGGTCAATTTTATTGATTACAGGAATAATTTCAAGGTCATTTTCTAATGCCAAATATACATTAGCTAAAGTTTGTGCTTCAATACCTTGTGTAGCGTCGACAACCAAAATTGCCCCTTCACACGCAGCGAGTGAACGAGAGACTTCATATGTAAAATCAACATGCCCTGGTGTATCAATTAAATTAAAAAGATATTCTTTTCCATCATTTGCATTATAAAACATGCGTACTGGAGCAAGTTTTATAGTTATACCTCTTTCTCGCTCTAAGTCCATAGAATCTAAAAGTTGTGCCTCCATTTCTCTCTGGGAAACTTGTCCAGTAAGCTCAATGATTCTATCTGCCATAGTACTTTTACCATGGTCGATATGTGCTATAATACAAAAATTACGAATTTGCTTGTTTGGTTCTACCATTGTAATCCTTTATTGCTCTTTGTCTTTTCTTTCTTTATTTACAAGTGCCGTAATTTCATAAATACGGTTTAAATCATCTTTATTATAATAATCAATATAAATCCGGCCTTTTTTTTCTGTGCCTAACAATGAAACTTTTGTCTTAAATGCATGACGCATATCTTCTATAAGAGCTTTTAATTCTAAAGATATCTGTTGCTTTTTTTCTTCTTTCTTTTTTTCTAACTGTTCTTTTGTATTATAGTATTCATTTGCTAATCTTTCTACATCACGCACAGAATATCCATTACGAATAGCTTGTATAGCAATATCATACTGCGCTTCTGCTGGTAAAGTAATTAAAGCTCTAGCATGCCCGCTCGTCAATTTACCTTCTGCAATCAATTCAATAACATCATTTGATAAAGTTAGCAAGCGTAAAGTATTTGCTATTGATGAACGACTTTTACCTAGTCTTTTTGATACTTCATCTTGTGTTAAATTATATCCCTCCATAAGTTGCTTGATTCCTCTAGCAACTTCTATAGGATTTAAATCTTCCCTCTGTAAATTTTCAATCAATGAGATTTCTTGAATTTGCCTATCATTGTATTCGCCTATAACAATTGGGATTTTTTTTAGTCCAAGTTGCTTTGCTGCACGAAAACGACGTTCCCCAGCAATTATCATATATCCATTCTTATCATTTACTACCAAAATAGGTGCAATTATACCATGTTTTTCAATAGAATTAGCAAGTTCGTCAAGAGCAATATCATCAAAATGTTTTCTTGGTTGATTTGGATTAGGATGCACTTTTTCAATATCGATTTCGAAAGATTTTCCTTTTTCAGTTGTTATTTGTTTTTCTTCTTCTTTTTTAGAAATTAAATTTAATATAGAATTGTCATCCTCTTCTTCTGGATGCAAAGAAATGGCATTTTCATAAGTTTCTTCTGTTTCAGCAAAAAGAGCAGACAACCCTCTACCGAGTCCTCTATTTTTTGTTTTACTCATATACTCTCCTTGAACAATTTTATTCAGTACTTCTATTAAAATTAGTCTTTTAAATTTGTTTCACGCCATAAAAACTCTTCTGTTAGCGCTTTATATGCTTTTGCGCCCATACTTTTAGCAGTTGGGTCAAACTCGACAATTGGTTTTCCATGAGATGCAGCTTCAACTAAACGAATATTTCTAGGTACAACAATTTCAAATAATTTTTTACCAAAATACTTTTTAATTTCTAAAGATATTTCATTAGAAATTGTTGCTGCAGAGCTATACATTGTTAAAATAACACCTTCGAGTTTTAAATTTTGATTTAAATGTTTTTGTACAAGTTGAATAGAATTCATAAGTTGTGTTAAGCCTTCAAGAGCAAAAAACTCACTTTGAATTGGTATAATTACAGAATCAGCAGCAGTTAAAGCATTTATTGTCACTAAACCTAAAGATGGTGGACAATCTATAAAGATGTAATCAAATCTATCCTTAACAACATCAAGAGCCATTTTTAATAATTTTTCTCTATTATTTTTATAAACAAGTTCAACTTCCGCACCAGCAAGTTCAATATTAGATGGAATCAAAAATAAATTTTTAAGTTCCATCTCAAGCATGCATTCTTGTATTGTAGCATCTTTTACAAGTACATCATAAATTGATTTTTTAAGTGTACTTTTTACAACTCCCAATCCTGTTGTAGCATTCCCTTGTGAGTCCATATCAATCAACAATGTTTTTTTACCAAATGAAGCGAGATAAGCTGCCATATTCATACAAGTTGTTGTTTTACCAACCCCACCTTTTTGATTAGAAAATGATACTATTTTTGCCATTTCAATTTTCTCCAATTTTTTATTCTTTATATTTTTTACTTTATAGATGTATTATGTTCTAACAAGAATATTAAAATACAAACTATATTAAAATTATTTTAATATTCTTGTTATCAATTTAATTTTTATTAAATATCATTATCAGTATTATTTTCTTTCATTGTTTCTTGTGAAACATTTTTATTTTCTACAATATAACTAAATGGACTTCTATTTTTTTCTTTTGTATCCATATAATTATAAATTTCTTCTGGAGTAGCTCCATTCATAATCATATCAACTTCATCTAAATAGATTGTTTCTCTTTCTATAAGAACTCTTGCCATAGTATCAAGTGCCTTTCTATTATCTTGTAAAATTTTTGCAACTCTATTATGCGCTTCATCAATTAAAATTCTTATTTCAGAATCAATTAATTTATTTGTTTCTTCACTAAGCATCGTGCCTTCATATTCCTGTCCCATAGAGTAGGTAGTATTTGTATTATATGTCATTAAGCCAGCTTTATCACTCATACCCCATTCAGTAACCATTTTTCTAGCAATATCAGTTAAGCGTTGTAAATCATTAGATGCGCCAGTAGATACATCATGTATAACTAATTCTTCGGCAACACGCCCTCCCATAAGTTCGCATAATTTATCTTTCAATTTTGCTTTGCTGACATAATTATCATCATTATCTGGTCTTGTCATTGTATATCCACCAGCAAGTCCTCTTGGAATGATAGATACTTCATGTACAGGGTCTAGATATTTACATGATTTTGAAACAATTGCATGTCCTGCTTCATGATAAGCTGTAATTCGTTTATCTGTTTCTGTTACTACACGACTTTTCTTTTGTGGTCCAATAATTACTTTATCAATACTTTCAAAAATTTCAGAATTACCTATTGTTACTTTATTATTTCTTGCTGCTAATATAGCAGATTCATTTAATAGATTTTCTAATTCTGCACCAGAAAAACCACTAGTAATTCTAGCAATAGTTTTATAATTTACTGATGGGTCAACTGGCTTATTTCTTGCATGTACTTTTAAAATAGCTTCTCTACCACGCACATCAGGTAAATGTACCATAACTTGTCTATCAAAACGTCCTGCTCTTAATAAAGCTGCATCTAAAACATCTACACGATTTGTTGCCGCAATAATAATAATACCTTCATTTTTTTCAAATCCATCCATTTGTACAAGTAATTGATTTAAGGTCTGCTCTCTTTCATCATTTCCGCCTCCAATACCTGAACCTCTTTTGCGTCCAACAGCATCAATTTCATCAATAAAGACAATACATGGTTTAGCTTTTTTGGCAGCTTCAAATAAATCTCTTACACGTGAAGCACCTACACCAACAAACATTTCCACAAAATCAGAACCTGATATTGAAAAAAACGGAACCCCAGCCTCACCAGCAACCGCCTTAGCAATTAATGTTTTACCAGTACCAGGAGGACCAACTAAAAGTACACCTTTTGGAATTCTTGCTCCTAATGCCGAAAATTTATTTGGATTTTTTAAAAAATCAACAAGTTCACTTACTTCTTCTTTTTCTTCATCTGCACCAGCTACATCTGAAAATTTTACTTGAATATTACTATTTATTCTTGCTTTTGATTTTGCATAAGACATTGCTTTACTTGAACCACCAGACATTTGACGAAAGAGTAAAACAAACATTACAATTGTTATTGTAATTGACAGTACTGGAAATATAAGAGATGTCCAATTAAAAGTTGCTAAGTTTGCACCATCATACCAAAAAGTTCCATCTTTAACTAAATTTTTTAATTCTGCATTTCCATATTTTTCCCAACTATTTTTTACAGAGTCTATTGCTTCTTTTAATATTTTTATATCATCTGCACTAGAAACAGAAGCTACATAAAGGTTCCTACCCCTTCTATTATAAGCATATACTCTATAATTAGATGGATTGATAACTATACCAACTATAGCATTATCTGCTGAAAGTCCATTTGGTAATTCTTTATCTGTAATATTTGGATTAGTTTGTATATCATTTGCATAAGCAATTGATAAATTATATTCTTGAATTTTATCTATTAACACACTCGTTTTTAATTCTTTAGGACGTGTTGCCATATCAAAAATAAACCAACCCAAAATTAAAGATATAATTACAGCAATAACAATAAAGGATATAGTTTTTATTTTATTTTTTTTCATTTTATTCTCCTTATTTTTATTTTAGTTATCTTTCATTACAGTCAATATATTTGTGCTATTTGAAATAAAAATTAATTATTTAAAATAATTTATAATTTGTTTCACGAGAAACATTATTATTTATTAAATTGCAAAATAACTATATATTGTCTTTATTTAAAATTCCTTATTAACATTTTACCATTTTTTTGAAAAAAGTGCAAGTCTTTATATAGAGAATATTAAATTATAATTTATTATTTTTTATAATTTTTAAATATGTTGTTTATATTTTTATATTCTTAAAAAATTATTTCATAATATTTTTTTACATATAAATATTATTATGCATATAAAAAATATATTTATTTATAATATATTAAAATTTATAAAATTAGAGTCTTTTTATAAATTTTATTTATGCACTTACTAAAAATTTTTATAAATTTGCTTTAATTTGTTTCTCGTGAAACACTCCTAAAAAAAATTATTTCTTCACGTGAAACAAATATATATGCACCATCTAAAATTTTATAATAAATTTCAATTTTTCCACGTGAAACAAATATATATGCACTATTTTATATTTATAACAAAATAAAGTGTATAAAATATTTATTTTTTGGATATAAAATATACACTTTAGGAGTAAAAATTAAAATGGATTATCAATATCATTTTTTAAATCAATTTGCTGTAGATAGTATAGCAAATACTTTATATAAATTAACAAAAAATAAAAAACCTATATTTGTCTGTATTGGTTCTGATTTAGCTATTGGAGATAGTTTAGGACCTATATGTGGAAGTATTTTGAAACAAAAAATAAACGGATATTATATTTATGGTTGTTTGAAAAAGCCAGTCACAGCAAAAGAAATACAGTTTATCAATCAATTTGTAAAAAATGCACATCCTTCTTCAACTATCATTGCAATTGATGCTGCTGTTGGGAATATAAATGATATAGGTTTAATTAAAATTTTAGATTATGGCATTAAACCTGGTTCTGGTGTAAATAAAAAGCTTGATTTAGTAGGTGATATTTCTATTATGGGAATAGTTGCAGAAAGGTCATCCTATCATTATTCAATTTTACATGCTACAAGATTAAATTTAGTCTTCACAATGGCAAAAATTATTAGCGAAAGTATTATAAAATTTACAACTTATCAACAATCTTCTTCGAAAACTCTTCATTATTTTCGAAAAAATACTGATAATTTATATAAGTTAAACACAAATTCACAATAAATATCCACAATTGTGGATAACTTATGTGTATATCTTATAAATTAATAGTTAATTATTAAACTATTTTGTAACTAACTTTTAGTATATAATTCAAATTTAAAAATAAATAATTTATTAAATTATACAAAAATTTTACAATAAATAAAATAAAATAAAATAAAATAAAAATAACAATTACAACTTAAATAAAATAAATAAAAATAATTTATTAAAATACAATAATTAAAATGTTTTTTATATTATATTTTAATAACATTTTATATAAAAAATAAACTATTGATTTGATATCAATACTCTAAAAATAAGAAAGATATCAAGTAAATATAGAATAAAATCAAATATTATTTTATTCAAAATATTTTAGTTTAAATTTCATATTTTATAAATATAAAATTTTATAAAAAAAGGATAACTTATTAAAAAGTTATCCTTTTTTTATAGTTGGTATCCGTTTATTATATTGATTTTTTATTTCAATTGCCTCTTTTTTCATAAATTTCTTTTCAATAATACTATTTACTATTAAATTACTTATAAACGAAATTGTACTACTTAAGAACAAATAAAGCATATATGCCATACTATAGGTAAAACCAAAATAAATATACATTGCTGGAATTAAAATTAAAGGTATCCACTTCATAAATTTAGCGGCTTTTCCATTTCCTTGCATCAATTCATTCTGTGTTTTAGATTGCCTTGTAATAAAATATTGCGAAATAAATAATGCTCCTGCGGATAAAAAGATAATTATAAAGAATCCATTTGGTTTTTTATCTCTTTCATAAGATAAATTATCAGTAAATTTATTAAAAGCTTCTTCACTAATATTTATTCCTGCATTTTTTAAAGCTTTATAGGAGAGTGGATGAATATAGGATACATCTGAATTCCATATATTCGATACCCACAAAAATCTGGTTTTTTTATTGATTTCTTTATATTTTGTTTCAGAAGCATCTTTTCCTACTTGCTCAATAATAGCATTTGCTTTTGCTGTATCATCTGTAAAATTATTACCTACTTTATCCATTGCTGCTTTTACAGCTTCATTTGTTTGTGCAACTTGACTAATATTATTTGGTTGTACTACTAATTCTATTTTATATTGAATCAATGAATTATCGAAAGATTTATACCAATTTTTATCAACTTCATCTATTAAAGTAGATAATTTTATACCATTTACACTTTCATTATTAAAAAAATTTGCAATTCCATTAGAATCATTGTTTTTAGGTCCATTTGTTGCGTTTACAGTAACTATTCTTTTAATTAAAAGTAAAGAAGTATTACTATCACCTTGTGTCTGTGTTTGCGTATATGTCCAAGTATTTGTACTTCCAACTTGTGCAGCTGAATAAGTATTTTCTTTTTTATCAGAAGCTAAATCTTTAATAGATTGATTATAAGCTTGTGCCATTTCACTATAATTATTTATATTTGCCCAAGCTGAGTAATTATTAAATCCAGAAAATATAATAAAGAATAGGGGTAAAGTTATAAGCATAGGTAAACAAGCCTTAAATGGAGAAAAACCATTTTTCTTATATATCTCCATAGATTTTTGCCTATAAATTTGCTCATCATTTTTATACTGCGCTTTTAACTTTTCAAGTTGAGGCTTTACTTTTTCCATAGCTAAGCTACTTTTTTTCATAGATATGCGTGAGTAAATTTCAAAAGGCATAGTCAATAGCTTGATAAAAATTGTAAATATAATAATACCTAATCCAACACTACCTATCAATATACCTAAATTAATTACCCAACCAACAATTCTCCCTAACATTGAGATTGAACCTGAAAATTCAGGAATTAAACTTAACATACATAACTCCTATAAACTAATATAACCACCTTGCTTTAAAATATTTTTCTGGAACTGGATTATATCCACCTTTATGAAAAGGATTACATCTTAAAATTCTAAAAATCCCTAAAAAAGTACCACAAAAAGTTCCATAATTGTGAATAGCTTCTAAAGTATACTGAGAACAAGTAGGTTTAAAAAGACAGGAATGTTTTGATATATAACGTTGATAAAATAAAATCAATTTTAAAAATATTATTTTAATATATGGCTTAAATATTTTCTTCCAAAATGACTTTTTTATATACACTATAACAATCCTTCTTTTTTTAATAAAAAATGTAGACTTTTTAAAAAATTTTGTAGAGAATATTCATCTGCTTGTTTTGCTATAAACACCATAGAATATGTACTTTTTAAATCTTTTACATTTTGCATTAAAGCTGCACGAATAAGTCTTTTTATTCTATTTCTCTGCACAGCATTACCGTGTTTTTTACTTACACATATTCCTACTTCAGTTATTTTATTTGGTAAATATAATAAAATTAAAGCAGGGGAAAAAGCTTTTTTCCCCTTAGAAAATAATAAATTAAATTGACTATTTTTTTTTATTCTAGAATACATTTTTTAAGCACAAAGTTTTTTTCTTCCTTTATTTCTTCTTCTTTTTAAAGTTTTTCTACCACCTTGTGTCTTCATTCTCTGTCTAAAACCATGTACTTTTTTTCTATGTCTTTTTTTAGGTTGATATGTTCTTTTCATATCTTTTTCTCCTATATGGTCAAAATTACTTAAATATAGTATATATGCTTTAATTCAATTTGTCAATAATTTTTTATCACTTTTCTTAATTATTCACACGAATTGGGAGTATTAAATATAAATACTCTTCATTTTCTATATTTGTTAGTATAAATGGAGCTTTATTTCCATTAAATTTTAATTCTATTGTATCCATTGATAAAGCATTTAAAGCATCCATAATATATTTGCAATTCATCGTAATTTTTAAATCAACTCCTTCAAAATCAATTTTTATAGAGTCATTACTGTTTGCTATTTCACTTTTACAACTTACCGTTAGATTTCCTTCCTTTAAGTCAAAAGTAATAATATTATTTCTTTCATTTTTTACAAAAATAGAAGCTCTATCTACACTTTTTTGCAATAATTTTCTATCCACTATAGCTTTTGTAGCATAACTTTTTGGTATGATTCCATCAATATTGACAAATTCATTTTCAATCAATCTACCAGTCAAAATTGTATCTTTTAAAACAAGCATCAACATATTCTTTTGAAAATAGAGTTGCACAATTTCATTATCTGGTAAAAGTTTTGCAAGTTCAGAAAGTGTTCTAGCTGGACATATAATTTTAAAATCCTTTTCAATAGCAAGATTTTCTCTTTTTAATTTAGCCATACGATATCCATCTAATGCAATAAAGGATAATGTATTCTCTTTTCCTTCAATTAAACATCCTCTGAGTACAGGTCTTGCATCATCTTGTGCACAAAAAGGGATTGTTTTTAAAATAAATTCCTTTAAAAGACTGCCTTCTATTTGTAATTTATCTTCTTTTCTATCAAAAATAATTTTAGGAAAATTTTTACTATCAAAATATTGTAAACTTGTCTTAGCATCTGCATATGAGATAAGTAAATTTTCATTTTCAGTGGAAATTGTCAATTGTTCATCTTCTAATTTTTTTATAAATTCAGTAATAGTTTTCCCATGTATACAAATTGTTCCTTCTTGCAAAACCTCAGCAACAAATTTTTTTTCTATTGCAAGTTCTTCATCTGTCGCAAGCAAAGTAATTGTATCATTTTTTGCAGTAATTTGTATACATTCTAAAATAGAATTTGTTGTTTTTGTACTACATGCTTTTACAACTGTTGTCAAAGCACTTGAAAAATCAATACCGTTGCATATAAATTTCATTTTTATATATTCCTTTTAATAATTATAATAGTAAGGATTGTGTATATTGTTGATAACTTTAAAAAATAAAAAAACAAGTATATTTTTATGGGATATTATAGTATAAATTGTAAAAATATGCAAGTTTTTTGCCAAAAGATATGCAGAATTTTGTGGATAAAATTGTGTTTAACTATGTGTATATGTAATAATAATTTGTGTGTATGTGGATAATATAAAAAAAAATTGTATATAAAATAAAGATTTTATTCTACAGAATATATAAATAAAGAAAAAACAATCAAGTTTATCCACAATTCAACATAAGTTATCCACAAATTATACACAGTATACACATTTAAAAAAACTGTTGAAAAATGGAAAATGCTATGTTATACTATACAATATGAGTATAAATATTGAGAAATTAGAATGTGAAAAATTTGCAGAATTTTACAATTTGCTGCAAGAAGGGAATAAAATTTGCAATTTAACGACAATTCTAGATAGAGAAGATGTTTTTATAAAACATTTTTTAGATAGTATTTTGCCAGAAGAATATTTTGAAAAAAGGGCAAATTGTATTGAAATAGGTTCTGGAGCTGGATTCCCATCTATTCCTTTAATGATTTGTAGAGAGGACTTAAAATTTACACTTATAGAAAGTATACAAAAAAAAGTAGATTTTTTAAAACAAGCAGTACATAAATTGCAGTTAAATGCTGTAGTATTAAACAATAGAGCGGAAGTATTAGCACATGAAGAAAAATATAGAGAAAAATTTGATATTTGTACAGCAAGAGCAGTTGCAAAAATGGTTACGCTTGTAGAATATTGTCTACCATTTATAAAAATTGGAGGAAAGATGATAGCCTATAAGGCAAATATAGAAAAAGAATTGCAAGAAGCACAATATGCAATAGAGCTTTTAGGTGGAAAAATTATAAAAGAAGTAAAATATAGTTTGCCAAAAAATATGGGACATAGAACGATAATTATTATTGAAAAAGTGAAAAAAACAGAGAAAGGATATCCACGGGGAAAAGGGAAGGAGCGTGCAAAACCCTTGCTGGAAAAAAGGAAGATAGATGAAAGCAATTGCATTGACAGGACACCGCATATTAAAGAAAAATTTTGATTATTTTTTACTAGAAGAGAAATTAAAAAATTTGATAGATATAGGATATACTAAATTTTATTGTGGAATGGCAATAGGATTTGATATGACTTGTGCTGGTTTGTTGTTACGTTTAAAAAAGAGGAATACAATTGAATTGATAGCTTGTATTCCTTGTAAAAAGCAAGAAGAAAAATATACATATTATGATAAAATACTCTATTATAACTATTTAAAGAAGTTTGATAAAGTGATTTATATAGAAGAAAATTTTACAAAGAGTTGTATGTTTAAACGCAATCGCTTTCTTGTAGATAATAGCGATTTAGTGTTTGCTTATTTATATAAAGAAAGAGGCGGAACATACTATACAGTAGAATATGCAAAAAAAAGAGAGAAAAAGATAGAATATTTCTAAATTTTCTTTTTTTATTTTATAGAATTTGTAAAATAAAAACTTTTAAATAGCTACTCTCATCACTTCCAAAGAGGATTGGATGGTCTGGAGATTGCATTCTTTTTTCCAAAACTTTAACTTGTCTACCAGATTGATAAGCACTTTCCTTTAACATTCTTTCAAATAAAACATCGGTCATATAATGAGAACAAGAACAAGTCATTAAAAATCCTTCTTTTTTTACCAGTTTCATTGCTAAAATATTGATATCTTTATAGCCTTTATAGGCATTTTTAACTTGTTCAAGATTTTTACAAAAAGCAGGTGGGTCAAGGACGATACAGTCAAATTTTTTTTCTTTTGTTCTATATTTGCGTAACTGTTCAAATACATCACAACAAACTGTATTGATATTTGTTAAATGATTGAGTTTTGCATTATAATTTACATGTTCTATTGCCGTTTGTGAAATATCAAGAGAAGTGACTTCTTTTGCAATTAAAGCTGCATTTATACTGAATCCACCACTGTTGCAAAAACAATCTAAAACAGTTGCATTTTCGCAATATTGTCTAAGTGTAAAACGATTATATTTTTGGTCTAAAAAATACCCTGTTTTTTGCCCATTTATTATATCAATTTTCATTTTTACACCGCATTCTGTAATGATAAGTTCTTTTGGAAGTTCTCCATATAAAAGTTTATTTTCAAGTGATAAACCTTCTTTTTGTCGTACAGATACATCCCCACGCATAAAAATTGTAAGTGGATGAAAATGTTTTTTGAGAATATCTATAATATACTCTTTTCTTTTTTCAATTCCAAGAGAGAGTAGTTGTACTACAAATACATCTTCATAGCGGTCAATAATTAAGGCAGGTAAATTATCAGCTTCTGCAAATACCATGCGATAACATTTGTCTTGAAATAATTTTGCACGCAAGCGATTTGCCTGTAAAATTCTTTCTTCATATAAAGCGAATGAATCTTCTTCATTTCCTCGGATAAATATGCGTACAAGTATTTTGGATAGATAATTGATATATCCCTTGCCAATATACTGTCCTTGAAAGGAGTAAACTGCAACTAAACTACCGTTTTTTGGCTTGCCTTCAATTTTTAAAACTTCATTTGCATATACCCAAGCATGTCCTTGTAAAATTCTTTTTTCTTCACCCTTTTTTAAGAAAATTTTTGCTTCATTTTCCATATTATTTACCTATGTATTTTTTTAAAAGGCATTATATAAAAAATACAATTAAAAATCAACTATAATCTAAAAGAATTTGACAAGAATAAAAATTAAAGGTAAAATATTGATAGAATTTATTAAAAAATTAAGGTTTATAAATGATAAAATTAAACAGTGAAAAAAATAGTGCCCTTATACAACAAGCTTTACAACTACGCACGGAAATTATCGAAAGCGTAAAGCAAAATGGTGGTCATTTAGCAGGAAATTTAGGAGTTGTTGAACTTACAATTATGCTACATCAACTTTTTAATTTTCCAATAGATAAAATTATTTTTGATGTAGGACATCAAAGTTATGTACATAAAATTTTGACGGGTAGAAATTTAAAAGATTTGCGTCAAACGAATGGAGTTAGCGGATTTAATGACCCAAAAGAGAGTATTTATGATTCTTTCATTGCTGGACATAGTGGGAACAGTTTATCTGCTGGATTGGGACTCTGTTATGCAAGAGATTTAAAGGGTGAAAATTTTAAAATTATAGTTGTTATAGGAGATGCATCTATCACGAACGGACTAGCACTTGAAAGTTTGTTTTCACATAGAGAAAAACCGGAAAATTTTCTTGTGATATTAAATGATAATGATATGTCAATTAGTGAAAATAAATCAACTTTACAAAGTATGCAAAGTGCAGAAAAAAAAGCATTATTTACAAGTTGTGGATTTGAATATATTGACGGTGGAGATGGGCATGATTTTGAAAATTTATATAAAATATTACAAAAGGCAAAAAAGAAGACAAAGGCAATATTTATACATTTAAAGACGAGAAAGGGAAAAGGATTGGATTTTGCCGAAAAAAATCCATGTAATTATCATAGTTTACAAAAGGATTTACAACCAGCACAAAATGATTTTTCAGGAGCTATGGCAAAATCGATAGAGAAAATTGCTGCAAAAAACAAAGATATTGTTGTAATCACCCCAGCAATGCAATATGGACTTGCATTGGATGAATTTTTTTATAGATATCCAACACGAAGTATGGATGTAGGCATTTGTGAAAGTCATGCATTTACAATGGCAGCTGGAATGGCAAAAGGTGGTTTAAGACCAATTATATGTACCTATTCTACTTTTTTACAGCGTGCCTATGACCAATTGATTCATGATATTTGTATACAAAATTTACCTGTAATTATCTGTTTAGATAGAGCTGGATTTGTTGGAGGAGACGGGAAAACACATCAAGGACTATTTGATATACCAGCAATGCGAACAATTCCACATCTACAAATATATACTCCAAAAGATTGTAGAGAAGGAGAGTTAATGTTGCAATTTGCTATAAAGCAAAATTGTCCAGTAGTTTTGCGTTATCCAAATGCAAAAGCGGTGAATTTTCATCAAGAAAGTAGTATAGAAATGGAAAATTTATGGGAAATATTGCATAGTGGACAAAGTGATATAGTTTTACTTGCAAATGGAGCAAGAGCAGTGGCACGAGCAATGCAAGTGCAAAAAAAAATACCAGATATTACAATAGTCAATGCTAGAACAATAAAACCTCTTGATGAAAAATTATTAAAAAATATACAAAATAAGAGAATATTCACTATAGAAGAGGGGTATTTATCAGCTGGATTTGGCAGTTGTATTGCAGAATTTTATATTGTACAAAGAATGCAGGTGCAGCTAGAAATAATTGCAATGGATGAAAGATTTATAGACCATGGTTCGATTGAAGAACAAGCAAAAATTGCAAAAATTTCTACAGAAGATATTCTAAAAAGAATAGAAAAAAGTAGGTAAGTATGAATTTTTTAATGATAATTTACCAAAACAGAGAGGCCATTGATACAGTATCAGAATTCTTTTTAAAATTTTTTGGTGGTATAAATTGGCTTGTAGTTGTCTTTATGTCTATGATTCCTATCATTGAACTTAAAGGTGGAATTTTATGGGGAATGTCCAAAGGCAATATGAATGGATTTGGAGCAGCAAGTTTTGGTCTTTTAGGTTGTGTCATTGTTAGTATTATTTTAGTTTTTGCATTGAAACCGATTTTAGATTGGCTAAAAAGAACAAGACTGTGTAAAAAAATTATTGGAAGAATTGAAAAATCTTTTACGAAAAAGGCGCAACGCTTAGAGGATGTAAGTGGTATAACAGAAAAGACAACAACAAAAAAACGAATAATTATTTTTATGACACTTTTAACATTATTTATTGCAATACCGATACCACTATCAGGTGTATGGACTGGTTGTGCAATAGGTATTTTTATAGGATTGAAGCGTTGGCAAGTTTTTGTAGCAAGTCTTTTAGGGAGTATAATCTCTTCAACTATGCTTGTTTTGATAGGCAACTTGTTCGGAAAATGGACAGATATTTTATTTTATTGTATGCTAGCAGTTGCTAGTGTAATTTTCATAATTTTAATAGCAAAAATTAGTATAGATATGATAAAAGAAAGTCAAATAGAAAAGAAAAAAAATTTATCTATTCATAATGATGATAAAAAATAAATTTATTAGGAACAGAAAAATAATTGAAATAATTTAAAAAATTTTGTCATTCTATTTGACATTACTTTAAAAAACTCATACAATAAAATTGTAATATATACGAATATTATAATTTTGATATAAGTTTCAAAACAATGATTTTAGTACAATTCTATCAAAATGAAAGATAGAAAAAACGGAGAAAGATAAAATCAATGCAATTCAATCAAAAAAAGATTTTATTTTATATATTTTCCATCTTATTGGTATGCTGCTTATTATTTCTTTTAGTAGGATGTAAAAGTAATAAAATAAATGTTATCTCTCGTGATGCTGCCTCTGGTACACGAACAACTTTTGATAGTACAATAGGCATAGATGGTGTTCGTAAAGATGCTAGTTATTTAAATGCAAATGGTATAATATTATCCTGTATAAACAGAGATAGACGCGCAATTGGTTATGTAGCAAAAAAATCCTATGAAGAATCTAGAAGTTCCATGAAAAATGTAAAAAGTATTCAACTGGATGGAAAAGATGCAGATAGTCCTGACTATGACCTTGGTCATACATTATATTTAATTTATAAAATAGATGTTGTAGAAAAAAATCAAACATTAAAGAATTTTATGTCTTTTGTAATAAGTAAAGAAGCACAAGAAATTATTGAAGCTGAAAAGTATACTTTACCAAATATACCAACTAGCGTAGAGAATTTTAAAAAACCAACTACGCAATTGACAGATGCTGTAATTATAGGAGGTTCAACGACAACAGAACCTTTGATGCAAAAGTTACGCGAAAAATATTTAAGTCTTGTTGGAGAAAAATTTAGTGGCAAGATTGAGATACAAGGTGGAGGTAGTTCAAAAGGAATAAATGATGTAAAAAGCGAACAATTTCAATTAGGAATGTCATCTCGTCCACTAAATGCAAGCGAGAAACAAGGGGTAGAAGTATATAATTTAGCAACAGAGAATATAGTTATTGTTGTAAATAGCAAAAACCCCATAGACAATTTAACAAAAAGTGAAGTAAAAGCAATTTATGAAGGGAAAATAAGAGAATGGACAGAAATATAGATTGTACACAATGAAAATAAAAAAGAATAGGAAAATATGAAAGAAGAAGTCACTATAAACAGTTCAATACGACTGAAAAAAATAAAAGAACAGATAATGTATGGTGTATTTATTATTGCAACAATAGTATTTATACTCGCTGTTTTAATTATTTTTTTATTTGTTATAAATCAAGCATGGCCAGCTTTTGCTAAAATTGGATTTTTTAAATTTATTTTCGGCTTAAATTGGTCGCCAACCGGAACAAATGCTAGTTTTGGCATCTTTCCTATGATTGTAGGAACAATTTATGTAACAGTTGGTGCACTACTTTTGTCTGTACCTATAGGTCTTTTAACTGCTATTTTTATGGCCTATTATTGTCCGCTAAAAGTATATAAACCACTCAAATTGATTGTAAATATTCTCACAGGAATTCCTAGTGTAATATTTGGTTTTTTCGGACTTGAAGTAATTAGTCCCATTATTGGTGAACTTGGTGGCTCTCCATTATGTTGGTTGACTGCTTCAATCATTTTAAGTGTTATGGTACTACCAACAATTATAAATTTATCAGAAAATGCTTTAAAAGCACTCCCTAAAACATATTTTGAGGGGTCAGTGGCACTCGGTGCAACGAAAGAAAGAACAATCATCTTCACACAGATTCCAGCAGCTAAATCTGGAATAATGGGAGGAATTATTTTGGCACTTGCTAGAGTTGTTGGAGAAACAGTTGCCGTCTCTTTAATTGCCGGAAATAGTCCAATTATTCCAAATTCAATTTTACAAGGTATAACAACTTTAAGTTCTGCCATTGTGAATGAATTAGATTATGCATCGGGGATGCATCTTAATGCATTATATGGTATGGCTGCAGTGCTATTTGTGCTTATTTTTTTAATTACATTGACACTTTTGATTTTGAGAAATTTATCCGAAAAAAAAGCAAGAAAATACAAAAAAAGAGTAAAACAAAAAGAAAAGGTTTAATATGTTACCAAAAGAATCAAAAAAGAAGGGTGAGGCCATCAATCGATTGACCTTGGGACAAAAACTTTTAGCATATACAAAAAAACCATTTTCCTTCATGTTGCTGATAGCCATAAGCATTAGTGCCATTATAACTTTGGGCAGTGTTGTTTGGATTATTATTTATATTTTTATGAAGGGAACAGTACCTCTTTTTGCACAAGCGAAAGATTTATTTGCTTTGACATGGACAACGACTAATCAATCTATGTTTCCTGCACTTATAAACACACTGCAAATCATTGTTGTTTCCTTGTTGATTGCCGTACCTATTGGAGTGTGTGCAGCAATCTATCTAGTAGAATATGCAAATTCTAAGAGTATGTTTGTACAATCTGTGCGACTAGCAGCGGAAGTATTGGCAGGTATTCCATCTATTGTATATGGAATATTTGGTATGATTGTATTTGTAAATGTATTTCAATGGGGATATAGTATATTAGGTGGAGCTTTAACGATGTCTTTTATGATTTTGCCATTGATACTTAGAACTACAGAAGAAAGTTTAAGAGCTGTTCCAAATGCCATTCGAGAAAGTAGTTATGCACTAGGAGCAGGAAAGTTACGTACAATTTTTTATATCATTTTGCCAGCAGGACTTTCAGGTATTTTAAGCGGCATAATTATGGGTATTGGTAGAGTTGTAGGTGAAACTGGAGCATTGATTTATACAGCAGGTATAACCAATGGTTTAGGAAATATATTGAATGGTGATGGTGGTAAAACTTTGTCAGTACATCTATATTTTTTAGCAAAAGAAGGACTTTATACAGATAAAGCATGGGCAACAGCTCTTGTATTATTGCTGCTTGTGTTTGCAGTATATGGACTTGCTGGCTTTGTAGAAAATAAATTAAAGCGAGAGTATTAAAATGAGTGCCTTTGAATTACAAAACTTAAATGTTTATTACGGCAATTATCATGCGAATAAAGATATAAATATGGAGATAGAGAGAAATAAAATTACTGCACTCATTGGAAGTTCAGGATGTGGAAAATCGACATTGCTCCGTTCATTAAACAGAATGAATGATTTAGTGCCAAATTGTCGTGTGCTAGGTACAGTATTGCTAGAAGGTGAAGACATTTATCGTTCTATGGATATAAATTTGCTTCGTAAACGGGTGGGGATGGTATTCCAAAAACCAAGTCCATTTGCCATGAGTATTTATGATAACATTGCATATGGATTAAAGACACATGGTATAAAAAATATAGTGGAATATGTAGAACCGAGTAGAGAGCAAAGAGAGCAATTGCTTAAGACAAAAGCAGGACAAAAAAAAATTGCAGAGGGTAAACCATTACTAGTAAAAAAAGTTACAACGAAAAAAGAACAAATTATGGAAATAGTAGAAAAGAGTTTAAAAGCAGCAGCATTGTGGGAAGATGTGAAAGATAGACTCAATAAAAATGCATTGGGGTTATCTGGTGGGCAACAACAGCGTTTATGTATAGCTCGTTCACTAGCAATATCGCCAGAAGTATTATTGATGGATGAAGCAACATCAGCCTTAGACCCTCGTTCTACTGCGAAAATAGAAGAATTAATAGTGCGTTTAAAAGAAAAATATACCATTATTATGGTCACGCATAATATGCGTCAAACAATGCGTATAGCTGATAATACTGCCTTTTTTGTGCAAGGTGAATTGATAGAATATGGCAATACTAAACAAATTTTTGATAATGCAAAAGATGAAAGAACAGCGGAATTTTTATCCAGTGAATTTGCTTAAAAAGAATACTTTAAAAGTATTCTTTTTTATTTTGTTTAGTCCACTATATGGATAAAATCAAGTAATATTGTTTTTAAACAACAATATTACTTGATTTTATCCAAAATTTATGTTATTATCTTGATATGAAAAATTTTAAACTGCATTTATGGAATGTATTACAACTTGTTTGCTATATTGTTCTATTAATTTTAGAAGGAATTTATAAATTTTATTCTGATTTACAGATGCAAATAGCGATTTCTTTTTCTGTTTTAATCTATATTTTATTTGGGATTGGTCTCCTATTTACCATTATTTTAGAAATTTTACTCATTTTTGTCCATAAATCACAACAATCTAGCAAAGTTTATACAATATTACTTGCTTTTTCTAGTATGTATGTTTTTATGTGTCAAATATGGATTTTGCTTGCATCAATTTTCACAATCAGTGGTGCATTCATAAGTTATTATAGTATAGGAAGTTATGTATTTGTAATAGTTATTTCATCTCTTTTCATATTGACAACATTATTTACTGCAGGATACTGTTTATTGAAAAATCCATATGAGTTTAAATAATTATTTTTTGATGCAAAAGTAATCAATAAGTATAAAAAAAGAGTGGGAATTCCCACTCTTTTTTTATAGCTCTAATTTTTTATGTTTCTAAACTTTTCCAAAGATATAGGCACGCATAGCTACGAAAAGGTTTCCATTTTTCGCTAATCGCGTAAATTTGCTCTTTTGAAAGCATTTTATTTTTGCCGTATAAATTTTGTACAGCTTTTATTAGTCCGGCATCTCCAAAAGAAAATATATTAGGAAAGCGTAAACAAAAAATTAAAAACATATCTGTACTCCATTGTCCTATTCCTTTAATTTTTGTAAGAGTTAACCTAACTTCCGGTTCACTATATTTATGCATTTCCTCTAATTTTAAACTTCCATTTTGTATGGCATATGCAATATTTTTAATATAATTTATTTTATTGCTAGACAACCCTGTTTTTTTCAATTCTATATCTGACACGGCAAGAATTTTAACAGGAAAAATCTCTCCATTGAGTAAAGTTTCTACGCGTTGACAAATAGTAAGTGCAATTTTATTTGAAAGCTGTTGTCGTATGACTATAGTAACTAAATCTTGAAACAAATTATTGCTACTGCACATAGCATTGTCTTCTAATGTCAATTTTCCATATTGTTGTATTAAAGTGGCCATAATACTATCTTTACTGAGAGTGTTTAACATAAAATATCCTTATAGAGAGAATAGAGAATAAAATAAAAAAGAGCACACATAGATAATGCTCTTTTTTATTTTAAATATTAAAATGGAAGATAATTGTTTGAAAGCATAATTACAGGAACAAAAACAATTGCAACTACAGAAATCAATTTTAATAAGATATTTAAAGATGGTCCAGAAGTATCTTTAAATGGGTCACCAACAGTATCTCCAATTACAGCAGCACTATGATTTTTGCTACCTTTACCACCAAGATGTCCTTCTTCGATATATTTTTTAGCATTATCCCAAGCCCCACCACTAGCAGACATAAATACGGCAAGTAAGAATCCGCTAATTGTTGTACCGAGTAATAGAGCAGCTACACCATTGATACCAATAACAAAACCAAAGCAAATAGGAGATAAAATTGCAATTACTGCAGGTAAAATCATCTGCTTTTGTGCGGAAGTTGTACAGATATCTACACAACGTGCATAATCAGGTTTAGTTATTCCTTCGCGTAAACCAGGAGTTTCTCTAAATTGTCTGCGTACTTCTTGTACAACAGATTGAGAACTTTTTCCCACGGAAGACATTGTAAGTGCAGAGAAGATAAATGGTAGAGCAGCACCAATAAAAAATCCAACTAAAACAAATGGATTGCGTAAACCAAGTTCTAGTTTAAAATTAATATTTGCAGATTGTGCATAAGTTTGAACTTGTACTACAAAGGCAGAAAGTAATGCTATTGCGGTAAGCATTGCTGAGCCAATTGCAAAGCCTTTACCAGTTGCAGCGGTAGTGTTACCTAATGCATCAAGAGCATCTGTTCTTTTACGCACTTCAGAGCCCATACCACTCATTTCAGCAATACCACCAGCATTATCAGCAACTGGACCGTATGCGTCTGTTGAAAGAGTGATACCAAGAGTAGAAAGCATACCAACAGCAGCAATACCAACACCAAAGAGACCGGAATTTATATTGTCTTGTAAATCGCCGCCCATAATAAAGAAAGATGCTAAAATTGTAATTGCAATGATAACGACAGGAGCAATGGTTGAAAGCATACCAAGAGCAGTACCATTGATAATGACAGGCGCGGCACCACTTTCAGTACTTTCAGCAAGTTTTTTTGTAGGTCTGTATGATGCACTTGTAAAATATTCTGTAAAGAATCCAATAGCAACACCAGCGACTAAACCAATGAGTACAGGGCCAATAGCTCTTAAAACAAAATTTTTGATGGATTCGTTATTTGCAGTAAATCCAATAATCAATAGGAAGACTACGGACAGTATACCAGTTGCAGCAGCGGCAAACCATGTGCCCAATCGAAGTGTTTTTAGTAATGAAGCTTGTGATGCTCCTTCTTTTGTCTTTACAAGGAAAGTTCCTAAAATTGAAAATACTACACCCGTTGCAGCAATCAATAGTGGAATAATTGCTCCCCAGAAACTCTTTAAAGCAGAAACACCAAGTGCCATGGCAGAAAGTAGTGACCCAACATAGGATTCATAGAGGTCAGCACCCATACCAGCAACATCCCCTACATTATCCCCTACATTATCGGCAATAACAGCAGGATTGCGTGCATCATCTTCAGGAATGTTTTCTTCTACTTTACCAACAAGGTCTGCTCCAACATCTGCAGCTTTTGTAAAAATACCACCGCCAACACGTGCAAATAACGCCATAAAGCTAGCACCAATACCAAAGTTTATCATGTGTGTTGTAATAAACTGTGCTTGTGATAGATTTTGTGGATGAAAAATCTTATAAAAACCAATTAGCGTTGTATACCAAATTGAGAGGTCTAAAAGTCCTAAACCAACAACAACTAGTCCCATAACACTACCGGCAGAGAAGGCAACTTTTAAGCCACTATTTAAGCTTTCTTTACTAGCAGTTGCCGTACGAGAATTTGCTATGGTTGCAATCTTCATACCCAAGTAACCAGAGAGACCAGAGAATATACCACCAGTTAAAAAGGCAAAAGGCATATATTCGTCAATAAGCTTCACTGCACCTTTAATTGCCATAGGTATGTAAGCAAGTAGTACAAGTATTAAAAATACTGCGCCAAAAAATATTGAAACAACAATATACTGTCTTTTTAAAAAGGCATTTGCGCCTTTACGAATGATTGATGCAATTTCTTTGCATTCCGCTGCCTCTTTTGTTTTTAAAACGCGTCTTGCAAACAGGAATGCAAAGAATAACGCCAACAAAGCTGCAGCAGGAGCTACTAAAAATAATAGTTCCAATGGTTCCATAAAATACTCCTTATTTTATTTTGTTGATAAATTACTGTGCAAAAAATCGAATTCAATACACAAACTGTTTATAGTATAACAAATTTTCAAGATATGGTCAAGCATAGATAATAAATTTATAAATCTTTCAGGGAATAATTTAGAAAAAGTTGACAAATAGGACAGAGAAGTGATAGCATAGTAAATAAAAATAAAAGGAATTTTAGATGTTAGAGTTTAGAAAAATTGACGAAAGGGCCTATCAATTTTTAAAGGAATATGCTGTAAAAAATTGTAACCACTTGACAGAGTACTCTATTGGATTTGTACAAATGTGGAAAAATTTTTTAAATTTAGAATATGCAATACAGGAGAATTTGTTGCTATTGCGTGCCTATATTGAAGAAAAGTATTGGTTTTATTATCCGATACATAGACAAGGGGGAGAGGAAGAGATTGATAAAGGACTTTCTGCGATAGAAGAATATTGTACACAAAAAGATATAGCATTACAATATGTAGCAATAGCACAAGAAAATTTTGCAAAAATGGCTATGCGATATGGGGCAAATATGGAGACGATGTCCTTCAGAAATAACAAAGATTACCTATATTTAGCAGAAGATTTTAAAAATTTTGGAGGACGTAAATATAGCGGACAACGTAACCACATCAATAAATTTAAAAAGAGTTATCCAAATTATCAGTTTGCTATTTGGAAAGCGGAAGACAATATTGAACTAGAGTTATTTTTAAAGGAGTGGGCGGAAGAACATGGAATCAGTGGGGAAGTGGCAAATGCCGAACTGGAGGGAGTATTTACACTCTTAACGAAGATAGAAGAATTTGGATATTTTTGTGGATTATTAAAAATAGAAAATAAAATTGTAGGATTTTCCATTGGAGAAAGATGTGGCGATTGTATTATTGTGCATGCAGAAAAGGCATTGAGAGGATATAGTGGAATTTATCCAACATTAGCACAACTTTTTGCACAGACATTTGTTACTGAAGATATTGTATATTTAAATAGAGAGGATGATGCGGGTGAAATTGGATTACGCAAATCAAAGTTACAATATTTACCGATTGCACTCATTGATAAATACACAATATTGACGAAGCGTGCTATAGATAATGTACAGAAATTACCAACAGTCAAGGGAGAAAGAATTGTATTAAAGGCAATTGGAAAAAAGGATATTGAAAGCTTTGCAAAACTTGCGGGGGATGTAGAGTTAAATGCCTTTTGGGGATATGACTACCGTCTAGATGCGCCGAAAAATGTCAATTCTACATGGTTTTATACAAGCACAATGGAAGATTTTAAAAAGAGAATGGAGCTACCACTTGCAATTTATTATAAAAGGAAACTGATAGGACAAGTCGTTTTGCACAAATTCGACTACCAAAATCAAGCTGAGATTGGTATGCGCATTTTACCAGAATGGCAAGGTAGAGGTTTTGCAAAAGAAAGTTTATTGCTTTTGAGTCATTATGCCTTCTTTAGTTTAGGAATAGATAGAGTAAAGGCAAAGGCCTATAGAGAAAATGAAGTATCAATACACACATTACAAGCTATTGGTATGCAAAAAGATGGTGAGGATGAACAATTCATCTATTTTAGTAAATCAGCAGCAATGTAGTAAAGCAAATACAGCATATAAGAAAATAGAGGAATTTTTAGAAGAGTTTACAAAAAAAGCACACGATTGCAGTGTGCTTTTTTTGTAAATGTAGAGCGGATATATTGCAATAAATAACGAGAGAGTTATTTTATAAAGTATTAGTGTAAAAAGCGGGGAATTTTACTATAAAAGAAGAATTTTTATTATAGAAAAAATAAGGATAAAAGCAATAAAATTTGTTTTATGTAGGTATATATTTTATAAATCAGGCAATACATAGCAAGGACAAAAGGAGCAGGAAAGATTTATGAAAAAAGTTTGTATAATTTTAGTAGGACTTAGCATACTAACAGCAGTGACAATTCTAGCGGTTTCATTTATGGGCGAAAGTAGTCATTCCGCATTTTTACGGTTGCATATTCGAGCAAATTCTAATACAACAGTTGACCAAAATATCAAGTACCAAATAAAAGAGGAAGTAACGACATTTTTAACGCCTGTTGTAGCAAATTGTCATACAAAAGATGAATCAATGCAAGCAGTGCAGAACAATCTAAAAAATATAGAAGAGTTAATCAATACTTTTTTGCAAAAAAGTGGATTTAGATATACTGCAAGAGCGGCATTGAAAAGAGAAGAATTTCCCACGCGTGTATATGAAGGCGTAACTCTACCCGCTGGTGTATATGATGCCCTTATTATAGAACTTGGTACTGGAAAGGGGGACAATTGGTGGTGTGTGCTCTATCCGCCGCTCTGCTTTGCAGGCGGTATGGGTGTAAATATACAGTATCGCGTTAAAATTTGGGAAATTATTCAAAATTTTTTTGCGAACTGAGAAAGGAGGCATTGTAAAAATATAACCTTTATTCTCTTCTCGCAAGTAAAAAACTATGTTCATTTTGAAAAGGAGGAGAGAAAATGCATAAGACAGTTAAAGTTAGTTTAGCGCTCATTGCAGTTGTAATGTTTTGCGCAATGTCCGTTTTAATATGTCTACACTTTTATACAGAAAAGGTTACAGTGCAATCTGAAGAGTATGCTCTTGCAATTGAGACGGCAACCTTAAAAAAAGGTAGTTCTGGAGCGCTTGTAAAACAAGTACAACAAAAACTAAAAAATTGGGGATATTTATCTGGAAAGGTAGATGGAATTTTTGGAAATGCAACAAAAACTGCAGTACAAAAATTTCAAAGAAAAAACAAACTCACTGCAGATGGTATTGTAGGTAAAAAGACTTTTGAAGCACTTGGTATCAATGCAAATAGTAGCAACAGTAGTAATAGTAATACAAATAAAAAACCATCAACTACTTCTACGAACAATGATACCTATTTACTTGCAAAGTGTATCCATGGTGAAGCAAGGGGAGAAAGTTATACTGGTCAAGTTGCCGTAGGAGCAGTTATTTTAAATAGAGTAAAGAGCAGTAAGTTTCCAAATACAATCTCTGGGGTAATTTACCAACAAAATGCATTTACAGCAGTAATTGATGGGCAAATCAATTTAGAACCAAATCAAAGTGCATTAAATGCAGCGAAAGATGCATTAAACGGCTATGACCCAACAGGGGGATGTATCTATTACTATAATCCAAAAACAGCGACCAGCAAATGGATTTTTTCAAGACCTGTTGTAACAACAATTGGCAGACATGTATTCTGTATGTAAGGAGGTAGAACATGAAAGAAAAAGAAAGACCAAGTTCATCTGGGGTAGAAAAAGTAGAAAAGATTGCCGACAAAAAGAACACACAAATGCCAAAAAATCAGGACATCAACAAGATGAGTGTTGCCGATACTTTAAAGGCAAGACAGGAGAGAGAAAAAGAACTTGCAGAGCGTCGCATAGCTTTGGCAGAAGCAAAACAGGAGACAGAGAATACTGCAAAAAAGAGAGAGCAAGAGCTTGATAAACGCATCGACGCTTTTGAAAAAGAGAGAGAGCAACGCCTTGAGAAAATGAGAGCGGAAAAAGACAAAAAAGAACATGCAGAAAGCCACGAAAAAAGACGAAATGAAGAAAAAGAAAATAAAAAGCGTACGCCCGGAATTGGAGGATGGATTGCCTCTGTAGTGTCATTATCCGTTGCAGTATTAGCATTAGGTTCGATTGTAACGGTTGGATATTTTGACTTAAACAATGCCCAAAGTAGCATTATGAATGGATACCAAAGTGCCGTATACGAATTTAGTGAACATGTTGAAAATCTAGATAGTTCGCTCTCAAAAGCAAGAGTGGCAACTGGTAGTTATGAACAACAAAAGTTGTTGACAAAAATAATTTTGGCAACAGAACTTGCAAGTCAAAGTTTAGAAAAATTCCCCGCTGATTTTACAGCGGCACAACAACTTGCTGCACAATTAAACGACATGAATAAACAAGCTTGGACTTTATTGTACAAACAATTAAATGGAAAGACCTTTACTAGCGAAGATGATGCAACTGTTGAAAAATTATTCAATCAAGTAGAGCGTATGCGTCAAGGTATGCCCGCCCTTATGGAGCAGACAAAAACATTAAAATTAAAAGAGATGTTGAAGACGGATGGCAAATTTGCTATGGGTCTATTAGGTCTAACAGAAGCGGAGATGGCACCAGGTGGAGCAGTAGATATGTTGGATTATTCTGATAGTTTTGTAAGTAAAATGCCAAAAATCAGCGAAAGCGAAGCTACAGAAAAAGCAATGCAATATTTTTCAGATTATAACATTGACACTATGCATTTGACAGGCAAAACGGAGGAAGGAGCACCAAGCTATACATTTGAAATGACAGATAGAGATGGTAGAGCATATTATTGTGCAATCACAGAACAAGGGGGATTGCTCTCCATGTTTAGTAGCTACGATGCTGCAACACCAAGACAATATGCAGAGGAAGAATGTATTGCCATTGCAAAAAACTTTTTAGAAAAATGTGGTTACAACAATATGGAAGCAATTTGGACGAGTGAGACTGGTAATGAGCTCAATGTGCGTTTTGCATATATGCAAGACAATGTTGCTATCTATGCTGATACGATTGATGTAAAGGTATGTAACAACAGAGGACTAGCGACTGGTTTAATTGCTAAGACATTTATCAAGAATCATAAGTCAAGGACTTTAGGAAAGGCAACATTATCCCAAAAGACGGTAGAAAAGAATGCAAGAAAAAAATTGCAACTCCATGGTACAAGACTTGCTCTTTTGCCACAGGATGGAGCGGAAATTTTGACATATGAAATCCGTGGTGATTATGGAGATAGAAGTTATGTTGTATTTGTGGATGCCGATGCCGGTAAAATGATAGAAATATATAATGTAGCAATTACAGACCGCGGACGCGTTTTAATTTAATAGGATAAAAAAAGATAGGAGTAGACCTATCTTTTTTTATAAAGAGATGGCATATGGCAGAGTTTGACAAAAATAAAAAAATAGAGTATACTATATAATAGAGTATCATTCATGTATAAGGAGTGAATAAAGATGAATAAAGTAAATCTATTATTAAAAGGTATCCGCATAGATGAGTTATCTTTTAAAATGAATAATATGCGTTTGGAGCCAGATGCGAAAATAGAGATGAAACCATCCATAACAAGACAGGTTCGTGGAGCAAATGAGAGTGATAAAGTATGTTTTATTACTTTAAGTGTAAAAATTGAGAGTACACAGGAAGAGCCAAAACCATTTGATGTGGTGGTAACTTTAACTGGCTTAATTGAGAGCGATGCAGTTACAGATAGCGAAAAGAGAGAAACTGTAATTGAAGGAACGGCGATACTCTTCCCATATTTGCGTTCAACATTGACTTCATTAACGGCAACCGCTATGACTCCTCCCATCATTTTGCCATTGCCAGAAGGTGTTATATTCCCAGAAGATAAAGATAACATAGAAATTGTGAATTAGAAAAGAGGTCAAAATGAATAGAGAAGAAATCAAAAAAATCATGCCACATAGAGAACCAATGCTCTTGTTAGATACAGTGGAAGTCGATGCAGAGACAGGGCGAGCTATAGGAAAATATAGGGTTACGGGGGAAGAATTTTTTGTGCAAGGGCATTTTCCAGGCAATCCAATTGTGCCGGGGGTGATTCAATGTGAAATGATTGCACAGACCATTTGTGCATTATTGCCACAAACTGCGGAAGGGGAAACTGTACCTATGTATGCAGGATTAAATAATGTAAAATTTAAAAATCCACTTGTGCCAGGAGATGTGGCAACCATGACTGTAGAAATTGTGAATAAAAAATCTATATTTTATTTTGCGAAGGGGACGCTCAAGGCAAATGATAAACTTTGTACGAGTGCGGAATTTTCTATTGCCATTGTTCCAAAAAAATAAAAGACTATTTTTGCAGGAATTTTCTTGACACATAACGCGAAAAGTAATATAATAATAGATGTTGTATCTATATACCATAGTGCATATAGATTGCATAAAGATACAATGTAAATTTAAGGAGTATTATGTCATATACAATAGCTGGAACGGGTTATGCATTACCCAAACGAGTGGTTACGAATGGACAACTTTCAGAAATTGTTGATACAAGCAATGAGTGGATTATAACGCGTACAGGGATAGAAGAACGGCGCGTGTTGACAGATGAAAGTTTGACAGAACTTGCTCTGCAAGCGGCAAAAATGGCAATGGCAAATGCTAAAATTAAGAGTACAGAAATTGACCTAATTATCTGTGCAACAATTCGTAGCGATACAATAACGCCATCACTAGCGTGTACAATTGCCGAACATATAGGATGCACTGCTCCGGCATTTGATGTAAATGCTGCATGTGTAGGACTTATCTATGCAATGGAAATTGCAGATAGCTTTATGGCAAGTGGAAAAGCAAAAAATGTACTTATTCTTACAGCGGAAGCAATGAGCAAACTTGTTGACTGGACGGACCGTTCAACCTGTGTGCTGTTTGGGGACGGTGCAGGGGCAGTGGTATTACAACCGGGAAGGAGTAGACTTGCATGTAGTATGCAATCTGCGGCAAATAATGGGTCTATTTTAATGCCAAATACAGAAGGGGAAAACTCACCTTTCAACAAACATAAGCAAGACAAGATGGTTGTACAGATGGATGGTGGTGAGGTATATAAATTTGCAGTAAGTGCATTTGCAAAACGATCAGAAGAAGTTTGTGCGATGGCCGGTATTGTACCAACGGAAATTGATTGGATTTTACCGCATCAAGCGAACTTGCGTATTATTGATGCCGCTCTAAAAAAAATGGGCGTGCATAAAGAAAGAGCATTGACGAATATTCATAAATATGGTAATATGAGTGCTACGAGTATAATGGTACTACTTGCTGAAGAGATAGAGAGGGGACGCTTTAAGCGTGGGGACAAGCTATTGCTTGTATCTTTTGGAGCTGGACTTACAAGTGGGGCATTACTTATCGAATATTAAAGCTAGAGAGCTAAAATAATTTTAATTCAGGAGAATAGAAAAATGGAAATTTTAAATAAATTACAAGAAATTTTAAGCGAAACAAAAGGGGAAGCAGTGCAATTGACAATGGAAACAACATTTGCCGACCTTGAACTTGATAGTCTTGACCAAGTAGATATCGTTATGCAGCTTGAAGAATTCTATAATATATCATTAGGAGAAAATGCACAACTTTCCACTGTTGGAGAATTGGTTGCAAAAATAGAAGAAGCAATGCAAGCAAAAGGCTAAAAAAGCCAAAAAAGAATAGATGGAAGATAGAAAGAATGCAAACAAAAGTAACAAAATTGTTAAATATTAAATTTCCAATTTTGCAAGGGGGCATGGCATGGATTGCTGATGCCTCTTTGGCAAGTGCTGTTTCAAATGCAGGTGGATTAGGTATTATTGCGGCAATGAATGCTGATGCTGATTGGTTACGAGCGGAAATAAAAAAGTGTCGTGCAATGACAGATAAACCTTTTGGAGTCAATGTTATGTTGATGAGTCCGCATGCAGATGCTGTGGCGAAGGTGGTAGTTGAAGAAAAAGTTCCAGTCGTTACGACAGGAGCTGGCAATCCTTCAAAATATATAAAAATTTGGAAAGAAGCTGGTATAATAGTTATTCCTGTAGTAGCATCGGTGGCACTTGCAAAAATTGTTGAAAGAGTAGGAGTTGATGCCGTTATTGCTGAAGGTTGCGAAAGTGGTGGACATATTGGAGAACTTACAACTATGACAGTTGTGCCACAAGTTGTGGATGCAATAAAGATTCCAGTTATTGCCGCTGGTGGGATAGCTGATGGAAGAGGTATGGTTGCTGCATTTGCATTAGGGGCAAGTGCTATTCAAATGGGTACACGATTTTTGGTAGCAAATGAATGTACTGTTAGCGAAGCATATAAGCAAAAAGTTGTTTCTGCAAAAGACATCTCCACTGTAGTTACTGGTCGTAGACTAGGGCATCCTGTGCGTTCTATAAAAAACCATTATACAAATAATTATGCTAAGTTGGAAGCTGATTCTAGCTATTCAAATGCAGAATTAGAAGAACTTGGAATTGGATCATTGCGTCGTGCAGCAAAAGATGGAGATACAGAAAATGGATGTTTTTTAGCAGGGCAAATTTCTGGACTTGTCAAAAAACAAGAAAGTGCACAAGATATTATAGCTGATATAATGCAAGGAGCTGAAAAACTCTTAAATAAAAATTGGAATAATTTATAAAATAAGAAGGTAATATGCTTTTGTACTAGACATATAAAATAATTGTCTACAGAAATTGTATTACCTTCTAAATTGCTATTTGTAGAACTATTGTCTTAAGGGATTCCTTTTAATAAAATGCTGTGAAAGGCGTGGAGAGACATTGCATTAAGAAAGAATTATGTAAAATTAAAAATAAAATTTGGAATTAGAGAAAATGAAAAAAGCTTTTATGTTTGCAGGACAAGGGGCACAAGTTGTTGGAATGACGAAAGAGTTGCAAGAGCATAAAAAAGTACAAGAACTTTTTAGAGTTGTAAATAAAATTTGTCCTGAAGTAGTAAAAATTATGCTAGATGGTCCACAGGAGCTATTAAATCAAACACTTTATACACAACCAGCAATGTATATAGCAGATTTAGCGTATGCCTATGTTGAGCAGGAAAAGACAGGGACACCAGATGCTCTTTTAGGTTTTTCTGTTGGAGAAATACCGGCACTAACATTTGCTGATGTTTGTACGGTAGAGGATGGGATAAAAATTATTTTGAAAAGAGCGGAACTTATGGAAGAATACACAAAGCGGAACGAAGGATGTATGATTGCCGTTTTGGGACTATCTAGTGCACAAGTTGAAAATTTATGTGATGGAGAAAATCAACAACCAGCAAATTATAATGGAGCAAAACAAACTGTCGTTGCATGTAAAAAAGAAGCTGAAAGTAGTTTTATAGATAAGGTCAAGGGGGCTGGTGGACGCGCAATGAAACTAAAAGTGAGTGGGATGTTTCACTGTAAAGAGTTGTTACCAGAAAGTAATGCTTTTGCCACATACTTAAATCAATTTGCTTTACAACCTCCAAAAATTCCAGTATATGCAAATTTGACAGGCGAACAGTATGGGGAAAATATTGTTGAAACGCTGTCAAAACAGATGTTAAGTGCCGTTCGGTTTACTGCAAGTATTGCAAATATGCGTCAATATGGCATAACAGAGTTTATTGAAGTTGGTCCAGGTAAAGTGTTAACTGGGCTTGTTGCAAAAGGTTAATAAAAAAGATAAAGTAAAGATAAAGTAAGGAGCAAAATATGTTAAAAGAACAAGTGGCGGTGATTACAGGTGCGGGGCGTGGGATTGGAGCAGAAATTGCAAAAGCATTAGCCCAAAATCATGCCAACATAGTGATTGTTGATTATAGTGCATTAGATGCTGTACAAGATACAATTGCAGAGATAAAAGCATTAGGGGTTACAGTGCAATACTATCAATGTGATGTCTCTAACTTTCAAAAGACAAAGGAAGTTGTAGATAGCATTGTTAAAGAATTTGGGAAAATTGATATTTTAGTCAATAACGCTGGTATTACTGCAGATAAAATTTTATTGCGTATGGAAGAGTCTGATTGGGATAGAGTGTTAAATATCAATTTAAAGGGTAGTTTTAATATGACAAAGCATACTACAACGCATATGATGCGTAAAAAGTATGGTAGAATAGTGAATATTAGTTCTGTAGTTGCATTGATGGGTAATGTGGGACAGGCGAACTATGTCGCATCAAAAGCTGGACTTATTGGACTAACGAAAACAGTTGCAAAAGAGTTTGGTGGTAAAAATATTACAGTGAATGCCATTGCTCCAGGATATATTAAAACGGCCATGACAGATGCACTTAGTGAAGAGGTTCGTAATTCTATGCTGAAGATGGTTCCACTAGGATATTTGGGAGAAGTGAAAGATATTGCAAATGCTGTACTCTTTTTAGTATCCCCATCTGCACGATACATTACTGGTGTAACGCTTAAAGTGGACGGTGGTATGTATATTTAATGCGTAATATTTTTGAATATTTGGAGCATATTTTTGCCTGCATAAGAGCATTTTATACAAAATAAGGATTATGCAAAGGCTTATTAAAATAAATTAGGTCTATGACTTTATAGAAAAAGTACATAAAAAAATTGCTAAAAAGTAAAAAAATAATTGCTTTTTTCTATGGGATTTGGTAGACTAATAGAAAGTGTTTTTTATCAAATAGAAAAAAATCTTTAAAAATTAGCGAAATATAATGTACTGCTATAAGAATATATTGCTAAAGTAATAAGGCAATCATTTTTTAATCAATAAATTTATAGAGGATAGTTTGATTATGAAAAGAGTCGTGATTACAGGGCTAGGAGTTGTTTCACCGTTAGGAAATAATGTACAAACAACTTGGACAAATATGATAAACGGTGTAAATGGTATAGATAGAGTCACCCGTTTTGATGCAACTGATTTTAAAAGTAAACTTGCTGCGGAGGTTAAAGACTTTGATCCGTTGCAATATTTTGCAAAATCAGAGCTTAGAAGAACGGATTTATATACACAATATGCTCTAGCTGCTGCAACACAAGCTTATGAAGATAGTCGCCTTGCAGGGCATGTAGATAGTGAACGATTTGGCGTATATTTTGGTTCTGGTATAGGAGGTATCCAAACATTTACAGAACAAGCACAAGTTTTACATGACAAAGGACCTACGCGTATATCTCCATTTTTTATTCCTATGATGATAAGTAATATGGCGTCTGGGACTATAGCAATTAAGTTTAAAGCAAATGGTCCAAATATCGCTATTGTTTCCGCATGTGCTACATCAACACATTGTATTGGAGAAGCTTTTAGAGCAATCAAACACGGCTACGCTGATGTTATGCTTGCTGGCGGTAGCGAAGCATCTATTACACCACTTAGCTATGCAGGGTTTATCAATATTCAAGCACTATCACAAGCACAAGATAAAAATAGAGCGTCTATACCTTTTGATAAAGAGAGAGCTGGATTTATTATGGGTGAAGGTGGAGCGGCATTGATACTTGAGGAGCTGGAACATGCAAAAAAGCGTGGTGCACATATTTATGCCGAACTTGTATCATATGCTTGTACGAATGATGCTTTCCATGCCACAGCACCAAATCCAGATGCAATTGCATCTGCAAAGGCGATTGCGCTAACAATACAGGAAGGGAACATCACGGGAACAGATATCTATATCAATGCACATGGTACGAGTACATCTTTAAATGATAAAACGGAAACAATGGCAATCAAACGTGCGTTTGGTGATAATGCATATAAATTGCATATATCTTCTACAAAGTCCATGACAGGACATATGTTGGGTGCAGCAGGAGCGATTGAAGCTATTGCAACTGTTAAAGCTTTACAAGAGGGTATTATTCCACCAACAATCAACTATCAAGTACCAGATAGCGATTGTGATTTAAATATTACACCAAATAAAGCAGTAAAGAGAGAGATTCAATTTGCATTATCTAACTCATTGGGCTTTGGCGGACATAATGGTTGCTTAGGTTTTAAAAAATACAAAAATTAAAATCATTAAAATAAATTCTATTATTTTAACTGGGAGGATGCTAAATGGAAAAAAATAGAGTGCAAGAAATGATTGATATCTTTAAAAAGAGTGGTCTTGCAAAAATGGAATATAGCGAAGAGAATGCTGGTAAAAGTTTTGCCATCTACTTAGAAGCAGCAATAGATGCAAATGTTGAAAAACAAGTGATAGAGCATGTAGTTGAAAAAGTAACTCCAGTTGTGATGGAATCAACTGCTCCAAAAACGGGAATAGCTTTTAATCATACTGCAACAAGTCCTATGATTGGAGTATTTTATGCGGCGGCATCTCCTACAGCTGCACCATTTGTTACAGTTGGTAGCAAAGTGAAAAAAGGAGATGTAATTTGCATTATTGAAGCAATGAAACTCATGAATGAAATTACTGCTGAGCATGATGGTACAATTGTAGAAGTTTGTGTTAAAAATGGGGATTTGGTAGAGTTTGGGCAAGAATTATTTAAAATTTTATAAGAGCTGTTATATATGTAGACAATTTTGCATATTTAACTTTTATAAAGAGAATTGCCTGTCATTGTGTTCATAGATATAAATATTTACTCAATACATAGATAGAATAAAAAATAAAAGTCAAATTGTATATAGATTTGTACAGATAGCAAGCAAAGAAAGGGTGGTCAATCTATGTTTAAAAAAATTTTAATAGCAAATCGTGGTGAAATAGCGGTAAGAATTATTCGTGCCTGTAATGAGATGGGTATTCAAACTGTTGCAATATATTCACAAGCAGATAAAAAAGCTCTACATGTACAGTTAGCGGATGAAAGTTATTGTATAGGTGGACCATATTTAAAAGATAGTTATTTGAATATGTCTGCAATAATTATAGTAGCAGTCAATACAGGTTGTGAAGCTATACATCCAGGATATGGACTATTGAGTGAAAACGCACAGTTTGCAGAGCTTTGTGAAAAGTGCAATATCAAATTTATCGGTCCGCATTATAATATAATTGCAAAAATGGGAGATAAAGATGAAGCAAGACGCACTATGCAAAAAGCAGGAGTGCCTGTTGTACCAGGTATGGATGAAATAATCAATATTGCGGAAGCAAAAGCATTTGCCAAAAAAATTGGTTTTCCTGTTATTGTAAAGGCGAGTGCTGGTGGAGGCGGTCGTGGAATTCGCATTGTGCAGACAGAAGAAGAGTTTGAAAAAGCTGTACTTACTGCCAAATTAGAAGCTAAAAATGCCTTTGGCAATGATAAAGTATATGTTGAAAAATATTTGACAGATGTCAAGCATGTTGAAATGCAGATACTAGCAGATGAATTTGGGAATGTTGTTGTGCTAGGAGAAAGAGATTGCTCAATGCAACGGAAAAATCAAAAGATAATTGAAGAGAGTCCTTGTAAAGTTTTAGAAGAAGAAACGCGACAAAGGATGATAGATGCAACAGTTCTTGCGGCAAAATATGTCGGTTACACAAATGCAGGAACTATAGAATATCTCTTGGATAAAGAAAATAATTTTTATTTTATGGAAATGAATACGCGTTTGCAAGTTGAGCATCCTGTTACTGAATGTGTAACAGAAATTGACCTTGTAAAGTGGCAAATTCGTATAGCAAATGGGCAGCCATTTACCTTTAAACAAAAGGATATTACTTTCAGAGGGGCGGCAATAGAGTGTAGAATAAATGCTGAAGACGCCACAAATGATTTTAAACCAAATTGTGGAAAAATTAAATTATTGCATATTCCTGGTGGTGCATGGGTACGATTTGATTCTGCAATCTATCAAGGATATGAAATTCCACCTTTTTATGACAGTATGATTGGGAAATTGATTGTTTATGCGCGTGATAGAGAAGAGGCCATTCGTAAAATGAAATCAGCACTAAGCGAATTAAAGACAGAAGGTATTATTACAAATGTAGATTTTAGTGCTACTTTACTATCACAAAAAGAATTTGAGGATGGTAGTTATTGTACCAATTTTCTTGAAAAATTTTTAAAGGGACAAGCCGCTACTAAATAATATAAGGGGGAGCTGTCGGTGAAAGAGAAGAAGAGTAATATTTTTTCAATTTTTTCTTTTATCAAACCTAAGAACAAATTAGAAGATGGCGATATAAAAAAGAAAAAAAGAGCAGCAAAACCGATAATTCCGAACAATATGGCGGAAAAATGTGAACAATGTGGAAATGTCTTTTTTTTGGAAGATATTAAAGTAATTGGCGTTTGCCCATGTTGTGGCCATTATAGTAAACTCACTGCACGCGAAAGGATTGATTTAGTTGCAACTGATTTTATGGAATTTTTTACAGAACATATTAGTCAAGACCCTTTATCTTTTCCAGAGTACAGTACAAAATTGAAGCAGTTACAAGATAAAACTGGAGAAAAAGATGCAGTAGTTTGTGGTATAGCAAAAATTGGTGCTGTTAAAACTGCAATTTTCTCTATGGAATATCGTATGCTAATGGGGAGTATGGGGCAAGTTGTTGGGGAAAAGATAACAGCACTTTTTGAATATGCCACTAGAGAATCTTTACCAGTTGTGGGTTTCATTTTGAGTGGTGGGGCAAGAATGCAAGAAGGGATTGTATCACTTATGCAAATGGCCAAAACAAGTGCAGCGGTAGCAAAACATTCTGAAGCTGGATTATTATATATCAGTGTACTTACAAATCCAACAATGGGGGGTGTATCTGCATCATTTGCCTTTCAAGCAGATATTATCATGGCGGAAAGAGGTGCAATTATTGGTTTTGCGGGACCGAGAGTGATTGAACAGACAATACGCCAAGTTTTACCAAATGGTTTTCAACAAGCAGATTTTTTGGAAGCGAAAGGATTTATAGATGTGCATTGTGCTAGAGAAGAATTACAAGAAAAGCTTTCACTCTTACTCAAATATCACGAAGGGGGGAGCAAGTAATGAGTGTAAAAAAAATGACAGCTTATGAAATTTTACAAAAAAGTCGTGAAAAAGGACGGCCAACAGCGCGAGCATATATCGAAAATTTATTAGACAATTTTATTGAGTTGCACGGTGATAGAAGATTTGCCGATGACAAGGCTGTTATTGCTGGGATAGGCCAACTAGGTAATATGCCCATTACACTTATTGCAATTGAAAAAGGTGGAGAAACCTTGAGTGAAAAAATTGCTTGTAATTTTGGTTCAGCGCATCCTGAAGGCTATAGAAAAGCAGTTCGCTTGATGAAACAAGCAGAAAAATTTAAGAGACCAGTACTGTGTTTAGTGGATACTGCTGGGGCATATTGTGGAATAGGTGCTGAAGAACGCGGACAAGCTGAAGCAATTGCAAGCTCAATTTTAGAAATGATTCGTTTAAAGACACAAACTCTTTCTATTATTATAGGAGAAGGCGGTAGTGGGGGGGCTTTAGCACTCAGTTGTAGTGATGAAGTTTGGATGACTGAAACATCTATGTATTCAGTTATATCTCCAGAGGGATGTGCATCTATATTATGGAAAGACAATAATAAGGTTGCTGAAGCGGCGGAAAATCTAAAGATAACTGCGCAAGATTTGTATGATATACGTGTTATTGATAAAATTATTGCAGAGGAAAATTTTGCAGCAAATTATTTTAAAAAGCTCAAAAGAGAAATTATAAATTTCTTTAAAGAAAAGAAAAAAATAGATATGCATAAATTGATTGAAGATAGATATACTCGTTTTCGCAAATTTTAAGATAACAAGATAGTAAGTATTATGATATCTCAAGGTAGCTAGATTTTGATATAGTAGCAATTTATAGAATTTTATGGTTATAAGTTTGGAGCTTGCAAGAAAAAAAATACTCTGTAAAATAAAAAATATTGCAAGAGATAAAAATAATAGGATGATCTTTATTTCATAAAAGATTGAAAAAGCACAAGGACGCTCTATGAATAGAGCGTCCTTGTGCTATAAATGAATATAAACACATAATCATTATAAAGAGTATACAAAAACAGAAAAATTTTCTGCATTATTGTAAAGAGTTATCTTCATTGTGAATATTGGCGTTAGGGTTTAGAGAAATAGAGGCGTTGGTTAAATCTTGCGTATTTTTTTGTTGTAAATTCGCGATTTCTTGTGAAAGAGTAGTTGCTGATTCCTCTAAATTTGTCAAAACATCTATATTCTTGTCTGTTGGTGGCAATTTATTTTTGTTTTCTTGTCGTTCGCATAACTGTTTAAACAAAAGACATAGTCCAAAAAAGAAAATAGACAGTGCCACAATAATAATAAAATATATCATTCCTAAAAAGATGCCCAATAAAATTGAGCTTGCAACTGCCGATGCGGCAAGAATTGCAAAAAATATTCTAAAAAATTTAAACATATACCCTCAAAAAATAGCTGTTTTTCTGTAGTATAGCATAAAAAATTGCAAATTTGCAACAAAAGTTGAGGAAATTTAAAAATTTCAAAAAAATTTTAAAAAAAATTAAAAAAAGTGTTGACAAGTATTTTTTAATATGATATTATATAAAAGCTATCAGGTTGATAGTCGCAAAACAACAGAAATGTTTTGTGATAAGAAGATTAAAAATTGAATAGAAGGAAATCAATTAAATATATAAATATTTATATATTTGTAGTTTCTGTCAATTTATACTTTAAGTACAAAGTACTCAAAGAACAGTCAGCAAAAAGGATATTATATTGAGCAGTTGAATAATCAACTTATATAAATTAAACTTAAGAGTTTGATTCTGGCTCAGGATGAACGCTGGCGGCGTGCTTAACACATGCAAGTCGAACGGGGTTTAGGAGCTTGCTCCTAAACCTAGTGGCGAACGGGTGAGTAACGCGTGAGTAACCTGCCCATATCAGGGGAATAACACAGTGAAAACTGTGCTAATACCGCATAAGACCACAGAGAGGCATCTCTCAGGGGTAAAAGATTTATCGGATATGGATGGGCTCGCGTCCTATTAGGTAGTTGGTGAGGTAACGGCTCACCAAGCCCGCGATAGGTAGCCGACCTTAGAGGGTGATCGGCCACATTGGAACTGAGAAACGGTCCAGACTCCTACGGGAGGCAGCAGTGGGGAATATTGGGCAATGGAGGCAACTCTGACCCAGCAACGCCGCGTGAATGATGAAGGTCTTCGGATTGTAAAGTTCTGTGATGGGGGATGAACACAATGACGGTACCCCAATAGCAAGCCACGGCTAACTACGTGCCAGCAGCCGCGGTAATACGTAGGTGGCAAGCGT
>CAJULO010000008.1 GCA_910586945.1 uncultured Christensenellaceae bacterium
TGCTACAATCAAGATAATAGTCAATCAAACTATTACCTTTTAGTCGTTAGGTGCTACTATACCTAGCGGCTTTTTTTAGTCGCCATTTTCAAATTTTTCTACTTCTTTGATACTAATCTTATAAATACTTCCTAGTTTAAAGCATTTAATTCGCTTCTTTCTCAAATATCGCCAAACTGTACTCACTGGAACATTCCAACGAATTGCTAGCTCTTTCGGTGTCAAAAATTCCATATATTACCTCCTTTTTACTTTTAGACTTTATTTTGTTTGATTTTTCTTTATTTTTGTTATATAATATAAAAAAATAAAACAAATTAAGTAAATATTTTTATAACAGCATTTTATTTTATTTTTCTTTACTTACTGTTACTTGTCTTTATATTATCATAATTATTTTTACTTGTCAACTGTTTTTGTTACTTTTTAATATTATTTAAGGAGAAAATATGTTTTACAAAAAATTAGAAAGAATTTGTTTTGAAAATGGTATTAGCGTACGATATGTAGCAACACAAATTGGGTTAAGTCCTCAGTCTGCTTTAGGTTGGAAAAATGGGTCACAGCCATCACCAGCAACTATTAAAAAGCTTGCAGAATATTTTAATGTTAGTATTGAATATTTTCTCGATACAGCAACTACAGCTGACCATGGGAGCATTGCCTTTTCTGGCTCTAATAATAATTTTTTTGCCCAAACACAAAATCAAGCTCCTTTAGGAGAGCTTGAAGAAGAAATTTTAAACTTATGTAAAAAAATGTCAATAAAGCAAAAAATGGAGCTGCTACAAACTGCATACTCCATTTTAGAAAAATAAAAAGGGAGCAATTACTGCTCCCTTTTTAAATATAAAATTAAAATTGAAAAATCTATTCTTATTAAAGTTCGAATTTTCAATATTTGGTGTGAAGGATGGGACTTGAACCCACACGGAAAATCCATACGCCCCTCAAACGTACGCGTCTGCCATTTCGCCACCCTCACTTATTTATGCCTATATATTAGCATAATTTTTAGCCTTTGTCAACAATTGTATTTCTTCTACTTCTGTATTTTTCTATAAATTTTATAAAATCTTTCAACTTTTATAACATAGTCATTCGTCTCTTTATAAGGAATTGAATCAAGTTTATCTCCTAAACTTAAATTATTCTGTCTTAACCATTTTAGTACTGTTCCTTCTCCAGCATTATATGCCGCTAAAACAGTTTTCCTATCTATAAACTTATTCTGTAAATATTGTAAATACCATGCTCCCATTTTTATATTATCACGATAATTGTTTATATCTAAATCTTCATGTAATGTCTCAGTTATAAACTGTGCCGTTCTTGGCATGAGTTGCATTAAACCAACAGCGCCTACTCGACTCATAACATTTGCTTGAAAATTACTTTCTACCTTCATAACTGCTAAAATTAAATTTTTATCTACTCCAAATTGCTCCGCTACAATGTTCACTTCCCGTTTATATTGTTTTGGAATATAGAAAAAATAAAATGCAATTGATATTAAACTTACAATTAAAATGAAAATAGCTATAAAACTAGTGGCAATTATCCATTTTTTCAATTTCATGCAATACCTTTTGAATTTGATACTCTAAATATTCTACATCTTTGGTATTCTCTATAATAGTATGTACAATATTTATAGGATTTGCATAATTAAATTGATTTTTTATGCGTTTTTCAATTTCACATGTCAATAAATTATCTCGCAATTTTACAGATTGTATTCTATTTTCTAGCGGACGCATAATGACAAATACATGATCAAATAGTTTTTCAAAACCTCCTTCGAAAAGAAGTGGAACTTCTGCAAAACAAATATTTTCCCTGCAACTCTGCATTTTTTGCAATAGATTTTGCATGATAACAGGATGTGTAATAGCATTTAAAGTTTGTAATTGCATAGCATCATTAAAAATTTCTTCCGCTAGCTTCTTTCTATTTACCACATCATTTTCAACAACATTAGGAAAGGATTTTGCAATCTTAGCAAATATAAGTTTATCATTATAAATATCTCTTGCAATAGCATCACAACTAAAAACCATATACCCCAACTCTTGTAAAATAGATAATACTGTTGATTTACCACTACCAATTCCACCCGTTATAGCAATTTTATATGGTTTTTTATTTTGTTTCATACCAATTTGACCCTATTTTCATATTTACAACAAGTGGAACAGCTAACTGCATCACTCCTTCCATTTCTTCCCGTAAAATTGTTTGTACAATGTCGCACTCTGTTTTATATATATCAATAACAAGTTCATCGTGAATTTGCAATATCAGTTGTGATTTTAACTGATTTTTAAGCATACGATTATAAACATTCACCATGGCAAGTTTAATGATATCTGCACTGCTACCTTGCAACGGCATATTCATAGCCGCACGCTCTCCAAATTGTCGTACTGCAAAATTTGAAGATTGTAATTCTTGAATGTAGCGTTTTCTCCCCATTATCGTTTTCACATATCCTGTCTCTTTTGCAAACTTTACATTCTCCTCCATAAAAGTTTTTACTTCTGGATACTTTTCAAAATACCTTTTGATATATTCTCCTGCTTTAACATTACTGATATTTAAGTTATTCGCAAGACCAAATGCACTCATACCATAGATGATACCAAAATTTACCGACTTCGCTACAGCACGCATATTGCTATCTACTTTATCCAAAGGTAACTCAAAAATTTGACTTGCCGTCATTCTATGAATATCTTCTGCATTTTGATATTGTGCAATCAAGAGTGGACTTTTAGATAAATGTGCCAAGAGTCGTAGCTCTATTTGAGAATAATCAGCAGCAATTAATAGTCTATCTTTTGCTCTAGGAATAAAAAGTTTTCGCAGTTCCTGTCTATTATCCCGCACCGGTATATTCTGCAAATTTGGATTAAGTGAAGACAGACGCCCTGTTGAAGTTTGGACTTGATTAAATGTCGTATGCAACAATGCATCTTTATCCTGTAAATTTTTAAAAGGTTCAATATAGGTAGAAAGTAGTTTTTGATATTGCCGCATACGCAAAACTTGACTTACAATTGCATAGTCTGGAGCCAATTTTTCTAAAATGTCTGCACTTGTTGCATATTTTCCATTTTTATTTTTTTTACCATAAGGTAATTTTAATTTTTCAAATAAAATCGACCCAAGCTGTGCTGGAGAATTTACATTGAATTTTTCCCCTGCAAGCATTACAATTTTTTCCATTGCATCTTCATATTCTGTCTTATAATATTTTTCAAATTCCACTAGCGTGTCATTATCTACTTTTACACCATTTTTTTCCATTAAAAATAATATTTTTGCAAGAGGCAACTCAATATTTTTATATAAATTAACAAGTTCTTCCTTCTCTAATTTTGTATAATATTCTGTGTACATCATCATAATGGCATAAGCTGGAAAATTTTCATCAAACCCTTCTAACTGTAAAATAGCATTAAAATCATCTTCATATCCACTATAGGCTACTAGATATTTTATCAGCGCAATATCTTCAATTTCTGCCTGTATTGTCAAATTTTCCTGTTCAAAAATATATAAGTTGTCTTTATAATTATAGAGCAAAACTTTACAATCTTTTAAATTTAAAATTTTTTGTAAAAAAGTTTTTCCAACTTCTGTCGATAACCCATGACTTAAAAGGTCATTCTTATAATAAAAAATATATTCCTGTCCTGCTGCATACATATGCCACTTCTCCGCAAACAACGCAATAGCTACTATTCTTGTAGAACAAATTTCACTTAATAAATGCTCTAAAATTTTTTCACTTTCAATGACTGCACTTTTTACATTTACTGCAATATAGTCCTGTCCATCTTCAAAAATATCTAGCTTTAATAGAGATTTAAAATCCATTTGTTGCCATTCTTTTTTGACTGCATGAGAAAACGGCATCTTTAATGAACATTCTTCTATCGTTATATCTAATGGCACATCTCTATCAATAGTTGCAAGTTGTTTGGAAAGCATTGCCTTATCTTGATTTTCAGCTAGTTTTTTATGCAAAGCTCCACTAATATTTTCTAGATTATTATAAATATTTTCAACTGTCTTATATTTTTCTATTAAGGAAAATGCTGTCTTTTCTCCCACCCCTGGTACGCCAGAAATATTGTCAGAATTATCGCCCATAAGTGCCTTTAATTCTATTGTTTGGTAGGGTTGATATCCCAAAACTTCCTCAAAATTCTCAAGATTTAACTTAAGTAATTCACTTACTCCGGTTTTAGTAATATATACATCGGTATTCTCATCTACAAGCTGATAGCAGTCTCTATCTCCACTGATAATGATTGATTTTGTATCCTTAAATTTTTTAGATAATGTGCCTAGAATATCATCTGCTTCATATCCCGCTTCTTCACAAATTTTAATTTGCATAAGTTGTAATAGATTTTTTAATCTATCTATTTGCACAGCAAGTTCTTGTGGCATACCTTTTCGTGTGCCCTTATAGCTTTCATCTAATTTATGCCGAAAAGTTGGTTCTTTTACATCAAAGGCAACAACGAGTTCTGTGGGTTTTATATCCTCTATCAATTTTAATAGTAATTTTGTAAAACCAAAAATCGCATTCGTTGGATATCCATTTTTATCCGTCAATAATTTTGTTGCATAATACGCTCTATTTAAAAGACTATTGCCATCAATGAGTAATAATTTATGCATTTTTGCTCCTTTATTCAGATAAAGACCGCAAATATACTCTCTGCGGTCTTTTAATAAACTGTTCTCTATGCTTTTGCTAAATATTCATCATAAGTAATATGTTTATCAAACACTTTTGTATCTTGTATTTCTATAATTCTATTTGCAACGGTATTCATTAGTTCATGGTCATGAGATGTAAATAAAATACAACCTTTATAATTTGTCATTCCATTATTTAATGCTGTAATAGACTCCAAATCTAAATGATTGGTAGGTTCATCCATAATCAGCAAATTTCCTGCTTCAAGCATCATCTTCGCCATCATACAACGCATTTTTTCTCCTCCAGATAGCACATTTGCCTTTTTGAGTGCCTCTTCACCAGAGAAAAGCATACGCCCTAACCATCCCCGCAAAAACTCTTCATAATTTTCTTTAGAGTATTGACTGAGCCATTGTACTAAATTTAAATTGACATTTTTAAAGTAATCGTCATTATTTTGTGGTAAATATGTCGCTGTAATTGTCTTTCCCCATTGTATACTGCCACTATCTGCCTCTTCTTTGCCTATTAAAATATCAAATAGCATTGTGATTGTCGTCGATTTATCGCTGAGAAAAGCAATTTTATCTCCCTTTTGCACAATAAAATCTAAGTTTGTAAAATATCCTTTTTTAGTAAGTCCATTTACAAATAAAATATCATTACCTATTTCTTTTTCAAACTTAAAGTCAATATATGGATATTTTCGCAAAGAAGGTTTGATATCGTTGATTGTAAGACGCTCTAACTCTTTTTTACGAGAAGTTGCCTGTTTGGATTTAGATGCATTTGCTGAAAAGCGTGCAATAAATTCTTGCAATTCTTTTGCCCTTTGTTCCGCCTTTTTATTTTGGTCTTTCATTTGACGAGCTATGAGTTGGCTAGTTTGATACCAAAAGTCATAATTTCCTAAGAACATCTGTATTTTTCCAAAATCAACATCACAGATATAGGTGCAAACTTTATTTAAAAAATGCCGGTTATGTGATACGATAATAATAATATTTTCAAAATTGAGTAGATAATTTTCCAACCAACGCACTGTCTTTATATCTAAGTTGTTGGTTGGTTCATCTAAGAGTAGCACATCTGGTTTTCCAAATAAAGCTTGTGCAAGCAAAACTTTCACCTTCATTTTTGCATCAAGTTCACCCATAAGTATATGATGATAGTTGACATCAATATCCAATTCACTAAGGAGCATTTGCGCTTCATTTTCCGCTTCCCAACCACCAAGTTCAGCAAATTCCGCCTCCAATTCTGAAGCTTTTATACCATCCTCTTCATTGAAGTCCGCTTTAGCATAAAGTGCATCTTTCGCGTCTGCAATCTCCATTAGTCTTTTATGACCGAGCATAACAGTACGCAAAACTGTTTCATTATCATAATCATTTTGATTTTGTTTTAATACAGATAAGCGCTCATTTTTATCTAGAGCAACATCTCCTTTATTGGGTTCAATTTCGCCAGATAAAATCTTTAAGAAGGTAGATTTACCTGCTCCATTTGCACCAATAATACCATAACAATTACCCTTTGTGAATTTTAAATTTACATCTTCGAATAATTTTTTGCTTGCAAACTGCAAGCTTACATTGTTTACTGATAGCATAACATTCCTCTACTTTTATATATTATCAGTATACCATATTTTTAGTAAGCTGGCAATTAAAAATACTCCTTCTTTTCAATTTTTGCAAGAACTTGATACCATGCCTCTGCAGAAAATCTTGTATTTGCTGGACTTGTTGACGGCAACTTATAACAGGGATATTGCAATTTACTATATCTCTTTAAATAGAATTTATAGGCAGTTGCACCGTTACACGCTATTGCATGTATTTGACTATTTTGCAAAATTGGCATTAAATCTACTAAAGCATAATTTTGTATTGCACTATCTAAGGAACCTACAATATTGCAACTTTCTACAATATCCCATAGAGCAATATGCTTTTGTAAAAGTAGTTCTCTTTTTTTATCAATGCTATTTGGCAATGCAACATGAAAAAAACTAGAAAGCACTTTCCAAAATCTATTTTGTTTGTTGCCATAATAAAATGCTTCTTCTCTACTTTTCACCGATGGAAAACTACCTAAAATTAAAAATTTACTCTCTTTATTATACACTGGCATAAAACCAAATTTTTTTTCATCTGTTTGCATACATCTACCTAGGAATACTAAAATTTAGATAAAACAATAAATCAACTTTTACATATAGTACTGTGTGTGACATAAACTACTGCAATAGCTCACCTTATAGAGTTAAACCTTTCTCTATTTTTCCAACAACAGCAGTTGCTAAATATGCTTTATCAAAATTTGCTTGCATTGCTGCTCTACAATCCTCTAATGTTAAATTATCAATTTTATCAATCCGTTTTTCAATATCTAATAATGCATCATTATATAACATATGTTTTCCGTATTGTATCATCTGTGTCGCTGTATTTTCTTGCCCTAAAATTATATTTGATTTTATTTGTGCCTTACCGCGTAGAAACTCTTCTTCAGTAAATAGATTTTGTTGTATATCTGCTATTATAGCAAATATTACATCAGTTGCCCTCTGCAAATTTTTAGCATTTACGCCTGCATATATGTTTAATTGTCCACCCTCTGTAAAATTAGAGAGATAAGAATATACTGTATAGGCCAGTCCCATTTCTTCACGCACCTTTTGAAATAGACGAGAACTCATACCTCCGCCAAGTACAGAGTTTAATATCATTGTAGCTTCCATACGCGCATCTTCCCGCGCAACTGATGGATATGCAAGTGCTAAATGTACTTGTTCAATATCTTTAAATTTATACAGATGTCTCTTTGTAAATTGTATATCTTTTTGTCTATCTTGAAATGGATAGGCAACAAATACACTTTCTAAATACTGTTCAACAAGTTCTTCTGCCTCTTTGAATTCAATATTCCCAGCAATACTTACAACAATATTTTTCGGATTATATCTATCACGAATATACTTTAAAAGTGCTTTTTGTGTAAAACGCTTGACATTATCAGAAGTTCCTAAAATGGTTTTACCATATCCCGTATTTCCAAAATATGCCTCAGCTAAAATATCCATACATAATTCATCTGGAGTATCTTCAGTCATGGCAATTTCTTCAAGTACAACAGATTTTTCTCTATCCATCTCTTCCATCGGAAAATTAGAGTGCAAGAATAAGTCTGCTAAAATTTCAAATGCCTGTCCAGCACTTTCACTCGGCGCTTTTGCATAATAACAAGTGATATCTTTAGAGGTAAAGGCATTGACTTGTGCCCCTATTGTATCCATATCTTTAGAGATATCAAATGCAGTGCGTTTTTCTGTTCCTTTAAACATCATATGTTCTAAAAAGTGTGATATACCATTTTCTTCTGCACTCTCAAATGAGGAACCTGTACCCACAATAATCCCCATACTTACTGATAATAAACCTGGAATCCGTTTTAAAACAAAACGTAAACCACTTTTATATTCTTTACGAAAAGTTAGTTCTAAATTTTGCATATTTTTCTCCTTATGTTTTTACAATGCCACTAATGTTTTCCGTCACTGTAACCACTTTCAATTGGTTACTTTGATAATTCTTCAATATATTTGGTAGCGCTGCCGCTGTTGCTTTTGTTGGATGCATTAGCACTAAATCTCCACCTATAGCATTTTTAGTTGCTCTTGTATAGATTAAGTTTGCATCTTTATCTCGCCAGTCGATAGTATCTTTACTCCACATAACCACTTTATATCCTAGTGCTTCACAGGCTTTGATTGTATTTTCATTATACGCACCAGATGGTGGAGCAAATAAATTTAATTTTACTTTTGTAATTTGTTCTACCAATGTACCACAACTTTCTATTTCTTGTACATTTTGTGTATAGCTAAGCTTATCTTGGTCTTTATGAAAAAAACCATGATTGGCAAGTTCATGTCCACTTTTTTGAATTTTTTGCAGCATCTCTACATTTTTATCTGCCCAACTTCCACCAATAAAAAAGGTCGCTTTTACTTCAAATTGTGCTAAACTTTCTAAAATACTATCTATAAATTCCGTTCCCCAATATACATTAAACATAAGCGAAATTTTATTACTATTTCTATCCCCATTATAGTATACTTTATCGCTTAGTTTCTGCACCGGAGATGCTGCTGTTGGTAAAAAACAAATAATTCCAACAATTACAAGTACACAACTTAAAATAATATTTGTTACAATAGTTAAATTCCTTTTCACGAAACATACCCTCAATAAGTTTGTTACTTTACTGTATGCCTAAAAGGATAAAATTATGATTACTATACTATTGCTATTTTAATGTTACTATTGTTACCCCTGCTTCACCTTCTCCATAGATACCTTGTCTAAATTCTTTTACTTGCTTATGTCTTTTTAAATATTGATGTATACCTTCTTTTAATCGTCCTGTTCCTATACCATGTATAATTTTAATAGAATCATATCCCGCTAAAATGGAACGGTCAATAAAAGCATCCACTTCTAAAACACCTTCATCTACAGTACAACCTAAAATGTTGATTTCTAAACTATGCATAGTTTGTGCAGTATTTGTATTTTTCATAACTTGTACAGTTTTTTTCTTTGGCTTTTCTGGCTTTTTTATCTGTGGTAAAAATGCAACATCTTGCAGCTTTGCCTGTACACGCATATTCCCACAGAGTAGTTGCACTTCTTGTCTACGCATATTGATAGACTGCACAACTCCTTGACAATTTAAAGCATTATAATAAAGCGTATCTCCCACTTGAATAAGTGCAATATTCTCAACTGGTACAAAACTGTTTTGCCTATCTTCACTCTCCGTGACATATGCTTTATTCGCAAGCTTATTCTTTACTGACCTTGCATGAATTAAATCTGCTTGTGTCAACTCTGCTTGGTCAAATATTGCCTGTAATTCTTCAAGTAATGCTTCAGCTTCCGCCAACCTTTCATTCACGATTCTTCTGCTTTCCACCTTAGCACGATTTAAAAGTTTTTCTTCCTGTTTTTTGAGTTCTTCTTCTCGCTTCTCTATATCTAATAACTTTTTTTCCCACTCTTTTTGTAGACGAATTGCTTCATTTTTTACATTTTCTGCATCAATTCTACTCTGTTCTGCATTTTTAACAATTTCCTCAAGTACTTGCCCCGTTTGTGATAAATTTGCAATTGCACTTTTTAAAATCTCTTCACGAAGTCCAAGTTTTCTAGATATTGCTATGGCATTACTATTTCCAGAATGCCCTGTTACAACTTTATATAATGGTTGCAATGTATTGCTATCAAACTGCATGCTTGCATTTTCAATAGCACTCTCTATATAAGCAAATTCCTTTAAACTGGAATAATGTGTTGTAACAATTCCTTTAGTATTTTTATGCAATAAGAACTCTAAAACTGCTTTTGCTATCGCTTGCCCCTCATCAGGGTCAGTACCACTGCCAAGTTCATCAATTAAAACGAGAGAATTTGCCGTCGCTTCTTCTGTGATATGAATAATATTTTGAATATGGGAGGAAAAAGTGGATAAATTCTCTTCGATACTTTGTGCATCACCAATATCACAAAAAATTTCATCAAAAATATTGATTTGACTCTCTGGCATTGCTGGAATAAATAAGCCACTGGCTGCCATAAGACAAAATAACCCACACATTTTTAATGTAACAGTTTTACCACCCGTATTTGGACCTGATAACAATAGAATTCTACTAGATTGCCCAAAACTTAAACTCACAGGCACAATAGTCTCTGCAACCAATAGTGGATGTCGCCCTTTATGTATTGCCACAATCCCTCTATTATTCAGTTTTGGTCTATTACAACTATGTTTATAACTGTAATATGCCTTAGCAAAACCACAATCTAAAGTTACCAAATGTTTACAGTTTTCTATTAAGAATTCCGCAACTTCAGCAACTTCTATGGAAAGCATATGCAATATATGTTCTTCCTCCGCCTTTTCCGCTAACTCATACTCACGCAACTGATTGTTGAGTTCTAATACTTCAGTTGGTTCTATAAAAAAAGTTGAACCTGTTGCAGAACGGTCATGTACAAATCCCTTTATTTTATTTTTATGTTCTGCACGAACAGGTAAAACATAACGATTATCTCGTATAGTGATAATAGCTTCTTGTAAATATTGACTATTTTGCTGTAAATATTCTTGTAAACGATGTCTTATCTTTTCATTACATTGGCGAATTGCAAGTCGTATTTGATAGAGTTTTTCGCTCGCTGTATCCTTTAATGCCGTTGTTGATAAAATTTTATCATCTATTGACTTTTGCAATTTCTTATCAACATATAACACATTTGCTATCTCTATAAGTTGTGGCAATTTCTCGGGCATACTCATGATACCACTATGCATTGCACTGGATGATTTTAAAAGTTTATATATATCTAACAATTCTTCTAAGGTAAGTATTGCACCCTTTTGTACTTTCGTGAGACAATCCTCAAGTGGAGGAAAATATTCTAATTTTGCTAGTCCAAATTCAAATAGAGCTTGTTGACACTCCGTGGTAAAATGCAATAGAGTATTTGCCGTCTGCAAATCTGTAGACGGCAATGTCTGCAAAAGCGCTACACGACTTGCATCTAAAATAGCAAAAGTCGCCACTGTTTGCATAATTTTATTAAACTCTAATTTTTGTAATACCTCTACTTTCATCTTCAACCTATGTTATCTTCTAACAATATTTAATTTTTGCTGTAAATTATTCACTACTTGCTGCATAATACTATCTATCTCTTCCGGCTTTCTCTCTCTATCTACATTTTCAAATGTGATAGTAAATGCTAAGCTCTTTTTATTCTCTCCTAATTTTTTATCCATGTATGTATCAAATAATTTTACATTTGTTATGCTACTATCCGTGCTATATATAACATCTTCAATTGCTTTACATGTTATATCTTGAGGCATAAGAAGAGAGATATCTCTGTACATATCGCTAAATTTAGTAAGTTTAGTAAAATATTTTTTTTGATTACATTCCTTTTCAAGAATATGCAAATAAATTTCGCCTAAATATACGGGATATTCTATAGAAAGTTCTTCAGCAAGCGTTGGAGCAAGCTCTCCAAAACATCCTATAACTTGCCCATTACAAAAGACTTCAGCTGCTCTGCCGTGATGGAAATAGTGATTTTTTATCACTCTATAATCAAATTTTAAGGCAAATTGTTCTTCCAATACTGCAAATGCTCCTTTCGCTGTATAAAAACTTTCATTTTCTCCATATAGAGCAAATGCTAGTGTCATATTTTCTTGTGGCAGTATTTTTGTTGTATCTTTTTTATAGACATTTGCACACTCAAATAGACGCACTGCTCTATTATTTTTACGCATATTTGTTGAAACTGCCTGCAACATAGATGGCAAAAGGGTTGTACGCATCATACTAAAATCTTCGCCAATTGGATTACAAATCGTAACGCTTTGTACAGCTTCTTTTTCCATAGCAAATAAAAGATAATCCTTTGGAGAAATAAAGGAAAAAGTTATACTCTCTTGATAAGCTTGCCCTACAAAAATATCTTTTATACTATTATAAAATTGTTGCTGTGCATTTAACCCGCCATGTGTAATTTCTGCCTTTTGTAATAGATGCTTTTTGACATGTTGGTACCCATATAGGCGAATAACTTCCTCTGCAAGGTCGGCATATCCTTCAATATCCTCTCTAAAAGCAGGTGCAGTGACTAAAATTTGCCTATGCTCTAAACATTTTCCAATAAGCTTATAGTCTATATTGCCAAGCTCTCTACTTCCTTCAATTTCCTGCACTGTAAAAGAGAGACGCTCTAAAATATTTTTAATTTTACTTTCACTTACTTTAATACCGAGCAAGGCATTTATCTTTCTATAAGATGTTTGCACTTGTATTTGCTCTATGCTTTCTCTATAACCATATGTCTTATCGACTATACGAATAGCAGCTTGATAGTCATTGCCAATATATCCGCTAATTTTACCAACCAATCCCCCTGCATGTACTGGTAAAATTTTTAATACTTCCGTCATATTTTCGCTACCTATACTATTGCTACATTTTTGAATCTCTGTAATTGCTGAAAATTCTTGCACAACTTTTGCAACTTCTAAATTATCAAAAAAATGTAAAGCACGCTTCATTGCAAGCAATCCAGTATAACTATCTACTCCCTTTTCATAGCGTGCAGATGCATCTGTACGCATAGACATAGCTTTAGCACTACGACGAATATTCGCACGGTCAAAAGTAGCACACTCTAAAAAAATATTTTTTGTATTTATATTCACTGCACTTACTTGACTCCCCATAATGCCTGCAAGTGCAAGTACCTTTTCGTTATCAGCAATGACAAGTTGCTTTTCTGTTAATGTTACCTCTTTCTCATTTAACAGAACTGCCTTTTCTCCATTCTCTGCCTGACGCAATACTATATTTTCTTGAATATTATCTACATCAAAAGCATGTAACGGTTGCCCAAGCTCGAGTAAAATATAGTTTGTGATATCCACAACCGCATTTTTTGCGCGCATGCCACAAAGTGCCAAACGCCGTTGCATCCATTTTGGAGATTCCTTATATACTACATCTTGCAAAACTTGCCCCATATATTGTCGACATAAATTTAATCCACCCATAGTTACTATCATTTTAGGTAAATGCTCTATACTTGAGTATACTGTTGTGTAACTAGTATCAAGCATTTTTAAAGGTTTATCTAAAAGTGCTGCAATTTCTCTTGCAATTCCATATATGCTTTGACAATCTGGTCTATTCGCAGTAATTGCAATATCTAACACAATATCATCAAGTCCAACAACTGCCTGTATTGCTTGCCCTACTTGTTGTTCTCCTTGCAAAATTAAAATGCCATCTGCTGCAGCTCCTGTATAGAACTCTTCCCCGATACCAAGTTCTTCACCAGAACAGAGCATTCCAAATGAATCTACTCCACGCATTTTTGTTGTAAGAATATGCATACCATTTGCCGTTTTTGAATCATGTAATGCAACGGGCACAAAATCACCAACTGCAACATTTTTTGCCGCTGTAAGTATTTGTATTCCATTTCCATATTTGCCACAATCTATTTGACAAACTTGCAATTTATCAGCATTAGGATGTCTATCAATGGCAACAATTTTTCCGACAACTATATTTTCTACACTTTTTTCTAAATCAACAATCTCTTCTACTTCAAATCCACTGGCAAATAACTTTTCAGCAAGCTCATTTGCATTACAATCTATATCAACATACTCTTTTAACCATGAAAAAGGTACCTTCATTTTACTTTTCTCCTTTTGCACTATTAAATTGTTTTAAAAAACGAATGTCATTTTCAAAAAATAACCGAATATCTGGTATACCATATTTTATCATGGCAATGCGTTCAATGCCAAGGCCAAAGGCAAATCCACTATATTTTGCTGTATCTATTTTGCAAGTTTGTAAAACACGCTCATTCACCATGCCTGCACCTAATATTTCAATCCAACCGGTATTTTTACAAATTTTACATCCTTTACCATGACAGTGTACACAAGATAAATCAACTTCAACACTCGGTTCTGTAAACGGAAAATAAGATGGACGCAAACGCGTCTTCGTATTACAATCAAACATCCTTTTCGCAAAGGCATCTAAAAGTCCCTTTAAGTCACATAGAGTTATATTTTTATCAACAACTAGTCCTTCCATCTGATGAAACATTGGAGAATGCGTTGCATCGCTATCACTACGATATACTCTACCAGTAGTTAATATTTTAATCGGCGGTAACTGCTGCTCCATAACATGCACTTGTCCTGCTGATGTCTGTGAACGCAACAGTAAATTTTTATGTATAAAAAAAGTATCTTGCATATCGCGTGATGGATGATCTTCAGGTATATTTAAAGCTTGAAAATTATAATAATCTGTTTCAAACTCTGTACTATCAAAAACAGTAAATCCAAATCCAGTAAAAATTGCAATAAGTTCATTCTGAATCAGTGTTATAGGATGTAAACCACCCTTTTTTTGAAAAATAGCTGGTGCTGTAATATCAATTTTTTCTCTTTCATAACGCAATGCCATTTCTTTTTCTCTTGCTAATCGTTCTTTTTCTGCAAAAAGCTTTTCAGCATAGTCACGCAATTCGTTTACATATTTTCCCATTTCTGGTCTTAGTTCTGGTGCAACATCTTTCATACTCTTTAATAAATCAGTAAGCTTGCCTGTCTTACCTAAAAATTGCATTTTTAGTTCAAACAACTTTTGTCGTAAATTTTCATTTTCCTGTAAAAATACTTTTTGCACTTCAATTTGAATTTCTTCCTTTAAAGTTGCAATTTTTTTTTGCATACTCCCTCTCCTTTTTGCAACTATAGTTTATCTGTAGTATATCAAAATATCTACAAAAAATCAATAATTTTATGGAAATAAATTTCCGCCAAGAACAATATTTGGAATACTTCCAACAATCAAACTACTTGCCACCAACACATCGGTAGATGCAAGTACATTTAAGGTATATGTTGGCATAATTACACTGACATATGCCGTAACTTTAATATAAATTTCATGCAATGTTTGATTGATTCCTGCACTGATAAAATTTGATTGAAAACTACAATCTGCCGATGAAACTGGTATAATTTTAAACTTGATTTTAGGTCCAAATCCAGATAAAAATTCGATACCAGAAAAGGCAAGTAATGGAATTTCTACTCCATCATTGCAATTGATATTGAGATGTTGAATTGTAAGTGCAGTAGTTTCCCTTGCTATTAAATTGACTTTTGTTGTATTTGCCTCAATACTCAAAATATTATCCTTACTATCTCTTTGGATTGTGACAATATCAGAATAGTTTATATTGGATTTTGAAAAAACATCATATACTGCTTGATTTACAGCATTATGCGTTGCAGATTGCACATTTGCTTCACTGATTTTAACTAATATTTTAGAGACATTGCTTTGTAATAGAAAAATTGAACCACCTACAATAACGAGCAAAATAAAAATTACAATTGTTTTTTTCCATCTACGAGGCTTTTTATATCTCTTATATTTATAATTTTGTTTCGCCATATGGACTAATATATGACTCTGTCATAAAATAATATGCCAAAGATTGAAAAGATTCAAAAAATATGGTATACTCATTGCATGCAAATTTTTTATACATGGAATATACAAGATTCAAACTTATTTTTAAAGCAAATTTTACAGAATTATTTTCATATTACAGAGTATATATTAAAGCAAAATATTTACGGAAAAAAATATATACTTCTACCAAATGATACAACGCCTATACATTTTAGTATTACACATAGTAAGTGTCTACTTGCAATTGCCTTTTTTATGGATATCGTTGGAGTAGATACCGAATATATAAACAAAAAAATACCTGTATCTATTTTGCGTCTGCTAACTGAGCAAGAAAAAAAAGAATGCACAAGTAACTATAATTTTTTTAAAAATTGGACAGCAAAAGAAAGTTTTATTAAATTACATGGTAAAAGTATTTTAGAGGATTTCAAACATATATCCTATAGTAATAAAAAATTACTTTATTATGGAGAATCTATGCTCTGTCATTTTCAATTTATCAAGATAAAAAATATAGATGACATCTATATTTTAGCAATATGTACAATGCAAGAAATAAATTCTATCAAACTCATTGAAATTAAAAAATAAAATATATTGCAATTCATTAAGAAGAATAATCATAAAATTTCTATTGATATTGAAGAAAAAGGTTGACAATTTTTTTAAAATGATTATACTAATAAAGAGTAAAAATATTTGCTTATGTGGCGCAGGAGGTAGCGCACATCCTTGGTAAGGATGAGGTCACGAGTTCAAATCTCGTCATAAGCTCCAAAAGGTGCTAAATGTATTTTAATTTTTATATTTCCTAAAATTTTCATTATATTTTCTCTTCCTATAAAATTGTATTATTAAATTTAATATAAATAGTACCTTTTTCATTGAAAATCAATATTTATACATACAATATTGACGATTTATGATAGAAAAATATTTTTAGGGGAGTGGCTCAACGGTAGAGTAGCGGTCTCCAAAACCGTAGGTTGCGTGTTCGAATCGCGTCTCCCCTGCCAACCTTACAAAATGCCTTAAAACTTTTGTTTTAGGTATTTTTTTTATTATTTTCTGTTATTTTCTATTATTTGTTGCTTTTTTTGACACATTAAAAACATATTGGCACACATGTGACACACTAATTTTTATCTGTTTTCTCTATAATAAAAAAGAGAGTAGCAACTTGCTACTCTTCTTTTTGTTTTTTATATTTGTACTTCAAAATAATTTTTCAAATTCTATCTGCATATGGCAAAGATTTAATAAAATCTTCCATAAAATCCCAATCTGGCTGATTATTGTTTTCAGGTAATAGAATGTAAGTCTTTTCTATATGTTCTTTATTAAAGGCTCTTCCATAAGAATATTTGTATTTTTCTTTGGATAGCACAGACACTATAAATAAGCCTATGTATTTATTTAAATTTTCATTATAAAGCAAAGTTATATTGTTTCCTGTGACAAATGGCTTATCTTGATAAAAAATACTTGCACTCTCACCTCCTATACTAATACAATTTTCTTTACAAATTTTATAACTATTATTAGATATTTTCTTTTTTAAACCGTTATTTTTATTAGTTCTTGAAATATAATTTAATTCAAAGCCATCAATTGTTTCTAATTCATTTATATTGGGAGATTTTGATATTTTAAAAATTTCATTTAATTTAAACTCTTTCCAGTGTTGTTGATTTAAAGTATATTTATTCTTTGAATTTTTAGTTATTATATCTTTTAATTTACATCCTTGAATTATTTTATAACTTTCTTCTATATCTGGAAGTTCTATATCCGGAAATGTTTTATTTGCCGCTCTACCATAACTGTATCTATACGCATTTTTAGTTATGCACATTGCATAAAAAAGTTTTTGCTCAAATGATAAATTTATTTTTGGTGTTAAAACATATAAATCACGACCGCTATAATAATCTTCTTTTTGTACAAAACAAGATAAAACAGAACCACTCACTGCAAGACTTAATGTCCCTGCATTTTGAGGACTTAGTCCTTTAATTAATTTTACTCTGGCTACCACTCCATTATTAGAACTAGTTCTTGCAACAAAATTAACTGAATTTTTTTTATCAAGTGTTTGATAACAGTTTAAAAGTTCTAGATTTACCCCATATTTATACTCAAATAAATCTTTAATCTTCATCAAAATCACCGTTTTTAATTAAATATGCGAGATAATCATTTACTGTTTGTTGAAAGTCTTGTTGCGTTAAAGTTGAATAATCTGTTTTCATATAAGCTTCACATAACCATTCGTCTTGTGCTGTTATACATTGCATTGCTGATTTTCCATCTACAACCATTTTTCTTTCATATAAATTCAACCATTCTTTCTCAATTTCATCCCATTTATTATAATAATCAATTCTTCCCATCTTTTTTCTTTTTACAAAACCATCATCCTTACAATACCCAAAGAATGTAGGTTTTGTAGAATCATGACTTTTATGACCCTCCCATACCATTACACAAACATTAACTCCTGTTGGATAAAAAATATCATCTGGCATACTGAAAACAGCTTTTAAAGTATGATATTTAAACAATCTTTCTCTTACTTCTTTAAACTTTGTACCAATTGCACAACTCATTGGAACAACTGCAACAGCTAAACCACGAGAAGCGAGGATATTTAGTAACCTTTCAACAAATTCTAACTCACATTTATCTTCTTGTGAATAAGGAGGATTGATTAATCCTAAAGATAAATTTTTATCTTTTAAATTATGAAAAACTTCTTTTGAAAAACAATCTCCGCATACAATATTAGATTTTCCATCTTTACGAATAATCATATTCGTTATCGCTAATGTATATAAATCTGTATCTAATTCAACACCATATAATCCATTTTTTTTTATTTCTGAAATCTCAGTGGCATTTGCTTCTTTACACATCAAACTCATTGCTGTAACAAGAAATGAGCCTGAACCACAACAAATATCAACAACTTTACTTTGTTTATTTATATCGCCTAATTTACACATAAAATCAGTTAAATGCTTTGGTGTTAATACAATTCCTAATCCCTTCCCATCAGTTGCACTATATTTTATAAATTCATGATAAAATATACTCAATGCATCTTCAGTATATTCATAATGATTCATCATAGGTAAAATTCTCATTTCTAGTTGCTTAATAAACCATGCAAGAGAACCACTTTCTCCAAGAGAAATAGATTTAATTTTTTCATTACTTTTTATTCTTTTAAAAGAGCTTTTTATTGCATCTATTTTCTCTCTTTTAATATCACTACTATCTAAGATAGTATCAATAGCAGTAATCATTGAATCAACAAGTGTAGAAAACCTTGTTATGCTATCCCAATCTGCTCTAAAATCTGAATTCTGCAATGCTATAAGAATTCCTGCGACGAATATTGGTTTATCTTTTTCAGAAACTTTAATTTGTCTTAATTTTTCATGCATAATTTGAGATAACTCTCTAATTTCTTGTAATGAATACTTTCGTTCAAGTTTCTTTCCTGTAACAAGATTAAGATAATTTAATGGTTCAAGTATAGTGTCTTTTGCTTTCTTAAGTTCTTGAGGTTCTTCAAAACCTTTTTTCCAATAAAAAGTATTTACTTTTATATTATTTTTAGATGTACCACTTACAGCAACCGCTAAAACATTATAATCTCCTTTTAAATGCTTTGCATAAAATAAAGCTCCGTCCACAGCATATTTTTTTGGCATATCCTTATTTTGACTTTCATGATACTGAACTTGTTTTTTACATTCAACAAGTAATATTGTGTTTTTATCGTTATTAAATGTAACTATATATTCAGGTTTAGCTTTCCCTGCCCCAATTATTGTCATATCATTTAATTTGGATATATCAGGCTTTGCACCCATTTGACGTAATCGTTTTTCAATTCCATCAAAATTTCCAGTTTCTCCTTGCGGGAATACATATCCAAAATCATTTTTACCTAAGCTAACTCCCATTGTTTCTAACACTAAATTTTCAGTATATCTTTCATTCGCCATTTATATTTACCGTTTATTTTTAATAATGATTTTATTTTTAATATCATTCAAAAAATAATCTTACTTAAAATTTTTAAATATAGAAGATAATTTTATTTTACTTTATACAAAATAACATAGAAACAAAAAAATGTCAAGATAAATAAAAGAGAGTAGCGAATGCTACTTTCTTTTATCATATTACTCTTAAATTCCTTTATTGTTCAGTTCTTCTTTTTTCTCTTGTGTATCTCGTAAACTTTTAGCCCAAGCTTCGCCGTTTTCTATGCAATTATCTTTATACAAATTACTTACCTTTATTCTGTTTGCATCCGCTTGCATCATACTTCCAAATACTAATATATCTGCAC
>CAJULO010000009.1 GCA_910586945.1 uncultured Christensenellaceae bacterium
TGCTACAATCAAGATAATAGTCAATCAAACTATTACCTTTTAGTCGTTAGGTGCTGTAACACTTGACGACTTTTTTATTCTTCACTCTCTGTAATATTTAATTCTTGTTCAATCTTTGCTTTTTCAATAAAATCTTCTAGCTTCCATTGCATAAATTCTAAAAAAGTCTCACTTGCTACTAAGTATGCTTTTGGCGTATATGGGCTTTTCCCTTGTTCTGCTAACATTTTATAAATATCTTTTACAATTCCTCCTGCTCTTGTAATACCAATGCCAAGTATCAATGCTATCTCTCTTCTACTAAGATATGGTTGCATTAAAAGCTCAACTTTTTTGGTATTACTAATTACTTTGTTTACTGACATACTTCCTCCTTTAATTTGCAACTTTTCAAGTTACATCATCCTCAAAAAAAATATCGTTTGGATTGTCTATTTTAAGTAATTGTATCAATTGCTTTGCTTCATTTAATTTAAAATTTCCATTTTTCATTTTAGTATAAAAAGTTTTTTCGCTTAAGGATAGCCTCTTAGCTATATCTGCTTTTGTAAATCCACACTCAACAATTTTACCATGTAACTTATTAGTTTTCATTTTTACCTCCTTTTTTATTTATTGCAACTTTTAAGGTTACAATAGTATAATACCAAACAATTTGTAACTTGTCAAGTACTTTTTGTTATTTTTTTTGAAAATTTTTAAATTTTTCTTGACAATTTATACTCAATAAGTTACATTGTAGAAAAAGGAGCATAAAAATGGAACTTGGAGAAAAAATCAAACTTTTGAGGGAAGAAAAAAATTTAAGTCAAGAAGACCTTGCAAAAAAATTAAATGTTGCTAGACAAACTATCTTCAAATATGAAACTGGGATAGTTACTAATATTCCTCTATCTAAAATAAAAGAAATAGCTAATATATTAGGTGTACAACCTAGCTATTTATGTGGTTGGCAAGACATATCCAATGTTGAACCATTACATTTGAATAGAAATGTAATAAAAGTCCCTATTTATGGAGAAATTCCAGCTGGTGTTCCTATTGAAATGATTGAAGATGACTTTATTGAAGAGTACGAGGAAGTAGATGCAGACTTAGCTCGTGGTGGTAAAGTTTTATTTGGACTTAAAATTAAAGGAGATTCTATGTATCCAGAGTTTCGTAATGGCGATAATGTCATCTTTCAAAAAGTTGATACTTGTGAAAATGGCGATTATTGTGCTGTATCCATCAATGGTACTGAATGCACTTTTAAAAAAGTTATTAGAAAAGAAAATGGTATTACTCTTATGCCTCTCAACTCTGCTTATGAACCTATGTTTTACACAAATCAAGAAATAGCAGAACTTCCTATTAGTATACTTGGTGTAGTTATAGAAGTTAGAAGAACATATAAAAGGTAAAAAGGAACAATTTATGGAAGAAAAACAAAATTCTATTTTAATGTACCAAACAGAAGATGGGCTAACAAAAATTGAAGTTACTTTGCAAGAAGAAAATATTTGGCTAACACAAGCTCAAATGGCTGAGTTGTTTGATAAATCTAAAAAAACTATAAATGAACATATACAAAATATTTTTAATGAAGGCGAACTAGATAAAAATTCAGTTGTCCGGAATTTCCGGATAACTGCACAAGATGGAAAGCAATATCAAACATTTTGCTATAATTTAGATGTAATTATCTCTGTTGGATATAGAGTAAAATCAATACGAGGCACTCAATTTAGAATTTGGGCAAATAAAATTTTAAAAGAATATCTTATTAAAGGTTTTGCTCTCAACGATGAAAAACTTGAAAATGCAAATAATACAATGTATTTTAAAGAGTTGTTGCAACGCATTCGTGCCATTCGTGCTAGCGAAAAAATGTTTTATTTGCAACTATTAGAAATTTTTGCAACGAGTATTGACTATAACCCAAGCTCTCCCATTGCAAAAGACTTTTTTAGTAGAACACAAAATAAATTACATTGGGCAGTGCATGGACATACAGCTGCAGAACTCATTTATGAGAGAGCTAATGCAGAATTGCCCTATATGGGACTTCAAACTTTTAAAGGCACAGCTCCAACCAAACAGGATGCTAGAATTGCAAAAAACTATTTGAAAGAAAAAGAGATTGCTCTTTTAGATAGACTAGTTTCTGCATATCTAGATTTAGCAGAAATTAAAGCTATGCGACAAGAACAAATGACAATGCATGACTGGCAAAAGGCTTTAGATACATTTTTGACTATGTCTGATATGGATATATTACAACATGCTGGTAAAGTATCTGCACTAGAAGCTCAAAATAAAGCAGATAGAGAATTTAATAAATATCAAAATATGCAAGAACAACAACTTACACAAACAGAAAAAGATTTACTCGCCTATTTAAAAAAGAATAAGGAATAAAGAAAATAATATGGCAAGTTTTGAACAAAATAAAAAGACAAAAAAATGGTGTGTGCGTTATCGTGTAAAAGTTGGCGACCAATTAAAACAAAAACGCTTAAGCGGGTTTGCCAGAAAAATAGATGCACAACAAGCATATTATGAAATACAAGCAAAAGAAAAAGCAGGTTTAAAAAATTCTGCTATGTCTTTAAATGAATTATTTTTATTATATAAGGATTTTATTCAGCATAGATTAAAATCTGCCAGTATTCAATCTGCAGTCGATGTTATCAATTTACATATTATGCCCTATTTTTCTAAGACAAGAATTGATAAAATAAAAGAAACGGATATTGCTAAATGGCAAACAGAAATTATTCAAAAAGGATTTGCTTATAAATATAAAAGTAAAATTTATACAGCATTCACTGCACTATTAAATTTTGCTGTAAAATTTTATGGACTTCCTAATAATGTTGTTACACGCGTTGGCAATTTCCCAAATACAGAACCTAAAAAAGAGATGCTTTATTGGTCTGAAGAGGAATTTGCACAATTTATTACTACGGTGGACAATCTACAATGGAAAACATTTTTTAGTTTCTTATATTCAACTGGATGTAGAAAAGGCGAAGCTTTAGCACTCAACTGGAATGATATAAATTTAAACACTAAAATGGTACATATATCAAAAAGTATAAATAGAAAAGGTTTAAATGGCAGTGCTAGTTATGAAATAACTACTCCAAAAAATAAATCAAGTTATCGTGATATTTTGTTGCCAGATAACTTATTAAATTTATTACTGCAACATTATAAATCTTGTCAACAGATTGACGGCTTTTCTAAAAAATCATTCGTGTTTGGCGTGGACAAACCTTACTGCGAACAAACAATCCGTAGAAGATTAGAACATTATGCAAAAATTGCAAATGTCAAATATATTAGAATACATGACCTCAGACATAGTCATGCTTCTCTACTCATCAATAAAGGACAAAATATTTTAATTGTTGCACAGCGTTTAGGACATAGTGATGTTACACAAACACTCAATACTTATGCTCATTTAATGCCCTCTGCACAACAAGAAATTATAGGAGCATTAGACATAAAAATATAAATAATTTTGTCACTTTTTTTGCCACATATTGTGCAACTATTTATAAATATTTATTAGATTTTAATACTTTTTTTCATTGAAAAATAGTAAAAAATGTACTTGCTTAAATAATGTTCATATTTTTTTGCTTTCGCGTCTCCCCTGCCAACCTTACAAAATGCCTTAAAACTTTTGTTTTAGGTATTTTTTTTATTATTTTCTGTTATTTTCTATTATTTGTTGCTTTTTTTGACACATTAAAAACATATTGGCACACATGTGACACACTAATTTTTATCTGTTTTCTCTATAATAAAAAAGAGAGTAGCGATTGCTACTCTCTTTTTTGATTTGCTGTTTTATTCTTCAGGTTCGTACATTAAAGATAGGCAATTTGCTACTGCTGATACTCCACCTATCCAAAATTGTGCCTCTGTAATTTCTCCTCTATTAAACTCGCCTACATTCATTTCATAATCATCTTTTATAGACTCTTCTTCGCTCTTTAAATATCTGTCTACCTCTTGCTCTGATAGCCTTTTATTAAATTCTATAAAATCTTGTCGTACTGCATTGTAAAAATTTTCAAATGTTCTTGCTGGATATTTTTCCATTATCTTTCCTCCTCCATTTTATTATCTCTCATCTCCATTGCTGTATCATAATCTTCACTTGCTGGCACTCTTGCATAAAACTCTTCTGCACTTTCGGTTGATTTCTTACCTGTATATCTATAAAATATTATAGGCTCCGGTTTATCTCTATTTTTATCCCAGTCATGTGGTGCATACTCTTTATTAAAGGCACACCAACTTACTGGCTCAAATCCATTCTTACAATAAAATTTATGATTGCCTGCATAACTATCTAACTTTGTACCACCATTTGCTACTGCTTGCTGTATAAGGGATGACCCGCTTACAGTATCATTATCATTTTTACAAACAGCAATTATATCCCCATTCTCTTCAACTGCGACAGTACTACCTCCTGCTGTTATATGTAAAGTTGCATTTGGATGGGATACTTTAAACTCTTCAATGCTTCCGTTATAGTCTGCCACTCTCCATGCAATTTTAGGTGATAATGTCTTTTTCGCTGTTACAAGTGCATCCAAATATTCTTTGTGTTTTGCTCCACCAAACACTTCTCTTTTTCTATTATCTATTTTATCGTTCTCTCCTCTTTTTGTCAACTCTTCTACTCTTTTTTGCTCTGCTTCTGTTCCCACTCCCTCTGT
>CAJULO010000010.1 GCA_910586945.1 uncultured Christensenellaceae bacterium
AATTTAACTATTACCTTTTAGTCGTTAGGTGCTGTAACCCTTGACGACTTTTTTTTAATCATCTGCAAGCAGATCATCAATGCTACAATTTAGTGTCTTTGCAATATTTTTAATGCTTTCAATAGATGGCACACGATATCCATTTTCATAGGAATTATATGTCTGTTGTGCAATTCTACTTCTTGTAGCTACTTCTTGCTGGGTCATGCCTTTTTCTTTTCGCTTTTCTTTCAATTTAACCGCCAGCATTTCATTACCTCCTTTGCTCTATTTTGTTTTCTACTGCATATGTAGTTGACTTTTTCAAAAAAAATTGATATAATAAATCCAATTTTTAATTTATTTCTCAATTATTTTGCTATAAAGCTAACTATATTAGCATATTAGCATATTTTTTTATTTATGTCAATAGTTTTTTAGCTTATTTTATAATTTTTTATATTTTTTGCTAATTATTGTATTTCACATATAGAGAGGGAAACTATGGATTTAATTGATAGAATTTTTTTATTATTACAACAAAAAAATAAAAAACAAAATGAGTTAGCTGAATTTTTAGGAGCAAATATTGTTACAGTTTCAAAATGGAAAAGTAAGAAAATTTCTCCAAGCGTTGAACATTTAGCTAAAATTGCTGAATTTTTAGGCTGTTCTACTGATTATTTGATTTTTGGTAAAGAAGAAGCAACCAATCATGTTGTAAAGACTGGTATAGGCAATATTATTGGAAATAATATTGCTAGCACTAATTCCTTTTATACCCAAACACAAAATCAAGCTCCTTTAGGAGAGCTTGAAGAAGAGATTTTAAACTTATGTAAAAAAATGTCAATAAAGCAAAAAATGGAGCTGCTACAAACGGCATACTCCATTTTAGAAAAATAATAATTTAAAAGCACACTATCTTTAATTAATGTTTATATCATATTGAGTGAGAATAAAAAAATGAGTCCAATAAATACAACGCAACAAATGAATGTAAATACCAATGCAGTGCAAAATCATACTTTTACATTTATAGATTTATTTGCTGGCATCGGTGGTATTCGTAGAGCATTTGACACATTAGGTTGCAAATGTGTATTTTCATCAGAGATTGATAAATATGCAATTCAAACCTATATTGCAAATTACAAAGAAACACCAAGTGGAGATATTACAAAAATAGATGAAAAGACTATACCAAGTTTTGATATCTTATTAGCTGGCTTTCCATGCCAAGCATTTTCTATTGCTGGCAAACGCAAAGGTTTTCAAGATGAACGTGGTACAATGTTTTTTGAAGTTCAAAGAATTTTAAAACACCATAAACCTCCTTGCTTCATGTTAGAAAATGTAAAAGGTTTACTAAATCATAATCAAGGCAAAACCTTTAAAACAATGTTGACAATTTTAGAAAATGAATTAAAGTATAAAGTATATTATAAAGTTCTGAATGCAAAAAATTTTGGAATGCCACAAAATCGAGAGCGAATTATTATTATTGGTTTTTTAAACCATGATATCACTTTTAAATTTCCAGAACCCTTTAATATTAAAACAAAACTCGGAGATATATTAGAAAATAGCGTAGATAAAAAATATACTATATCAGATAAACTTTGGGCAAGCCATCAAAGACGAAAACTAGAAAATAAACAAAAAGGCAATGGGTTTGGATATTGTTTATTTGATAAAGAGTCTCCTTACACCAGTACTATTTCAGCAAGATACTACAAAGATGGGTCTGAAATTTTAATAAAGCAAGAAGATAGTAACCCCAGAAAGCTTACTCCTAGAGAGGCTGCTAGATTACAAGGATTTGATGATAATTTTAAACTTGTTTGTAGTGATTTACAATGCTATAAACAATTGGGAAATTCTGTCCCAACAAAAATGATAGAAGCAGTAGCTATAAATATTATTCAATCCTTAAAAGGAGAATTATACTAATGCAAAATGAAAAAATTATAATAGATTCTAATATTTATAATAACAACCTTGATTTTTACACTATGTTAAAACTTTTAGTCCAATGTCATTTCTCTGCAAAGCAGCTAATTTATATTCAGGATTTAGTAATTAAAAATAAAGAGAATATTTTAATAAATTCAAATTTACTAAAAACTCTTTTGATTGATTCAAATATAATAGGAAAAATAAATGCTAATAAGTATGCTAGTTTAAACTATTTTCTCAATACATCAGAAAGTATAAATTTAAAAATGTGGTGTGAATTTTTAGATATTTGCGTTGATTTATTATTAATAAAAGATTTAATTTTACAAGAATCAAAAGTTTATGCTTTTAATGAACAGAAAAAAGAATTAAAGAATATTTATGATATGCTAAGCATCGAATATGATATCTCACATTTACATCTACCATATGGTCAAAGAGTTATAAGCTCTCTTTTATTATTCGCTTTAACAAATGCAAATAGAGAAAGCAATTTTATCTTAAACTCAAGTAATACTATAGTTAAAAATTTTTCGCATAAAGTTCAAATTCTAACTGAGCAATACAACCTTAATGTAAATAATATGTTTCATATAATAATGGATGAGTCAATGAATCAAAGCATCAAATCTGATGCTGGGTCAAGCTATGAAAGTAGAGTTTTTTCCACATTATCCCCTCTTGTTCAAAAAATTAATGGACATTCTCATGACTCTAAAATTTCATCAGTTGAATATGACATGACATTTATTTTTAATAACAAATTGTGTGGAGTTAGTGCAAAAAGAACATTACGAGAAAGATATAAACAGAATTTTGAAGATGTAAAATTTTTAGATGTTAATTATATGTTTTTTATAACATTAGGGACAGATTTAACTGAAGATAAGTTAACAAATATTTTGCAAAAATCAGGAATATACATAATTGTCAGCCAAGAAGAACATGAAGCTAGAGCTTTTCTTAAAAATAACAATAAGGTAATTTCTTCAAAAAATATAAAAGAAGCATTTATAAAAATTATAAAATAGAATAAGTTTTAAACTATTATAAGTAAATAAAAAGAGTAGCGAATGCTACTCTTTTTATTTATAACTTCTTTAAAATTTTATCTGCATAAGTACAATATAAGTTTAATAATGCAGAGTAATATAAATCTTCATTTCGTTCTATTTTAAATCCCCCTTTTACTTCATAAAGATATGGTATGTCGTTGTAAAGCTCTCTTTTATTTATATATGTGGCTTGTAGTACCATTTCCATCACAATATATGTACATTCACTTTCTGGACAAGTTGTAATTAAGCTCCAGTACCAATCTAATGGAGGAATTTTGTGTATTTCTTTAAACTCATTAAAAGTATTTGGGACCAAATAAGAATAAATATTCTTGTTGTTTGCTTGAAATAATTCAATTGTTGCAATTTTAGCCCTCTCATAATATTCTATTTTATTTTCACATTTTTTTAATTCTATGAAATCAAGCAGTCTAAACCAAATGTCATCCTCCCCATCTCTTCTAAAATAATTATTTTTATCAAATTTATAATACTTTTTTTCAAAATAATTATTTTTATCCTCTCTATTCTTTTCATCTTTTTTTAAATTTCCACAAATTTTCATCATACCCCAATCATAGAAGCCACGATGAAAATATTTAGCTCCATCGTATAAAAAGCTCTGAGTCATAAGCCCAAGCTCTTGTGCATCTTTTTCAAATAATTCTATTAAATTATATTTAATTTCATCTTTTTTTAATTTTGCTAAATTTAAATCTATCACTTCAGCTTGCTTTAAAATTTCTTGTCTTAATTTACTGTTATATATTCTATTATATTCATTATATATTTTTCTAGAATGCTTTATTTTTGAGTTAATAATATAAGCAAATTGAGCAAGTGGCAAATATTCCAATTCATCAATATTTCTATTTATAAAATCTCTTGCTTTTTGTTCTAACTCTTCTTTGTCTCTTCTCTTTTGATTCTTACTATCTATCAAAAAAAGAGTAATTGTCAGCCCAACTGTAGCAAGAAAAGATAATATTGTAAAAATCATGGCTGTAATATCAATACCTATCATTCTTTCCTCTATTTTTTAAATTTTTTCTCAAAATACCACATAATTTAAAAAAAGTCAAGATGTAAAAATTGAGAAACACTTTAAGTTACTCTATTTTGTCATCTGCAATTATATTCTCTGCTTCGCTATCCTTTAAGGCATTTGCCCAACTATCCCCATTTTGTAAACAGTTGTCTCTATA
>CAJULO010000011.1 GCA_910586945.1 uncultured Christensenellaceae bacterium
TAGCGGTTCGACAAAAACGAATTCTTGTTCGACAGCTAGCAATCTTGGTGGAGCAAACTGTGTAAGCGTAGAACCAAATTATACAATATTCTATCTACCTTATGGATTTGGTTGTTATGTGATCATATAAATTGTTATTCTGTTTATTTGTTATTATAATAAAATTAATTGCTTTCTTTAAAAATATGACACATAAGTTTTGTATTATTAAAAATATCAATGATAATAAATATAAGTAAAATATATTATTTTAATATTTAACTTAAAAATTTGCAAAATTTTTGCAAATTTGTATATTATGTTTGACATTTTGCAATAATATGATTATAATATATAAAAGCTAATATTAAGGATATTAATTTATGTTAATTAATTTTAGATTTAAAAATTTTCGTTCATTTTATGAAGAAACATTATTTAGTATGGAAGCAACTACTGATAATTCCTTCAAAGAATTCAATTTAATTTCTTTGGATAGTGAAAATGTGCCCTCAAAAATCAGTGACAACCTTTTAAAGTCAGCTGTTGTTTTTGGAAGTAATGCAACTGGCAAAACAAATTTATTGAGAGCATTGCATTATATGCAATATATTATTTTAGATTCACTTGCTGATTCTAATAACGCAATTAATGTAAATGAGACATTTGCATTATATAAAGACGCATATTTGAATGATAGTTTATTTGAAGTAGAGCTTATTGAAAATAAACAATATTATAAATATGGATTTATATTAAATCAAGGTAAAATTAATCAAGAATGGTTATATAAATATAAAAACAAACAAGTTAATGTTTTTACTCGTGAAAACAATATGTTGACAAAGATAGCAGCTAAAGATAAACCTATTATAAATATAATTTCTTCTTTATCTGATACTGAATTATTTATTCTTTTAGGTACTAAATTAAAACTAAGTGATGTCAAAGCATTAGAAGATGTAAGGACTTGGTTTAAAAATTTATTAATTATACCTGAAGGAAGATACACAAAATTCAATGTTTATCTAAATAACACTATCAAAGAAAAAGCTTGTAACATTTTAAAACAAGCAGATATTGGCATTAAAGATATTAAAGTTAAAAAAGCTAAAGTCAATTTTACATCTGATAATACCAACTCAATAGAAACACCTGTGGTTATAAATAAACAGCAAAGAATTTTAAATCAAAATGAACAAAATGAAGTTTATACATTAGATTTAGCAACAACTTTAAATATATATAATTCAAATAAAGAAAAAGTTGAAGATAAAGAATTTATGCTATTAAAAGACCTAGACTTTTACTCTGCTGGGACTGTAAAATTATTAAATTGTTTAGGATTTTTTATCATAGCATTAGAGGAAGGAAGAGTTTTATTGATGGATGAAATTGATTCCCGTTTACATTATATTATTGTTAAATATTTAATTAATGATATGTTTAATAGTAAAGATCAAAATCCGAATAATGCTCAGTTAATTTGTACGGCACATAATCTGATGCTTATGAATGAAGGGTTAAGACGAGACCAAATTTATTTTGTTTCTAAAGATGAATATGGCGAAAGTCATTTAAGTGCTATCTCTGATTTTAAAGGTATACGAAAAACTGATTCATTTACAAAACAATATCTTGCTGGATTATTTACTAATTTGCCAAATATGTAGAAAATGGAAATATTATGTCTAGGAAAAAAAACACAAAAAACTTATACAATCAAGTTCTTATTTTTACAAATGGAATCACAGAAAAAATTTATTTTGAACTAATAAAAGAGAAAAAAATAACGGCATATACACTAAAAATTAATCATTTTATTGCAAATCCAGAACAACTTGTAAGAAAAGCTATTGAATATAAAGAACAATCTGATGGTACTATAAATCAAATTTGGTGTATATTTGATATTGATAATTCTCATAACGAAAAAGTTTTAGAACCTGCATTAATTCTTGCAAATAAAAATAGAATTCAGATAGGATATTCTAATTTATCTTTCGAGGTTTGGCTACTTCTTCATTATACCACAATAATTGCACAAACAACGAATAATAACAAACTTATAAAAAATATAGATGATTTATATCATAATAATATTAAATGTAAACAAAATTATGATAAAACAAATAAAAACGATTTAAAAAAATATTTTATTTCTCATCTAAAGGATGCCATAACTAATGCAAAAGTGATACATCAAAAACAGATAAAAAAATATAACTATAAACAAGAAACTGCAGATTGTATTGCAAAATATAATCCTTGTAGTACTGTATATAAATTAATTGAAGCATTAAATAAGTATAAAAAAAGAGAGTAGCGATTGCTTCTCTCTTTTTTGATTTGCTGTTTTATTCTTCAGGTTCGTACATAAGTGATAAACAATTTGCTACTGCGGATACACGAGCATTCCAGAGTTGTCCCTCCGTTATTATGCCTGCATCTAAGTCTTCTTTTCCCTCTCTAAAATCTCTTTGTATTTTTGCTTCTTCACTCTTTAAATATCTGTCTACTTCTTGCTGTGACAGTCTTTTATTAAACTCAATAAAATCTTGGCGTACTGCATTATAAAAATTCTCATATG
>CAJULO010000012.1 GCA_910586945.1 uncultured Christensenellaceae bacterium
ATGTAGAAGAATTATATCAAACTGGTCTTAATGAAGCAAAAATATTGAGAGAACAATTAAAAAAAGTTAGAAGAAATATCAATAAAATAATAGAGTATGGCTATAAAGAACAACAAGAACTTTTTTGTGAATGAAAAAATAGGTTAAATTTTTAAAATTTCAGTAATGTATAAAAAATGGTTTTGTTAACTTAATATGAAAATAAAAATACAGAAAAGACTTTTAAAAATACAGTCAAAAAAAGGCATACAAACAAAAGCGAATATCTGAAAAAATTTTTTAAAACAAAAACCAATGATTCGCTTGTTCCTGAGAATATAGAACACCTGCAACACAAGCAGGTGCTTGGTCCGATAAAGAAGAATGACTGTGTATAAAATTATAATAAAACAAAAAATTTGAAATCATATCCATAGCAGAATCAAAACTATGAAATCCTTTTTTCGTTTTGTACCAAGCCTTAAAAGTTTTGTTGAAAGATTCTAATACATTATTACTGCAATCATCAGCAAATGATGGATACCTATGATGTTTCGATTTGGGATAAGCAAGCAGAATAGGCATATTATAAGCATCCAAACCGTCTGTAATGATTGTCAAAGGAGAAGCATCTGTAATATTACGTGATTTTTCAAAGAGTGTAAGAGCAGTATTACTATCTCTTACACTAGATAAGCAAAAAGCAATCACAACCCTTGTTTCAGAATCTAGTAGTATCCATAAAGAATGCTTTTGCCCTTTTACTTTAATATAAGTTTCGTCAACGTGCCATTCATCAGATTGTAAATTTGCTTTTTGTAGAAGAAAGTGAGAAACAGTTCTAAAAAAAGAAGCAAAATGACGCATCCAACGATAAATAGAAACGTGAGAAACACGAATAGACATCTGTTTTCTCAATAGTCTTTGTATCTGTCTGAGAGAGCAAGAAGCTTCAAAATAAAGAGTAAGAGCATATAAAATAACATTTGGTGCAAAACGAAATCTTTTAAAAGAAGCTGTTGCAAAAGTAGGGAACTTCTTTTTATAAAAGTTCGGATGGATAGTAGGAACTTTGATAGAATGTCCAGATTTTTTAGAATTACATTTAAAATGAATATAGAAGTCATACTTATGCCAAATAAATGTATTTCTACCACAAATAGGACACTTCGGATAGCCTTTTTTAGAAATTATAGTTTTATTAGGTTCTAAAGTAAACTGGTGATAACAATTACAACAACAATATTTTTGATGTCCATATTTATCTTTTCCATAACGCCAAATGGATTGAGAAAAACAATGAGGACAAGAAATAGAAAAGTCTTTAAAAGTAATTTTTATATTTATGCATAGAAACAGCTCCTTTCTGGGAGAAAATATGTTTTATTTAATTTTATTGTACTTCTAACAAGGAGCTGTTGTCTATATCATTTTAACGTAACATAACCAAATTTATTTTAAGGGGGAAATAAAATTATGAAGAAAAAAGTGTTATCTATTATTGCTATGCTTGCTATGACAGTTTCTATGGCAGCCTGTGGTTCAGGCGGTGGTGAAGCACCAGCACCAGCTCCAACAGATGGAGAAGGCGGAGAAGAAGTTTCTAGTGATGCAGGAGATTTGATTACAGTAGGTTATGCACAAGTTGGTGCAGAGTCTGACTGGAGAACAGCTAACACAGAATCATTCAAATCTACTTTCACAGAAGAAAATGGATACAAATTGATTTTTGACGATGCACAACAAAAACAAGAAAATCAAATTAAAGCTATTCGTTCTTTTATACAACAAGATGTTGATTACATAGTAGTTGCACCAGTTGTAGAAACAGGTTGGGAAACTGTTTTAGAAGAAGCAAAAGAAGCAGGCATTCCTGTAATACTTTCTGACCGTATGATGCAAGTATCTGATGATGAATTGTATGTTGCATGGGTTGGTGGAAACTTTGTAAAAGAGGGC